>CAYTMD010000055.1:0-19640 GCA_964438685.1 uncultured Acidobacteriota bacterium
ATGAACTCCGGCCTAATTGTATTGCCCGAATTCGGCGATGGCGTCAAACATGGCGAAGACGTTCTCTACGGGCGTTTCTTCGAGGATATAATCGTGGCTGGCTCCGGCCACATATCCTCCACCCGTCTTCATGATGTCGAGAACCCGGCGCGTCTCTTCCCGAACCGATGCGGGCGTTCCCCCAATCAACACGTGGTGAGAATCGATCGCCCCATTGAACAGGATTTTGTTGCCGAAGGAGCTCTTCAGCGTGGGCAGGTCCATTCCGTGGCACGAGGGCTGGACGGCGTGCAGGCCATCGAGCCCCGCGTCAATCATCTGAGGAATCAGAGGGGCGTATCCGCCGCAACAGTGCATCATCACTTTCAGCCCATAGGCATGGCCGAGCCGGGCCAGACGCTCAAGGTGAGGAAACATAAAACGTCGGAAGAGTGTGGGACTCATCACTGGGCCGCGCTGGGTGCCGAAATCGTTCCCGATAAAAAATATGTCAATTGCCGAGGCCGCCGCATCGAATATACGCTGGCTGACGCCCGCGTAGAAATCCACCAGGTGTTGCAGAACCACATCCACCAGTTCCGGCTCGTCGTACATTTTGAGAAAGAGAACGTCCATGCCCAGCAGGTCGACGGCATCGTGGAAGAAGGGCGACCATTCTCCACCCAGAATGGCGTACTGCCCCTGGTACTGTTCCGCATACGATCGAATGGGGGAGACGTCCATCCACGATGGGTCGGGCCAGGGATAAGCATGAACTTCCCTGATCGTTGCCTTTGCCAGCGGGTGGGCAGTGGGTTGGCCGTATCCCAGGCCCTCGCGCTCAATGCCGAAAACGGTGCGATAAGTGGCCCCCGGGCTGAGCGGAAACTCCGGCCCGGCATAAATCGCGTAGACCCGGCGAAAGTCGTCGCCCAGCCGCACACGCAGGCCTTCGTCATCCAATCCTGAGGCGCGCTTTGCCTTTTCCCAGAACTCCGGCGACGATCCGCACCACGCCGGAACTCGATCAGGCGGGTGGTGATCGAAGGCCGTCATCACTCTTTCTTTGGAAGTCATCGCGTTTTATAGGGGCACCCACCATGGGTGCCCATGCACAGGGCAGGCACGAGGCTTGCGCCGACGAGGGCAATTACGCCGCCATACGTTTGCCATTGGCGCGTTTGCCGTGAAGTTTCAGGACGCGCTCGGCAATGTGCTCGGCGCTGAGCCCGAACCACTGCATCAGTTCCCAGGGCTTTCCGGAAACGCCGAAGCAATCCTGAACACCTACACGATCGAGCAATAGCGGCAACTGGAAGTGCTGCCGGTTTTCGAGAATCGCTCCCGCCACCATGTTGCCGAATCCTCCCACCTGGTGTTCTTCCGCAGTCACTACTATCCCGGTTTCATCTGCTGCCCGCACCAATGCCGCGACATCCATGGGCTTTACGGTATGAACGTTCACAACGCGAGTCTCGATTCCATGCTCTTCCTTCAGGAGCCAGGCGGCGCGCATCGATTCCGCAACCATGGGCCCGCAGGCGATAATGGAAACCTCTTCACCCTCGTTCAGGTAATCCGTGGAGAGCACGGTTTCAAACGCCGCAAGAAACCGCGGCTTGGCGCCTCGATAGCGAATGATGTTGGCCACTCCGAATTTGAAGGGTGTCTGGTGCGTGGTCACAATCGGCGTGGCTTCGCGTGCGTAGCGGATATAGGCAGGCCCATTCAATGCGAGCAGGGTGTGCACCGTGGCCCGTTCCGTTTCCACGGAATCGCACGGGACCACAAGGTGCATGTTGGGAAGAATGGCCATCAGGGAAATTTCTTCCAGCGCCTGGTGGGTAGCACCGTCGGCGCCAACGGAAATACCACCGTGCGCCCCCGCAATCTTGACGTTCAGGTTGGAATAGCAAATCGTGGTGCGGATCTGGTCCCAGCATCGCCCGGAGGCAAACACGCCGTAGGTCCCCGCCACCGGGATCAAGCCTTCTTTCGCCAGGCCCGCAGCGACTTCCATCATGTTCTGCTCGGCAATCCCCACACTGAAGACGCGATTCTTGCGCTCGGGATGCTTGGCCTCGAAATCCGTAATTTTGATTGACCCGGAAATGTCCGCGTGGACGGTCACCACTCGCTCATCGGCACCGGCTGCTTCCAGCCCGCGTCCAAATCCCATGCGCGTGGGATCCATATCAACCTTCATTGTGGCGCCGGAATTCCACCAATAATCGTGCGCAAACGTCGGCAGACCGGCCCTGGCCTTGATGGCAGCGGCTTCAGCGTGAGCCTGGGCCTGCGCCAGCATGGCCACCTGCCGTTCAAGGGGCACCGCTGGAGTGGTAAGGTCGATCATGGCCTTCTCAAACTTCTCCCGGTCAGGCGCAATGCCGTGCCAGCCCGCCTGATTTTCCATAAAGGAGACACCCTTTCCCTTCACCGTGTGGGCAATGACTACGGTGGGAAACTTTGGGGTGGCGGCAGCGCGCTCAAAGGCCGATAGAATTTCGCCGAGGTCGTGCCCGTTGACCTCGATGACACTCCATCCGAAGGCAGCGTACTTTTCCGCGAGTGGATCGACGTTCATCACGTCGCTGACTCGGCCATCAATCTGCAAATCGTTCTTGTCGATTATGGCGCACAAGTTGCCCAGGTTATAGTGCCCCGCCGCCATGACGGATTCCCAAATGCTGCCTTCCTGCTGTTCGCCATCCCCCATGATGCAATAGACCCGGTAGGGCCGCCCCGCCAGTCTGCCGGCCAGCGCGCTGCCCACCGCGACACCCAGACCCTGGCCCAGGGAGCCGCTGGAGACTTCCACACCTGGCAGTTTCAGACAATTTGGATGTCCCTCAAACTTCGCACCGAACTGCCGTAGCAATACGGTTTCATCCAGGGGGAAATAGCCTGCCTTCCCCAACGAAACGTAAAGTGCCGGAGCCTTGTGCCCTGCCGACCAAAAGACGCGGTCGCGCAAAGGCCACGAGGAGTCTTTCGGATCATGGTTCAGCACCCGAAGATAAAGCACCGCGGCGACGTCCATGATGGACAGCGTGCCCCCGGGATGGCCGGACCCAGCGGCAAAAATGTCAATAAGGTCGACGGCTCGCATCTCGGCGGCCGCCTGTTTTAATTCTTCCAGCCCCATCCGTGGACCGCGTTGCTCATTGGGAGTAAACATTTACGTATCCTCCTCGGACAATCGTCGGGCGCTACCTCACAGGATTGCGAAGATTGACGCGGCACCAGTTTCGCCCCCAAAGCTGGCCGCGGCCAATCACTACGTTAATTCCGAAACTTCTTGCGCTGGAACTATCTACCTGATTTTAAAAGTCTTGGGGATGGCAAACGACTCCAAAACAAGGCGCATTAGCAAACGCATTTCGATTTCCACGAAGGTGGTCCCCCGCACCCGGTCCCCCTTACTTGCACGCGTCGAACCACCGTGGCGGATCGCTCCCCTGGCAGTGCATTTGCCTCTCTGGCGGCCACCTCCTGACAGCCACCTCCTGACAACTTGACTCCCTCTATCGTCGATGCTAGGCTCACGCTAGTCTTACGCAACTGCCTTTCAACTTATAAAGCAAGTCTTGAATGGGGGAGTGACCTTCCATGCTGGGACCCGAACTCGAGTCATTCAGAGGCAACAAGATTGTCATGGCCCTGGTGATAATTCTGGGCCTCGGAGCGGCGGCACTCGTCCTTGCCGCTTTCACCAGCAGTCCGCCCGAGAAAGGGTTCGAGATTTTCACGCTGTTGCTCCTCGCCGTACCTGTCATTCTGCTTTTCTGGCTATTTTCCATTCGTGTGACTCTCCATAGCGACGGCATTTCCTACCAGTCCCTGTTTGGGGAAAAGGAAATGCGTTGGGATGCGATGGAGCGCTTTTACTATGGGGCAACCAAGCAGAGCGTGAATTTTATCCCCGTCGGAACCTACTACCACATCAAACTGGTGGATGCGGAGGGAAAGAAACTTTCCTTCGGAAATCGGGTGGAAACCCCGGGCAAGCTCGGTCCGAAACTCGTGGAGCAAACCTACCCGGCGATCTTCCGCAAAGTTGCCGACCAATTCAATAGCGGGGAAGAAGTGGACTTCGGTGCCATCAAGTTGAGCCGGGCTAGCGGCGTGAAGATAAAGAAACTTTTCGGGTACAAGGAAATCCCCTGGAACCAGGTCTCCAGCTTTGCGATTCAGAGCGGCCACTTTTATATCTGGCCAGTGGGGAAAAAGCGCACCACGGGACCCGCTCTGAGACAGGTTCCCAACGCTTTCGCGCTGCAGGGGCTTTTGAATTCCATTTTCAAGCCCAGCAATGCAGCTTGAGAGGATTCCAAGGCTCGCGGCTTTTGACTTTCACCTTTTGAATTGATCTTGCAGCTTTGCCGCGCCGTGCTCATTCGCGCAGATCACCCTGCCGCTCCGCCTAAATCCGCCCAATAAATTCAAGCACACCTGCGCACCGGAGAGGCCTTATACTACCTCGCGCTTATGAATGGAGAACTATCATGACCCACCGCGAACGTATTCTGAAAGCAATCCAGGGTGAAATACCCGATCGGCTGCCCTGGGTTCCACGGCTGGAGTTCTGGCATCGGGCCCGCCTCCGCCAGGGGACACTGCCACCGGAGCTTCAATCCCTCAGCCTTATTGAGATCTCCGCGTCTCTGGGTGTAGGGTGCTATTCATCCATCCCCGACTTTGCTGACACCACGTACGCTGATGCCATGCTTGACCGGGCACTGGGCATCGTCAATCATCCTGTCCTTCCCTACCGCGTCACTCTGGAGAACGTGGACCGTCGCATCATCAAGCGCGGCCGGGAAATTGTTGTGGAGTATCACACTCCGGTGGGTTCCATTCGCACCAGCATGATCTTCACGGACGAGATGTTAGACTCCGGTGTGTCCGTGCCGTGGACCGTCGACCACGCAATCCAAAAGCCGCAGGATTTTGAGGTCGTCGGTCACATCATGTTAAACCTCAGAATCGAACCACAGCTTCAGGGGTATCTAGCGCACCGTCAGGAAATAGGAGAACAGGGACTGGCGGTCGGTTTTCTTCAAGGAACCGCCTGCCCCATCCACTACATCATGCGGGAATTGATGCCTCTTGATCAGTTCTTCTTTGCCCTGCATGACGACCCGGAGAGAGTGCATCGGCTGGCAGACAAGATTGCGCCCTTCTTCCAACAAACCCAGGCCATAGGCACGGACTCTCCGGCCGAGGTCCTGATGGTCGGCGGTAACTACGACGACTCCATCACTTATCCCGCATTCTTTGAGAAGTACATCTTCCCTGCCCTGCGCGACTACGCGGATGAGTTGCATCGCCGGGGCAAATTCCTGATGACCCACACCGATGGCGAGAACCAGAAGCTTTTCTCTCTGTACCGGCGCGCCGGATTCGATATCGCGGATTCCGTGTGCCCCTACCCGATGACCCGATGCACGTTGGATGAAATTCGCGCCAACTTCGGTGAGAACGTCACCATTTGGGGTGGAATTCCCTCCACCCTGCTCTGCGCCACCAGCACGCCGGAGGACGAGTTCCGGCGTTCCATCAACGATACAGTCGAACGCTATGGCCACGAAAGCCATTTCGTTCTGGGCGTCAGCGATATGGTGACAGCAGATTGCGAATGGGATCGATTGCAGTACATCACCGATAGGGTGGGCAGGACATAGCGAAAGCAGCGTGATTTCCCCTTCACAAAGAAGATTTGTGACTAAAGTGACACTTTGCCCGCTAAAGAAACGTTTAATCTATGGACAACCCCGGGGAACTGAGGTACTCTGGCCAAAATTTGTACTCAAAATTGTACGTGGTTGAGGTGATTATTGCGCCCGCGGGAAAGAACCACCACCCGGAGGACGAAAGGATGTCGGCTGGGTGAACGCTGACCAGCCAGCTCGAAAGGATGCAAGCCGATGCCAAAAGGAAGCAGGGTTCGCCTGGACGAAACCCTGGATCAGATTCCCAAAATTGCGAAAAGCTACCCCAAATACTTCACCGGAGTGTCGCCGACGAAACTCAGGGAAATTCTACTGAAATCGGTCTTTGACGATCCCTACTTCGACCTCAATGAGATCAGCGAAGACATCGCGCTTGGAGGGAGCAGGGAGATCAGTCTCCACTACTTTTCGGAGACGGCGCTGCGGCACCTCAAGCGGGTTACGTTGCTGCTGCACCGGGTAATGGGCTACCACAGCAGCGCACAGACGCGGCTGTACAAGTCGCAAATCAGCGGACTTGACGAGCCGAGAACCCTGTCGGAGCTGACGCTGCAGCTTTCGCGGGGGGTCCGGCTGATGGTTGACCCGCTGCACGGCTGGTTGCTAAAGACGCTGCCCGACGACGGCGGGGCGCTTGTGCACTACTATAATCAGGCCGAGGACGACCGCCTAAAAGCGATGGACATTACGGAGGGCGGGTGGTGCCTGGGCGTTTCCACGCAGTGGATTCGGTTCAAGGCAACCGGGCGGACGGACTTCTGGACGTGGATGCGGACGCCGGAGGGCGCGGGGGCGATGCGTTTCGTCATGGAGGCACAGGGGGTGCGAACGAAGGGAGGGCACGACGTTTCTGATCGCGCCTCGTTTGCGCTGAGGCGGTTCGGAGTCATTCGGGACCAAGTGCTCACTTGCGATTCGGAGCAAGCGACGCCCGCGGCAATGGCGAGAAACATTATTAGCAACGGCCGGCGCTACGGCATGATCGGACAGTACTACGTCAAGAAGGGCGGGCACGCGATGGCCTGCGCCAACGGCAATGCGGTCTATTTCATGGATCCGAACGCGGGCGAAATGATGTTCTCCGGCGGCCCGGGATTGTCGTCATGGCTGCCGAAGTTCGTGCGGCGGATGGGGTACCACTTTAGCAAGCACTGGGTGGAGCTATATAGCTACCAGCCTTCCAAGGCACGCGTGGATGCGCCAAAACCGGAGACGCTCGAGGACACGATGCGGAACGCAATGGCCAAGCGCCGCACGGCAATGGGTTACTGATGCAGCGTGGGGTGGCCAAGCGACGTCCAAGCCGGGCGGAACGCTACCACCAAAGCCATTTCATTCCGGGCGTGAGCAATAGAGTCACGGCTGATTGCGAATGGGACCGGTTGCACTGCATCTTGGATAAGGTGGGCCGGACATAGGGGCATCCACGAGGGGTGCCCCTACCTCATCAAACTTACCCCCATCAGCCCAATCACCACATCCTGTGAGAGCGTTTCGAGCGTCACCTCTTTCAGCTCAACGCCGGGTCGCAGCTTCCATGACAAAACCATGGCACGGCAGTTCGTACCCAACTGCACCGTGGGCGGCGGCTCTTTCGGCAGGCAGAACGCATCAAGCTCGTAGTTATAATCCTCACCACCCCAGGGGCAGAGAGTCCAGAAATTCATCGGCGGAATTAGCTCTAATTTCTCCTCCTGGCCATCGGCATAAACGAACCGGAGTTCCGCATTGGCAATCCGGGTCTGCATGGGAAAGGTCGATCCGCAAATCAGCAGCCACGCCACTTCCGCAGACTTTTTTACGGGAATGGTCACGGAGCGCGGCCAATTGTCCCACTGCGACGTGAACGCGATATTCCGGTCGGCATCAAACCGCCGAAAAGGCACGTTTTGAGGCGTCAGAATGCGGCCATGACCGTCGCCCAATTGATCGAGATGATTTAACTCGATTGCTGGAACCGATTCTTTCCAGTAAGGAAACGTCCAAGCCGAATAGCCGTCCACACCTAGGCGCACCGAACACGTCTGCGGGCGCGGCGAAAGGTATTGCTGCTGAAAGATCGTCCTGATGTCCCCGTTGTAATGCGGTGCGAGGTCCAAACAATCCCAGCGCGCGGTTTGCGGGGCTACTCGAGGAGTTTGAGCCACCCGCCTTTCATCACCCTCGGGATCGGTGATATGCAACTTAAACACCTGGAACTGGGGCAGGTCGCCGACCCTAACTTCCGCCATAGTCAAGTGATGCCCCGGCTTGTCCGCCAGCGAACCTCGAAGCACCGAGCCATCTTTCTGAGGTGATTCGATGGCGTTATGAAAATCCTGCCAGCGAACTACCTGGCCATGAGACACGACTAAACGGGTGTTTTCGCCAACTTTGCCGGTCATCGCCAGCGAATCCGAATGCGGCACACGGCCCGTTATCTCAATTACCACTTCCGCCGCCGTCAATTTCCCGGTGCTAAAACGGATCATCGTGCAACCAAATCCCGTGTCGGCCTGCCACTGGATTGCGTGACCATTAAGCGTAATCCGCCACACCTGCTGGGCACGGACAGGCAAGCGAAAATCCACTTCTGCCTCGTGCGCCAGAGTCAGAAGGTAGCGATCGATGTCGCCTTCCTGCCGGAATTCGAAAGTAAAGTCAGGCGTACGTACAGACGCCTTCGGCCACGCGGAGGGAAACGCGGGGCGCATTTGCACCCTTCCATTGGGGTAGTCCGGGACATAGCCGAACAGGCCCTCCACAACCGTCCGCGCGAACATGTGAGTGTTGTCGGCAAAGTCGGTTCCCGCTCCGACATGGCTGAATCCGCCGGGCACCGAACTGGCGTAAGCGCTCTCCAGCGTCGCTCCCAACAGAAGTTCCCATCCCTCATCGAATAGGCCCGTCTGAAAGTAAGCAAGGGCCTGGGCGCAAAGATCGCCGCCAAACATATCGCGCACCGACCACTTCCACGGCACCCAATTGGAAGGCTGGCAGACTGTACCGCCAAATGGCAGGCGGATGCGCTCCAATCCCCATTCCGTGTAGTAGAGCGCCTGTGCAGCCTGTTCTTGCGTAGCCAATCCAACATCGATGGGGAGATACTCGCTATAGACCCAGGCGTCCGAGTGCACCCGGCCGTGCCCTCCCTGCTCCACATACAGGCCGAAGTGGCCGCGATCGTCCAGCCACAATTTTTCCGTAAGCGCGCGCCGAATCTCTTTTGCCCGCTGCTGGTGCCTGGCTGCCGCATCTGTATCGCCGGCGCGCCGGGCCATGTCCATCGCCGCAACGTGGCCGTAATAGGCATAGGCCGACTCCTCCACGCTGCCGCCGCCGTTGTACCAAACGGAATCCGTGGGCAGGGTGTTGATGTAGCTCTCGTAAAGTCCATCGTCGTCCGGATCGAAGCACTCGCGAGCCCATTCCAGGTGAAGTTCCAGCGCCGGGCGCAGCATCTTCTCCAACTCCGCATCAGCGGTGGCACGCCAGTCGCGAATAACCTGGTCGAAGAACTGCGATTGCGTGTTGTACATATTGGTATCGCGAGGAATGCGGCCGCGTCCATAAAAGCGCGAGTCTTGAGCCTGCACACACAACCGGTGGCGCGGGTCGGGTTGGGCATGGGTACGGCCTGCATCCTCCTTCACCTGCAACGCCAGATAATATGCCGCGTCACCCTTCACCCGCTCGTGCCAACCCATCGCGGTGGCTCCGCTAATGACACGCCAGCCCAGAAAGGGAATGAAAAAGGCCATGCATCCGTGCCGGAAGATGTATGGGTTGCGGCTGCAACTGGAGTCAATGGCGTGGCAAACCGCGGAGGCGGCGGCGTCCAGACGAGCGTCAGGAGTTTCAACCTGAATCCGTTCGACTGCCTTGAGGTACGCAATTCCGTCCTCGAAGGCCTGTTCCGGAGCATTGACTTGCAGTGTACCGAACGGCGCGTCGGCAGTCGCTGCTTGAATTGCCCAGTGAATCGCATCTTGACTATCATGCAGGTCGATGACCCCGCAAACCATCGGTAACTTTTGCGCATTGCTTTCGAGCAAGTGTACGGGACTGTTCCACTTTGCTGCATCCGCGACGTGCAATTTCCCTTCGCGGTCTGACTTCCCCACCACCCCGCGCGGCGCATCGGCTGTCGCCAACAATCGGAATACCTGACCCTCGACCCTTACCCGATTTCCAACGCATCGGTCCGGGTCGGGCCCTAAATTCATTTCCGGCTTGCGCGGGTCGCCCAGCTTGTAGGTCTTGGGATTTCCATGCGTGACCGGATCCCACTGCACGCGAACGTCGCCATCCGATCGCGCGCCCCCGAACGCCCAAACCAATTTGTCACCGGCAACCAGTCCCTCTGCCGCCAACCGCAAGGCAAACCCCGCCACCACGGCAAGCGGCACGGCTTCCAGAGTTACAATCACACCCGGCAACGCCGCATCGCTGATCCTCCACGTCATGTGCCCGCACCGATAGCGGGATTCCACCTCAGAATATTCATGGAACCACCGACCGCCACCGTCACGCACAATTGCCGCGCTGAATCCCCCCAGAACGTAGGGCCGGTTGAGCAGCCGTACAAAAGGCCTGTCACCCGCCAACACCACACCATCGGCTGTCGGGTCACAGTAAAGAGGCCGGTTGTTGAAGCACGTGCGGTTGCGCCCCACAATTTCGCGGTCATCGGCGGAGTATCGCAATGCTGCCGTGCGCAGATAAGCGGCGTCCTTGGTCTGCCCCGGCTCGCGCCACGCGGGCTCGGTGGGCATGGCCGTTGCAGTGGTCGATACCGGTTTAGCCGCTGCTTGTTCCGACAGGAAGGGAACGGCCAGCAGCGAACCACTATTCCGTAAGAACTTGCGGCGGGAGGTTTTGGACATCGTGGGGGGATCTCACAATTGGAGAGTGGCGAGAAGGCCGGCGGTTATAATCAGCGCTTCAGGAGCAAGAGATTGTTCCTCAAATTTCCTGCCGCTAACTCCTTTACGCCGGAGTCAAAGGTAACGAAAACACTTTCGTGCTCCATCGCATGCCAAAGGAGCAGCGCATCTGTCCACTGCCGATGTCCTCTGATTCGTCCGACCATCAGCTCGATGCCAGCGGGTGTGTCACAATCCAGCGGCCAGAATTCGTGTCCCGGGTGGCGGGTGGCCTCGCTTAAGACTTCCCACGCGGTTGCCGCGGTAACCACACCATCGGTAACAGCAGGATTAGTGAGTAGACGGAGCACCCCGAGCTGCGTCAGCGGATTGGTGGCCCAAGCTCGCTGGCCGGACTTGGCAAACCAGGCGTGAGCTGCGGCATGACACTCGTGACGCGGCCACACCAACGCCAGCAGGACGTTTACATCGGGTAGGTGGCGGTTCATTCTTCGTCCGCCAGTTCACGCACTCGCTCGCTCGTAATCAGGGGGAAATCATCAGGCGCGGCCAGGACGGGCAATCCGTTCACCTTCCGGATCCCGACTTGATAGCGAGCCCCACGCGTCACGAGTTCGGAGGCGGCCTTCCCCAACGGGAGCCGACGCTGCTTGGCATATGCGCGAATCGCCTCGATCGCATCATCTTGCAGTGATAGTGTAGTCCTCATGGGACAATGATGCCATTAAACACAATCTGATGTCAAGAGTGGCGCATTGATGCTATCGGGAGCGTACTGGTCTTGAAACTTGCAATTCGCTGGTTTTGGTGCACATTGCATTCGATGCGCGGCTTCTTGCTTTTGTCTTTTGCATTTTGCGCTTGGCCTTTTGACTTTCCCTCGTGATCTGACCGTTCAAGCTTATTTTTCCCTCGGCGCAAGTCCCATGCTCACCCACAGATCATCAACCTTCTTTTTCACGGCAGGGTCCATGACGATCTCATCCGGCCAGGGCCGAGTAAATCCTTCGCTGGGCCATTTGCGGGTGGCATCAATTCCCATCTTGGAGCCGAAGTTCGGCAGGCGCGAGGCGTGTTCGAGTTGGTCCACCGGGCCCAGAGTGAACTGAATATCGCGCTCAGGGTCGATGTGGTTCAGGGCCTTCCATGCAACTTCCCCAGGATCCTGCACATTCACGTCGTGGTCAACCACCACAATGCATTTGCTGAACATGGCGCCGGGCAATCCCCAGATGGCGTTCATCACCTTACGTGCATGGCCGGGGTAGCTTTTCCGAATCGCTACCATGATCAAATTGTGGAACACCCCCTCGGCGGGCATATGCATATCCACAACTTCCGGCATCTGTTTGCGCATCAGGGGCAGGAACAGGCGCTCCACCACGTAGCCCATCCAATAATCTTCCATGGGTGGCCGGCCTACGACAGTGGAAATGTAAATGGGATCGCGCCGCCGGGTGATGCAGGTGATATGGAAAGCCGGGAATTTGTCCTCCAGCGAGTAGTAGCCTGTGTGGTCGCCAAAGGGGCCTTCGTTGCGGATGTCGTCAAGGTCCACATAGCCTTCCAGCACAATCTCAGCGTGGGCGGGAACCTCCAGGTCCACGGTTTCACACTTCACCAACTCGACCGGTTGCTGGCGGAGGAATCCGGCGAAGAGGAACTCGTCCAAATCCTCCGGCAGCGGTAGCACACCGGAGAGCATGGTGACGGGATCCGCTCCAATGGCCACGGCCACGTCCATTCGACGGCCCTTTCCCTCGCGTTCGAGCCAGCGGAAATGTTCCGCCCCGCCCTTGTGAACCTGCCAGTGCATGCCCGTGGTTCGCTCATCAAACACCTGCATGCGGTAACATCCCACGTTGCGGCGGCCGCTTTTGGGGCTGCGCGTCACCACCATTGGAAACGTGATGAAGCGCCCACCATCCAGAGGCCAACACTTCATAATCGGCAGGCGCGCGAGGGAGAGATTCTCGCGCTCGATGACTTCCTTTACGGGGCCGCTACGCACATTTTTGGGAAAGAACGATCCGAGTTCGGAAAGCTTGGGCAGCAGCTTTACCTTTTCGAAGAAGCCTTCCGGCGGCTTCATTTCGAGCAACTCTTCCATGCGGCGCGTCACATCGTTGAGTGAGGCAACGTCGAGCGCCAGTTCCAGGCGCTTTAGTGTGCCCAATGTATTGATGAGCAGCGGCATCGCGTAGCTCACACCGTCGCGAGCTGACCGCGGTTTTTCAAACAGCAGCGCCGGGCCACCCGCTTTCGAAACGCGGTCAGTGATTTCGGTGATTTCCAAATCAACGTCAACCTCCGCCGAAATGCGTTTCAGTTCACCTTCACGCTCCAGGCGGGCAAGAAATTCGCGCAGGTCTTGATAGGGCACGGTGGAACCTCGTCTTCAAATGTCAGTTATCAAATTTCAGTTGTCGGTCCCCACCCGTCCGTTCGTCACCCGTCAGCGGACGAAAATGTTCGCGTGACAACGTATTACTGAACATTAATAACCAGCATTGCAGATTGAGCAATTCAAATCAAGCCTTGGGTTTCGCCTCGCATATGGACATCTTGTCACCATTGCTCACGACAATAATGTCCGAAAAACAATATACTCTTGACAATAAGATTACTGCGCCGGAAACTGATGCCGCAACGCGAATCTTTGTGTGCCATATCCCAGTGCTCCTCAAAAGCAAGGGTCGCACCGCTGTTGTTCTCGTTGCCCCTGGAAGCGATTCATGTTGCGAACGCTTACCGTGTCTCCTCGGCTTGGCCACACGTCTCCTTCACGGCGATCAGCGCCGTTCCGACCCTCAAGGACTACCCACTGCAGGACAACAATTATGAATCATCCTTTTGCCCCCAACTGTTGGAAATTGGCCCGCGCGGCTGCAGGGGCACTCGCCACAGTGCTGGCTTTTATCACCCTGATTCCCTTCCCTTTGAAGTCGCAGCAAAGCCCTCCCCAGGAAGTATCCACACGCAGCGTTGAACCCACCTTCAAATTGCAAGCGGAACGCAACATGGTGACGGTCCGCGTGGTAGTGCGGAACAAGCAGGGGGAAGTGATTGATACCCTCCGCCGGGAAGATTTTATACTTTTCGATCGCGGCAAGAAGCAAACCATATTGCAGTTCTCGGTGGATAAGCAAGTCCCGAACGCTCCTGGAGAATCCGCCGAAAAAGCCATCCCTGCCGAACCGGGCGCCGCCGGGAAGACGACGCCAGCCATCATCCTCCCCCGCCGTTTTGTGGGTTTCTACTTCGACGATGTCAGTACGGGCTTTTCGGGTCTGGCACGCTCACGCGACGCTGCGGAGAAATTCATTCAAACTTCCCTCCATCCCGGAGACCGGGTGGGAGTGTTTACGGCGTCCGCAATAAAACCACTCGATTTTACCGATGACCTTGCCAAGGTACGTCAGGCACTTGCCAGTCTTACTCCCCGTCCGCTCATCACGCAGGACGAATCCTGTGGCGCCATAACACCCTATGAGGCGTATTTCATCGTTCAGTTTGGTAGTATGGTCCCCACTAACGCTGATCCCGTGACGGCGTTGGTTCAGAACGAGAAACAGATTTGCGAGAATAACTCCGGTCCCCCCCCGTCAGCCGAGGAAATCCGGTTGGAGGCGATGCGTGTTAAATCCGAGTCCGACATGAGGGCACTGGCCTCTCTGCGGGGTATTGAATCGCTGGTGCGCCTCATGACCTCGCTTCCCGGACAGCGCTCGGTGGTCATCGTCTCCGATGGATTCCAGAGCCAAACGCTGGGGCAGGCTATCAACCAAATCTCCGAGCGCGCCCTGCGTTCAAACATCATTATCAATGCCTTGGACGCCCGCGGCCTCTACGTCGGGGGATTAACTGCCGATGCCTCCGTGGCCGGACGTGACTTACCGCAAGGCTCCGATATGCTGGCACAAAAAGCGTCGCTGATGAAGGAAGAAGCCCTGCGTGCCGGCGAAGCCATGGGAACCCTCGCCCAGGATACCGGCGGCATCTTCTTTGAAAACAACAACGATCTGGAGGCAGGATTCCGCCGCGTTGACGCCCTTCCCGACACTTCCTACACGCTGGCCTTCTCGCCGGAAAACCTGAAGCACGATGGCGCTTTCCACCCCCTCAAAGTCACATTGGTTGCGCAAAAGGGCATCACCCTACAGGCGCGCAAGGGCTATTACGCTCCCAAGAAAGCGGAGGATCTGGCCGCCCAGGAAAAGGAAGACCTGCAGGATGCGGTGTTCTCCCAAAACGAGATGAAAGGCCTCCCCATCGAGGTCAACACCCAGTTCTTCGCCATTGACAAAACCAACGCGGAAATTGACGTGGTGACGCACGTTGATGTGCACCAGCTACACTTCCGCAAAGAAACGGATCGCAACCTCGGCACCCTGACATTTGTGACCGGCGTGTTTGATCGCGATGGACACTATGTTTCCGGCCAGCAGAAGGTTCTGGAAATGCATTTGCGCGATGTGAGTCTGGAGAGGTTTCTACGCACTGGAATCAAAGTCCAGACAGAGCTTAAGGTAAGCCCCGGGATTTATCTGATCCGTGCCGTTGTCCGCGACTCCGACAGTGGCCAAATCTCAGCGGTAAACCGCACCGTCGAGATTCCGTATTAGCGGCGATTTTCGGTTTGCCGGGGAGCAAGGCCTCGCGCCCCGGCGAGGTTCTTCAGTGAATGAACTAGGCATGAAGTCTCGGCTGCCCGTGCGCTTGCTCATACTCGCCGTGGTCCTCATCGGGGCGGCGAGGGTGAAATCGCAAACGTCTGCGGCGGCTCCTCAAATCCCCGAGCCGCAATTGCACCTTAGCCCCACGGAGCGCAAAATCTACCAGCACGCCAAGACAGTGGTCAATTGGAAATCGGGGCAGATTCACAGCTGTCCTTCTCTGGAAAACCTGCGGCGGGCCAGGAACCAGAATCAACTGCCGATGATTCTCGACCGCGTCGGCCAAACCGCCACCCGCCTGTATCATGACTTTCCCCAGATTGCCTGCGACGAGGAGGTGGTTTCGGAAAAGCGCTCCGGCAAGTCCAGCCTTACGGAACATGACAGTTTCCGCTACATCGTCATTCCCCAGTTGGCCAGTGATGTCCCGGCATTTGTTGAGTACCGCACGGACCTCAATGGTGCCCCTCTTGATGCCTTTCGCCCCGCCCGGGCCACCATGATTACTTCCAACTATGCCTCAACCTGGTTGTTCTTGAGCCCTGCCGACCAGCATGACAACCACTTCCGGTACTTCGGAACCCAGACGATTCGCAATCGCGAATGCTATGTGGTGGGATTAGCTCAAGATCCCCAGAGATTTCGCCGGGCAGGCAAACTCCTCTTCGGGGACCAGGGCATCGTTTTGTTGATCCAAGGCCTGGCGTGGATCGATTCCCAGACCTTCCAACTTCTGCGCATTCGGATTTGGCCTCTTGCCCCGCGCACGGATGTCGGCCTTTCATTTCACATCTCAACGGTGGATTTCTACCCGGTGCAGCCCAGCGGGTCGGACAAAGTGCTATGGCTGCCCCGGGACGTAACGGTAGAAACCCAATATCTCAGCCTATGGCTTCGTAATACGCACCACTGTTCCAATTTCAAGCTCTTCCGCGTGGAGAGCACCATCAAGACAGGGAAATGACACCATGCAAAAAGCTAAAATTCGCACCCTTGCCCTCTTCGTCCTCGTATTCGGATTGCTGATTTTTGCTCCAGTTACCGCTCCCGCGGCACATGGAAAAGACAAAAATCCCCCTGCGCAGGCGGAGCCGGTGGCACCGGGAGTGATCAAATCGGAAGCTGACATGGTCCTTGTAGACGTTGTGGTTACCGACAAGAAAAAGCATTACCTGACGGATCTTACCCAGAAGGACTTCCACGTGTTTGAGGATGGTGCGGAGCAGCCGATTACCAGTTTCTCCCACGAGACGAACATTCAGCCCGGGACTCCCGGCCGCCGTCGGTACATGGTTCTTTTCTTCGACAACGCGAGCTTGGACCCCGCAGGCCAAATGTGGGAACGTGATGCCGCGTCTAAATTCGTGGAAAGCACCGCTTCGCCCCAGCGGATGATGGCGGTGATGGACTATGGCGGCGAGTTGCAGGTTGACCAGACCTTCACTGCGGATACCGACCGGTTGATGACCGCTGTCCGCCGTCCTAAATTCTCCGCCGTACAAACCCAGAATACGGCCGTGGTCGCAAGGGCCAGGACAATGTTGAACAGGACCAGTACAGGCGCGGAGCATGATGCCGCCGACCTCGCGCTACGGAATCTGCTGCGGTCCATTCGTGAGGTCGCAAAGATGCTGAGCGCGGCACCCGGCCGTAAGGAGCTCATCTTGCTCTCTGCCGGATTCAATCTCACCTCGGAGCGCCAGTCGGATTTTCAGGACACCCTTGATGCGCTGAATAAGGCCAATGTTGGGGTGTACCCGGTGGATCCGTCCGCCTTTAAGCCTGCTGTGTCGGCAACCGCGACGCGAATGGCAAGCGGCTCGCAGGCCAGCCCGGTCCTTTACGCCTTCGCCGCCAAGACCGGCGGATTTCCCATCGTCAATACCAACGATCTGCTGGGGGGAATGCAAAAGGCCTCGGCGGAGTTGGATGAATGCTACGTTCTCGGATACATTCCGCCCCACCCGGGCCGCGAAGGGAGCTATCACCGGATTCGCGTGAAGGTGGACCGCGGGGGCACAGAAGTCCGCGCTCGCAATGGTTATTCCGAAGGCAAGAGTCTTGATCTCCTGGCAGGAAAGACCGAAGGGCTGGCCTTAGAAGCCAAGGTGGCGAGCTTTGAGGCCGGCGAGATCCCAGTCACCCTCAGCGCACCTTACTTTTATGTCAAGCCTGGCATCGCGCGAGTCAATCTAGCTCTGTCCATCCCTGCCTCCGCAGTTAAATTCGAGAGGCGCGGGGACAACTACCGGTCGCAGATCAGCGTCGTGGGAATTGCCTACCGCGACGACGGCTCGGTGGCCGCCCGCTTGAGCGACACGTCAAGTTTGGACTATGAAAAAGATGAAATTAAGGAGGTAAGGAAGGCGGATCTCAGTTATCAGACTTCCTTCAAGATCGCTCCCGGCGATTACACGTTCAAGCTGGCAGTGGGTACGGGTGACGAGAAGTTCGGCAAGTACGTGGTACCTCTCAGCATCGAACCGTTTTCCGGCAAGCAGTTCACGCTTAGTGGTCCTGCTTTCGGAGACAGGTCCAATCCCTCCCCGCTGAGCTCCGCCGACATTGACCAGAAACTCATCGAGGGAAGCACCCCCATGGTCGCGAGTGGCCTGCAGGTCATCCCCTCCAGCAAAAACCGCTTTACGAAGGAGATGCAGCCGGTAGTCTATGTGGAGGTCTATGACCCCCTATTGGAGAGCACCAGTCCGCAATTGGGAATCCTCTATGAGATTGTGAACCGGCAGACCCACCAGAAGGTCTATTCCTCCGATACCCTTTACGTAAGCCAGAACATACACCAAGGCAATCCGCTGGTCCCCGTGGTTTTCAAGCTGCCCATGGAACAACTCCCGGCGGGCAACTACGAGATAACAATCTGGGCCCGCGATTCCGCCGGCGGTATTACTGCACCGCAAACTGGCAATTTTTCCATTGAATGACGAGGAAAGACGCACCCTGCCAATGTGAGGTTCGGAAGGAGTCTTCATGCTGCCAGTACTCCCGGATAAGTGCGAACGAATTCCACGGTGGCGCTTGCTCGTCTTGCTGGCGCTGCTGTTGCCTTGTATACCTGCCGGCTTGAGGGCTCAGACAACCGGCTCCCAGGAAGTTTCCACGCGCAGCGTTGAACCCACCTTTAAGTTGCAAGCGGAACGCAACATGGTGACGGTCCGGGTGGTGGTGCGCAACGGGAAGGGCGAAGCGGTTGACAACCTTCGGAAAGAAGACTTTCAAGTTTTCGATCGGGGCAAAAGACAAACTATCGGTCAGTTCTCGGTGGACAAGCCCACGACAGAAGCCATCGAGACTCCCACGCAGAAATCCGTCGAAAAAACCGCCCTCCCCGAACCGAGCGCCGAGAAGACGCCGTCGGCAGTCGCTCTCCCCCGCCGTTTTGTAGCTCTATATTTCGACGACGTCAATACGGGATTCTCAGGCCTGGTGCGCTCGCGCGATGCTTCCTATCGCTTTCTTCAAACCTCCCTGCATCCCGGGGATCGGGTGGGAGTGTTTACAGCATCCACCAAGAATTCACTGGATTTTACTGACGACCTTGCCAGGGTGAATCAGGCCCTCGCCGACCTTCGTCCCAATCCCATCATCGCCCGCGACGAGAACTGCGGGGCAATAACGCCCTATGAGGCGTACTACATCGTCGTCATAAAAGGTTTAATGTTCGACCAGAATGATCCGATTGAACGTCTGGTCGGGGCCGAAAAACAGAGTTGCCGTGGTCTCCCCGGCAACAGCGCGGCAAGCGAAAATTCCTCGATCGAGGCTCTGCGGGTTAAATCCGAGTCCGATATGAGGGCAATGGCCACATTACGAGGGCTTGAGTCCCTCACGCGATTTATGAGCACGCTGCCCGGCCAGCGCTCCATCGTCTTTGTCTCCGACGGATTCCAGAGCCAAACGTTGGGGTACACCATCACCCAAATCTCTGAACGCGCCCTTCATGCCGACATCATCATTAACGCCCTGGACGCACGCGGTCTCTACGTCGGGGGATTTACCTCCGACGCCTCGGTGGCCGGACGCGATTTACCGCAAGAAGCCGATGTGCGGGAACTGAAACGACAAGTGATGGAGGAGGAAGCCCTGCGCGCGAGTGAGGCCATGGGAACCCTCGCCCAGGATACCGGCGGCATCTTCTTTGAAAACAACAACGATTTGGAAGCTGGGCTCCGGCGCGTTGCCGGCACTCCCGAGACCTCTTACACGCTGGCTTTCTCGCCGGAAAACTTGAAGCACGATGGCGCTTTCCACGGCCTCAAGGTCACATTGGTTTCAGGAAAAGGCCTCAACGTGCAGGCACGCAAGGGATACTATGCTCCCAAGAAGTCGGAGGATCTGGCTGCTCAGGAAAAGGAAGACCTGCAGGA
>CAYTMD010000056.1:0-10367 GCA_964438685.1 uncultured Acidobacteriota bacterium
GCTTCTTGCGGTTGGCGCGGCGCACAGTGCCGCGCTTAACTCGAGGCATGGGTTTATCTCCTTTAATTGAATTTTTGGGGCAGTGAAGGCACCCTATTGGCCTCTGTAGCCTTCCTGCGCCCGGAAGAGCAGGTTTCAGGTACCAGGTATCAGGTGTCAGGAAAATGAAGCCGATGCTTAACTCTGTTTTTCCCTGTAACCTGTAACCTGTTACCTATAACCTGGCTTCCTAGTTCCCGTATGGAAGCATACGGCGAATCTGCCCAACGTTGGCGGGTGCTAATTCCGCCGCCTGGCCCAGATGGCGTTTGCGCTTGCTGGCTTTAGACGTCAGGATGTGACGGGCAAATGCATGGTGACGCATGACTTTGCCGGTACCGGTGAGCTTAAATCTCTTGGCAGCTCCACGATGGGTCTTGAGTTTCAGTTTAACTTTCTTAGCCTTAGCCAATCTATCCTCCTGATGGTCCTTGCGACCCCGCGGGCTTGGCCGAAGCCGAAAGCTGCGCACTGGGTTTGCCGGGGGGTGGGGGCGCGCCAGTGTGGCTGGGCGCAGGACGCTGGGATGATCCCCCGGACTTACCTGCCGTCTTCTTATTGGGCGCTAGAATAGTGGTGAGGTTCGGACCCTCGAGCCGCGGCCGCGCTTCCACCTGCCCGGCGTCTCCCACTTCTTGAATCAATCGGTCGATCATGTCAAAGCCCAGGTTCCGATGCGCCATCTCGCGACCACGGAACATAATCGTGACCTTGACCTTGGCCCCTTCATCGAGAAAATCCACAACTTTGTTCCGCTTCGTCTCAAAGTCGTGTACTGAAGTACGGGGCCGCATCTTTACTTCCTTCAACCCGATGGACTTCTGGTTCTTGCGGGCCTCGTGTTGCCGCTTGCTGAGCTGATAGAGGTACTTCCCATAATTGATGATGCGGCATACAGGAGGATTGGCCGTCGGGGCAACCTCTACCAAGTCCAAGCCCTGACTCTTTGCGGTTTTCAGGGCATCGAAGGGAGTCATAATACCAAGCTGCCCCCCCTCTTCATCAATCACGCGGATTTCTTTGGCGCGAATCCTTTCGTTTATTCGAGCGAATCGGTCGGCGATAAATCTTCCCTCCCAGCCCCCGTGGGGCCACAAAAACTACACATTGCTTCTAAGACGGGTGACTACCCGGTCCAAAGCTGCTGCCTAGCTTACCATTTCGCGGCCCGGGTGTCGATAAGCTGTCGGACCCAACCCACAAATTCGTCCAAAGGCTGGGAGCCGGCGTCGCCCGTATCCCGGCGTCGAACTGACACACTGCGGTTCTGGGCCTCACGATCGCCCACCACCAACATCAAGGGCACCTTCTGCAATTGGGCGTCACGAATCCGCGCATTAAGCTTCTCGTTGCGGTCGTCCAATTGGGTGCGAACCTTGGCGTGGCGCAGCGCTTCAAAAACCTCGCGGGCATAGGGCGCGTGCTTATCGCTGATCGGCAGCACAACAGCCTGAACCGGCGCCAACCACACGGGAAATGCGCCCGTGTAATGCTCAATGAGAACTCCAAAGAACCGCTCGATGGACCCAAAAAGCGCGCGATGCACCATTACCGGGGTGTGCATGTGGCCATCGGAACCAACGTACTCCAACCCGAAGCGCCGCGGCAGGTTGAAATCAAATTGCACGGTGGTGAGCTGCCAGGGCCGGCCGATGGCGTCCACCAGCTTGACGTCAATCTTGGGTCCATAAAAGGCTGCCTCGCCGGGTATCGTCTTAAACGGGATATTCATGCGCGTCAGGGTGTTGACCAACGCGGCTTCCGCACCGGCCCATTCGTCCATGGTGCCCGCGTAGTGCTCTGCATTCGCCGGATCGCTGGTAGAAAGCTCCACCTTATATTCGTCGAAACCGAAGGTCTTCAGCACCGTGTGGGCAAAATTCACGCAAGCCTCGACCTCGGATTCCAGTTGTTCGGGCATGCAGAAGATGTGCGCGTCATCCTGGGTAAACCCGCGCACTCGCATCAGGCCATGCATCACGCCCGAACGTTCGAAACGATAAACTGTGCCAAGTTCCGCCAGGCGCATCGGCAACTCGCGATAACTGCGGGCGCGCGATTTATAAATCAGAATGTGCCCGGGGCAATTCATGGGCTTGAGCTGATACAGGTCGTTCTCCACGTCCATGGGCCCAAACATGTTCTCGCGGTAAAAGTTGGCGTGGCCGCTTATTTCCCAAAGATGCAGACGCATGGCATGCGGGGTAAAAACCAGATCGTATCCACGCTCGGTCAACTCGTCGCGCAGCCAGTCTTCAATTTCGCGCCGAATCACGCCGCCCTTGGGATGCCAGAAGATCAGGCCTGGCCCGGCATCGTCTTGAATACTGAAGAGGTCCAGATCTTTACCCAGGCGGCGATGGTCACGCTTCTTCGCCTCTTCAATCTGTTTGAGAAATGCATCCATGTCCTTCTGGCTAAAGAAGGAGGTGCCATAGATGCGCTGCATGGGATGCGAGTGCTCATCGCCTTTCCAGTATGCTCCGGCCACGCTCAAGAGCTTGAACGCCTTGACCCTTCCCATGGAAGGAATGTGCGGCCCGCGGCAAAAGTCCAGGAACTTGCCGGTTCGATAAGCAGAAAACACCGGGTCGGCCTTTTCCTGAATCAACTGGCATTTCAGGAACTCGCCCATCTGCTCGAAAACTTTCAGCCCTTCTTCCTTGGGAAAATACACGCGCTCATTGGGCAGGTTGGCCTTAACGAGCTCCTGCATCTTCGCCTCAATCTTTTGCAGGTCATCTTCAGTAAAGGCCTCTTCCCGGAAGAAGTCGTAATAGAACCCGTTCTCTGTAGCCGGGCCAATTCCCGGATGCGCGTCGGGAAAAAGCTCCGTCACGGCCGCGGCAAGCAAATGCGCAGATGAATGGCGGAAAATCTCCAACCCTTCCGCAGACGAGGGCATGATGAATTGAATGGGACCATCCGCTTCCAGCTTGGTTGATAGATCGACAAGCTGATCACCAACCTTTGCCGCCAGGGCTTCTGCCGCCAGACGCGGACCAATTCCCTTGGCAACTTCCAGTGCGGTAATACCTTGGGGAAATTCCCGGGAGGCTCCATCAGGAAATGTTATTTGGATGTTGGCCATTGCTTAAACGACTTCCTGCCTTCAAGATGCAATCTTCAACTATACCAACTAGTATACCGAACGGTCAAACGCTTGAAGCGGGGAAAGTGCGTCCGCCAGATTTTGGGCATGCGCCGCGTTTGTGATGCACCGCCACCAAGTCACCATTGTGGATAATTGGCTAATGAACAACAAAGAGGCAGAAAGGCTACCGCAGGAGCCTTGGGGGTGATGGCCGACCGTCACCATAATATTGATATATATCATCACGCGATTTGCCAAATACTCTAATATCGAGCGACTTGGGAAATCCGTTCACTGGACTTTTTGTGCCATACAACCTGCCAGATTTACCGTTTAACACAAACTCCTTACCTTATAAACCCTATAACTCGTATCATTTGCAGGCAAAATTATGGGGCTATTAGTTTCTCAGGAATTGATCTTCATAGGTCCTTCGGACGCCAGGCGTGGGGAGCCTCGAAATGTAACGATCCCTTCTATAGGGTAAGGCACCTTGAGCTTGGGCGTTACCTGACCTGCTTGATTCGGGGAGAGCAGTCAGGAGGATTTAAGGGGATGCAATAGCTTATAGGCAGTTGTCAAGGCTCAAAGTGCTACGGTTTCAGCAGTGGCTCGTCAACTTTTTGGGGAGAGGAATATTTACCATGCCGAGAGTCAAAGGTCAGCGGCTCATGAAATTCGTGGACCAAGCTGTTTGTTCAACGGCGACGGTCGTGTTTGATTCCGTCCAGTTCTTCAACAAGTACCGCCCGGGTCCGTCCTTTATTCCCAAGTGGTCTGACAAGCCGCTCTTGAAGTCTTACCAGAAGACCAAGCCCCAATTGGGCTGGCCCCGCCAGACCGACTCACTCTGCCCGGAGTGCGTCAAGGAAGCGCGCGCCAAGATTATGAATGGCGACGAGAACTGGCAGTCGCTGCTTACCGAGAAGACCGGCGAGGTCAAAGCCAACATTATCGAGCGCAACGGCGAGGTCTGGATGGTGAAGGATTGCCCCATCCACGGCCACTTTGAAGACATGATGGCTGCCGACGCCAAGTTTCTCAGTTGGATTGAGCGCAACTTCCCCGGCCGCGACATTCGCGCCCACAATGATGAAGGACTGCACAATCACGGGTCCAGTTCCATCAAGCACGGACGCGGATCCGTGCTGACGGTTGACCTGACGAATCGCTGCAACATGATGTGCGATCCCTGCTTCATGGACGCCAACCAGGTCGGCTTCGTACACGAACTGACTTGGGAAGACATCAAAGAGATTCTCGACAATGCCATCAAGATCAAGCCGCGCCGCCAGATGTCGGTGCAATTCTCCGGTGGCGAACCCACGATGTCTCCGTATTTCATCGACGCCATTCGCTACGCGCGCAAGCTTGGTTACAACAGCGTGCAGGCGGCGACGAACGGCATCGAGTTCGCGCAGAACAAGGATTTCTGCCGCCGCGCCTTCGAAGCGGGCCTGCGTTACGCCTACCTGCAATTTGATGGAGTCGGCAACGACGCCAACGGCCATCGACAGGTTGGCAATCTGTTCGACGTGAAGTTGCGGGCCATCGAAAACATGCACGAGGCGGGCATCGAAATCATTCTGGTCATCACCATCGTGAATAACGTGAACAACGACCAGGTTGGCCCCATTGTGAATTTCGCCCGCGAGAACCCCAAGAAAATCGCCTTTGTCGCCTTCCAGCCCGTGTCCTTTACCGGGCGCGATGAGGACATTACCCCGCAGCGACGGCTGCGCCAGCGCTACACGCTTGCGCATCTTGCCGGCGACGTGAAGAAGCAGACCGGCATTACCGAACCCACTCGCGACTGGTTTCCCATTTCCATGTTCAGCGCGTTCGCCGACTTCGCCGACCTGGTCAAGGGTCCGGAGGCGCAGTGGGGCATGGTCAGTTGCGGATGCCACCCGAATTGCGGCGTAGGCACCGCGCTGATGATCAACAAGGAAACCAAGGAATGGGCGCCCGTGCCGGAATTCCTGAACGTTCCCGGCCTGGTGAGTGATATTCAGAAGATTACGGATGCGGGCCGCGGGAAGAAGTTTTCCAACTTCATGCTGGCCATGGGAGTCCTGAAAAACTACAAGCCCTTTAAGGCGCCCAAGAGTCTGGCCCTGATGGATCTGATTAAGAAATTCGACAAGTCGTTTGCCCTCTCGGGGGATAAGAAGACGCGGGAGAAGTACGGCGCCTCCGATCCGAACCGCACATTGGAAGACGCCATGAAGCGGCGATCCGATCCGTGGAACCTGCTTTTCATCGCGGGAATGTGGTTCCAGGATCTGTTCAACTACGACTTCCGCCGCACCGAAATGTGCATCATTCCGTATGCAACGCAGTTGGGAGAAATCTCCTTCTGCGCGTACAACACGGGCATCGGCTGGCGGAAGATTATCGAGAACATGTACAAGAACGCCAGCGTGGCCGAGTGGTACAAGACCCACGGCAAGCACGCGATCTATGCCAAGGGCAAGAGCGTGGAACTTGATACCACCAGCCACTCCCTCACCGTGAATGCTGCGGACGCCGCGCGTGTTCGCACCCTCGAAAACGTGCCGCAGACCGCGGCGGAAGAAGATAAGGCCCGCCGCAAAGCCGCGTGGGAAGCGCAACAGGCCATTCAGGCCCGCAAGGTATTTGAGGATATTGTCCTTCAAAAACCCAAGTCCGACCTGGTGCAGATTGGCGCTCCCGCAAAAGCGGAAGAGGAAAAGGTGGCTGTCTAATTCCGTTCTCCCAACCATGAAGTTGAAAAGGGCCGCCCTCGCAGGCGGCCCTTTTTGTTGGCCTTGGGTGAAATGGCATCACTGCACTGCAAGTCCCCCCACCTATTCTTGCCTTCACCCGTCCCGCCCATAGGCGCTGGAATAAAGCACTGTTGGCGAGCAGCCCGCGTAGCGGGCGAAAGATCGTAGCCCATGGCGCAAGCCGTGGGTAAACTGGCACCCCACCGCGCGCGAGCCCCGCAAGGGGCGAAAGAAATCACGATTTGAATTAGCAGCGTAACCGTTTTTTCATCGGTTGACGCACAGAGGTGGGGGTTCAAAATCGCGGCAACGATTGTTTCTTTCGCCCCTCTGGGGCTTGGGGAATTATTGGGTGCACTTCATACCCATCGCTCACGCGATGGGCTACGATCTTTCGCCGCTACGCGGCTGGCAAGGTCAGGATGGCCTTATCCTAAGGCCTATGGGGGCTGGGGGTGAGGGGGTCGAGTTGGGCCCAGTCAGCCTGCTGAGGCAGGTAAAATAGAGGGACAGATCCAGCGTAGCGCCGGCATCCTGCCGGCACCGGAAAATGCCGCCGGGACGGCGGCGGTACGAAGAGTAAGCCGTCACGGTATTTTGCGTACCTCTGTAAGTGAACAGTATTGGCATTCACCACATCGCGTCCCCCCCACCTATTCTTGTCTTCACCCTACCAAAGCTGAGGTATAGTTCTGCTCGCAAAAGCTCGGAAAGCGCGCTGGCAGGCCGATGAAAAGGGCGCGAGGTAGCGGCGGGTTTACCCCGCCATTTATCCCACGAATACAACCCACAATGGCGGCATAAAGCCGCCGCTACACTCTTTTCATCGGCCGGCTGATTCTCTGACCTTGCAATTTTTAAATCAAATTCATACTGGAGCCCATTCTCGTGATCATGGAAAAGCATAATCGAAGACGATTCATCGGAAATCTCGCTCTGGGCGCAGCCGCAGGAAAGATGGCGCCCACGGCTCTTGTGGCAGAGAACCTTGCGTCCCCGGGCAAGCCTATCGGGGCAGCTACCCAGGGCATCGTTGCTTGGGACACGGCCACCCCAACGAGGCCGGGGTATGACGTCTTATATTGCTTCGAATTTGGAAACGGATTTCAGACGAACACGCCGGGCTTCCAACCCGTCTCCCGCGTTTATCGGAATTCGCGGTATCTCTGGATTTCCGAGATCCGGGATACGACGCGCGGTGAAGAGTCAGACCCGCTTCTTCGCAATTCTGCCCAAGGCACGGAAGGAGAGTTTTGGGTGGGCATGGACGATGGCGACTACGACGTCACCTTGATTATGGTGGATTCCAAACAGGCGCACGGACCCTTCGCCATCTATCTCCAGGACCAGGCGGTTGATCCGAATGTCGTGACATCGCCCGGGCACGTGTTGGCGCGGACGTTTTCCACCAAAGTCACGCAAGGGAGGCTGAAGCTGCGGCTGCGCGCCGAAACTGGGAAGGATTTTGTGCTGAATCGAATGATCATTCAGGGCCCGCCGGGAAAAACCGCACAGAGGATATTCGCGGGCGCGCCCCTCGATTATCTGCCCACGGTTGAAGAGGTTTTGGCGGAAGGCAATACAGACTCCCGATCTGCCCTGCGCGAATACTGTGATTGGCTCTTAACCCGCCGGCTGCCGAACGGCTTCATTGGTGATGCGGCGCGCCCGGGGCCGCACACTCACTACTATTGGTACACCTCCGCCTACCCCATCCGTACTCTGCTGGCAGGCTATGATCTGTTTCGGACGGCCGCGTATCTGGACGCCGTGGTCAACATCCTGGACAAACTGGTGGAAGAACAACTGCCCAACGGCGCATGGCAACAGGTCTTCCGCGATAAACCGACCCGGGAAATGTCGTCCACCGAAACTGATGAGATCCTGAAACATCGATGGGTGAATACTGCGGATATTGGATCGATTGTGACGGCTCTTGCCGTCAGTTGCAGCTACGTTTCGGCGGCACGGAAGCAAGCCTATATTGCCGCTGCGCAACGCTACTGCGACAACTGGGCCGCAACGTGGCAACTCCCGTCGGGTGCATTCTCGAACGGGTTGGAAGGGGGAGTGCCAATGCGAGATGCCTACAGCGTTGCTACAGGGACGGAAGCCGCCGCCTTTGCCGCTGTCTATGCCATTTGCCGCGATCCCAAATACCTGCAACGGGCGCAGCGCGCCGCAGAATTTCTTCTCGACAATTGGCAGACCGATGGGCGGCCCATTTGCTATCAGGATCCTTCGGCAAATATGGGCACAAAATATGTGCAGCCGGTGACGCAGTTTGGAGACGTTCTTTATTATCACGATGGGATTCTCTTCGTTTACCACCAGTCTTCCGATCCCCGGTTCCGGGAGAAGGTACGCAAGGTTTATGGCTGGCACATCAATGGCGAGCAGGGCTTGCTCAATAACCTTCAAAACAACCCGTGGTGGCCGCTGCAAGACACCTGGGATAACTCGAAATCGGCCGGCATGCCGCAGGTTCTTCTTGCCTATCGGCGCATGGTTAAAGACGCCGCGGTGGAGAGGGCCGTGGGGCTGATGCGAAAGTTCTTGTGCACGCCAAAGTTCTCGCAGCGAATCGGCGTGATGGTGGACCACCCGGACTTGCCGTGGGGCGGAGACTCCCTGCAATCGTGGGCGGGATGTGCGGTGGCAGCCACCGGGTTTGGGGGAATGTCGTTGGCGGAGATGATCAAGCCGGGAATGATGTATCTGTCGGCGTAGCTTTCGTAGGGCGTCCCTCAGGAGCTGCCAAAGCGTCGCGCTGTCCCCTGGAAACTATGGGGAAGGGTGTTTGACACAGTTGTCTCGACCATCTGCAAAACCTTGAAGAACGCAGTGAAAGACGGTTAGTCGGGGCTATTCACCAATTTCTTGGAGCAATTGAGGGTGGAAAAGAATTTCACACAGAGGCCACGGAGATAAGGCACAGAGACCACAGAAAGGCTCCAAGATGTTTCCCTCGTGTCTAAAACAGATCGCGTCAGGTTGGGAATGAGGTACAGCACAAGCGCTCGCTATGCGGGGAAGCTGGGGGTCTTTCTCACCCTGGCGGTCGAGCCAACCTGTTTCCAGCGGAGATCGAGGAAATTCACTGCCCTCGCCCCCTTGGGGGAGAGGGTGGCCCGCAACCGGCGTTTTCATCAGCCGGGGCGGGACGGGTGAGGGGGTCAAAAACTCTGGGGCCTAGTGAGATGCTGCCGACGTTGAGGCCGTTTCACTTTTGCCTTGCTATTGCTGCTCCGTCGAACGAATTCCATTTTGGTAAAGACCCCCTCACCCCCCGCCTTGCGGTCCCCCCTCTCCCCCAAGGGGGCGAGGGAAAATGTATCGTTAGTTTAGCGTCGTATCCGTGACCGTGCACGCGCAGAACCGGGTTCGTCATGCGGCGAGTCCGCTAATTTGGACAGTAGTGAAGATGTTTCCCGTGCTCTCTGTGGTCAAGTTGTTCGGTAGTTCCAACGATAAAACACTCCGTGGACTCCGTGTGAAACATTCTTAAAGCCGTCCCTCCGCTTATCCTTTTCATGAATAATCCGGGCTTTGGGGGGCCCCGATGGGTCCATCGGCCCCCCCAAAGGGGCGAGGGAAGTAAATTCAATATCAACTTCGCGCCGAGCAGGTCGAACGGGCACGGCATTCCGCCGCAGGCTTCAAAGGCAGCGAATAGCAGCTATTCATGCTGCGGGCATTCCTACTTATTTTGGCGGGGTAAGCAGCGTTTCCAAATCAGGCATCTTGTGGCGAACAAGTTCGATCTGTTCCGGCGTGAAGAGATTGTTCTTCAGCGAATCGCCGAGTTTCTGCGTGGCTTCGAGCTTGGCCTGTGGCGAGGCGTTGGGATCGGCCAGGATCTTTCCCCAATTGTCGCGGCTCTTTTCCGCCTCCCGAATCTGGTTAGTGGCTTTATAAGTCAGGACAAACTCCCGTACAGATAGCCCGCGCTTCTTGAGGACGCTTTCAATCTTGGGTTGCTTTTGCAGATTGGCGATTTCCGCGTCCACGTCGCCGCTGCCAATTTTGATGGGAAGGTTCATGGCGCGGAGGTCGCTGAGCGCGCCCAGCGTTTTGTTCAGCGATTCCTGGGTGAGGACATTACTTGTGGGATTTTCGGCAAACGCGATGCCTGAACCGGCCACAATGAGAACGAGGATGGCAGGGAGGAAAAACAGGGTATTTCGAGGCCGCATGGATGAACACCACACCGTAGCCCTCCTCGGAACCAGGAACGGATCCCTTAGCCTTCGTGGGTTCCTCGCAGCGGCGTGTATCGCCCAGCTTGATTAAGGCTGGGCGTGACGATTCGACAGCCGTACGAGGGGTTTCATAAGAAACTCAGCGCAGATTTCCCGCAGCAATTGCTGGTTATCCGGATCAGTGTTGTGAAATTCCAATCCCACCTGGCCCAACTCACCCCTCCACGCAACTACGGCAAGGGTACGAAATTCCCGGCCTTTCCATGCCACGGTAAATTCGCA
>CAYTMD010000056.1:10377-19611 GCA_964438685.1 uncultured Acidobacteriota bacterium
CTCTTGGTGAATCTCGAGGGTTGGGGCAAACTCCAGCAAACATCCCAGGACGCCCAAGTCTTCTATCATCACATCGATGGTTGTGGCCACCCCGGGCAGATGGATGCCGGCTTTCGCATGGGCTGAATAACGAGGGACTCGCCGTCTTTCTTCGCTCATATCCGCAGAGTGTAATTGGTTCGCGCTAAATTCGCAATGTGGTTTAATGGCCGGGCGAAATTCCCTGTTCTTCCACCTCTACCCCGGATGGCAGCGGCTTGAGCCGCAAGTTTCACGCGGTGAGAACCCCATAAGCTAAAAGGAAATCGTTGCAACTTCACCCGCCGTAAGGTTATATTTCAATTTCGGTTGCAGGGCTTCCGTTTCCACTAAAATTTCTGGCGCACGCAGTTAACAGAACCAGCCTTCGGGCACATATCCATAACTAATGAAGCTCCTATCACAACACGGGCGCTCAGGAGTTGGGCCTTCATTGCTGGTGGGCGGGTTGGGCCTGCTTTTCTCCACGCTGGCAATAGGCGCTGCGTTAACCTCCGCTCAACCCCAGGGTTCTTCCCCTGAACCTCGCGCTCAGATCACATTCACCCACGACATCGCCCCCATTTTTCAGAAGAACTGCATCGCTTGTCACGGCAGCGATAAGCCGCAGGGCGGTCTGCGCCTTGACTCTGAAAGTGCAACCCTGAAAGGTGGCGAATCCGGCAAGGTCATCATTCCCGGGGACAGTGAGAAGAGTCCGCTGATAAAGCGTTTGGTGGGTGTGGGGGAAGATGCTCGGATGCCGATAGGTGCCGATCCGCTTCCAGCGAGTCAGATCAAATTGATTCGGGCCTGGATCGATCAGAACTCCTTCGCGATTCTGAAGGAAACAGTGCAAGCACCAGTAGTGCCCGTTGCGGCTCATTCACAGGCGGGCAGGTCAGGAGATTTTGCCTCGGACATACGCCCGATTCTTGCCGCGCGCTGCTACCAGTGTCATGGGCCGGAGCTTCAGCAAAACGGCCTGCGGCTGGATTCATTGGCGGGGATTTTGAAGGGCAGCGCGAATGGCAGCGTGGTGATTCCCGGAGACAGTGAGAAGAGCCCCTTGGTGCGGCGCATCATGGGACTCGACCGCCCGCAGATGCCTTACGGCGGTCCGCCCCTCTCTGCTGGTGACGTGGAACTGATTCGCCAGTGGATCAATAAGGGTGCGCCAGGCCCCGACTCTTCCGGCCCCGTCGCCGGGGCAGTGCACGTCAAACATTGGGCCTACGTCAAGCCGGTGCGGCCGGATACGCCAGAGGTGAAGGACGCACACTGGTGCCGCAATCCGATTGACAACTTCATTCTCGCGCGGCTGGAAAAGGGGGGCCTCAAACCTTCGCCCGAGGCCGGCAAGGAAACACTGATCCGCCGCGTGTCGCTGGATCTGATCGGCCTTCCACCCACGCCGGAGGAAGTTGATGCGTTTTTGGCTGACCACAGTCCCATGGCTTATGAAAACCTGGTCGACCGCCTGCTCGCCTCGCCGCACTTTGGAGAGCGCTGGGCGGCGCCGTGGCTCGACCTGGCACGCTACGCCGACACGCATGGCTACGAGAAGGACATGCGGCGGACCATGTGGAAGTACCGCGACTGGGTCATCAATGCCTTTAACGAGGACATGTCGTTCCGCGAGTTCACCATCGAGCAAATCGCTGGAGACATGCTGCCGCAACCCACCACCGACCAGCTCATCGCCAGCGGCTTCAATCGCAACACCATGACCAACATGGAAGGCGGCGTGGATCCGGAAGAGTATTACTGGTACACGCAGGTGGACCGGGTAAATACCACTGCCACGGTATGGCTGGGCAGCACTTTGGGTTGCGCCGAATGCCACAACCACAAGTTTGATCCCTTCACCCAGAAAGACTACTACCGCTTCCTGGCGTTCTTTGCCGGTGAGAAGTACGTAGACGACAACTCTCCCGAAGGCCCGTACGCGCGCGAACCCCTCATTGAATTGCCCACGTCTGAGCAGGCCGCCAAAAGCAAATCGTTGCGCGCGGAGATTGACCATGTTCAGGCTGTGCTGGACACGCCGACACCGGCGCTGGCCGCCGCGCAGTTGCAGTGGGAGCAGGACATCAAAGCGGCAGAATTGAAATGGACGGTGCTTCAGCCCAGCCATTATGTATCGCAGGGTGGCGCCACGCTTAAGCTGATGCCCGACGGATCAATTCTGGCAGGCGGAAAGAATCCCGACGCGGACTCTTACGAAATTACCGCCAGCACGGCGTTAACAGGAATCACCGGCGTGCGACTGGAAGTGATGAGCGACCCCAGCCTGCCTGCCGGCGGACCGGGTCGCGACGCTGAGGGCAATTTCTTTTTGAGTGGCTTCGAGGTCTTGGCAACCTCCCCGGATAAACCGGCAAGCCCCCAGAAGATCGTCTTCAAAGAGGCGGTCGCAGACGAATCGCAAAGCAGCTACAATTTTGCGGACCTGCTTAGCAAAAAGGAAGCGCCCCGCGGTTGGGGCATTGACACTTCCGACGAAAAATCAGTGACCACCCGCCGTGGAATCCTTATCCCCGACAAGCCCTTTGGATTTGCCAGCGGCACCGTGCTGACCATACGAATGAAGCACGACATGGCGTTTTCCAAGTGCGCGATTGGCCGCTTCCGAATTTCCGTGACCACCATGGCCGATCCACGCGTGGTGGTCGCCGTCCCCGCCCGGCTTCGCAAGGTGCTTGACCTTGCCCCGGCGCAGCGCACGGAAAAGCAAGCCGCGGACCTGTCCGCTGCGTATCGCGCCATTGCCCCAATCCTGAAGCCGGCGCGCGACAAAAAGAAAGAACTGGAAAAACAGGACTCCGGGTTGGGCATCGCCACCACTCTGGTGATGGGCGAAAAGAATTCTTTCGAGCGGCCCTGCACGAACCTTCACGTCCGCGGATCCTTCCTGAGCGTCAGTGACAAGGTATGCGCGGGGGTTCCATTTATCCTCAACCCGCTTCCCGACGATCAAATGCCCAACCGCCTGGGCCTTGCCAACTGGCTTGTTTCCGACGATAACCCGCTCACCGCGCGCGTCACGGTGAATCGTTACTGGGAGCAGTTGTTCGGCCGCGGCATTGTGGAGACCAGTGAAGATTTTGGAACGCAGGGCACGCCTCCCACGCATCCGCTGCTGCTGGATTGGCTGGCCACGGAATTCATGCGCGACGGATGGAGCATGAAGAAGATGCTCCGTCTGATGGTGACCTCCGCCACCTACCGGCAAACCTCAAACGCCACTCCGGAACTTGAGGAAAAGGATCCCTACAACCTGCTGCTGGCCCGGGGTCCGCGCTTCCGCGTGCCGGCGGAGATGGTGCGTGACAGTGCGCTGGCAGCCAGCGGCCTGCTGAGCCCGAAGATTGGCGGTCCCAGCGTTTTCCCCTATCAACCGGCGGGGGTATGGGACCGGCCTTACAACGACGATAAGTGGGAGCAGAGCAAGGGTGAAGACGCCTACCGCCGCTCGCTTTACACCTTTATTCGCCGCACTTCGCCATACCCCAGTTGGACCACGTTTGACGCGCCCACCCGGGAGTTTTGCACGGTTCGGCGCGTGCGTACCAACACGCCGCTCCAGGCTTTGACCACTCTCAATGACCCCGCGTTCTTCGTGGCAGCGCAGGCATTGGGCCGCAGGATTTTGCAAGATGGGGGGCCGGACGCCGCTGCCCGCGCCACCTACGGGTTCCGCCGCTGCCTGACCCGGCGCCCCACCCCATCGGAACTGAATCGCATCCTCGGTTATTACCGCGATGAAGTTGCGTATTTCCAAAAAGACCCAAAGGCCGCCGGTTTGGTCGCCAAGGGCTTTACCGGCCCGCCGACAAGCCTGCCGGAGGCTGCGGCGTGGACCATGGTTTCAAACGTCTTGCTGAATTTGGACGAGGCGCTGACAGAGGATTAATCGATGAGCAACGCATCTCCCGACCGGGAAGAACTGATGAAGGCGCTTACGCGGCGCTACTTCTTCAAACAAGCAGGCATCGGCCTCGGCGGAACCGCACTATCCCTCCTGCTGCGGCGCGACCTCTTTGCGGCGGGGGCCATGCTGCCCGGTGCGCCCATGACGGGGTCCAATTCCACCGGCCCCAAACCGGCCATGTTTCCCGCCAAGGCCAAGAGCGTTATCTACCTCTTCATGGCGGGCGCGCCTTCGCACCTTGACATGCTGGATTACAAACCCAAGCTGCAACAGTTCAACGGCGATTTGATTCCCCAGGAATTTATGAAGGGCCAACGCTTTGCCTTCATCAAAGGGGTGCCGCGCCTGCTGGGCTCGCCGTACAATTTCCCCAAGAGCGGCAAATGCGGCGCAGAGATTTCCGAACTTCTGCCCCACCTTCAGGAAATTGCCGACGACATCGCCATTGTGAAATCGATCAGCACGACGCAGTTCAATCACGCTCCCGCTCAGATTTTCATGAACTGCGGTTTTCAGATCATCGGCCGCCCCAGCATGGGCTCGTGGCTCACCTACGGACTGGGAAGTGAGTGCGCGGACCTGCCAGGGTTTGTGGTATTGCTTTCCGGTGAAAATCAGCCCGACGGGGGCAAGTCCTGTTGGGGAAGCGGCTTCTTGCCCACGGTTTATCAGGGAGTTGAATTCCGCTCGCAGGGCGACCCGGTGCTGTATCTCACCAATCCCGAGGGCGTTTCACCCGAACAGAGGCGGGGGTCTCTGGATGTTCTGAAAGATCTCAATGAGATGAATTTGAAATCGGCGGGCGACCCGGAAATTACCACGCGAATCGCGTCCTACGAAATGGCTTACAAAATGCAGACCAGCGTTCCGGATCTGGCCGACATTGCCAAAGAACCCGAGCACGTCCACAAGATGTATGGCACGGAGCCGGGCAAGAAATCCTTTGCCAACAACTGCCTGCTGGCGCGCCGGTTGGTGGAGCGCGGCGTGCGGTTTGTGCAGCTCTATCATCGCGGCTGGGACACCCACGGCACCAACGTGAATGGTGACATCGTGCATCGCCTGCCGAAACTGTGCCAGGAAACCGACCAGGCCGCCGCTGCCTTGGTGAAGGACTTGAAGCAACGCGGCCTGCTCGATTCCACGCTGGTGGTCTGGGGCGGAGAATTCGGGCGCACGCCCATGAACGAAGCCCGCGATAAATCGAAGTTTTTGGGGCGCGACCATCATCCCCGCGCCTTCACCATGTGGATGGCGGGCGGAGGCATCAAGCCCGGCATGACTTTTGGCAAGACCGACGAGCTCGGCTACAACGTGGTGGAAGACCCCATCGACATCCACGACATGCACGCCACCATCCTTAATCTTATGGGCATGGACCACACCAAACTGACCTACAAATTCCAGGGCCGGGATTTCCGCCTTACCGATATTTCCGGAAACGTCATCAAGAAACTTCTCGCGTAAACTTCTGCCCGCGCCGGTTCACCGCCAAAACACCAGGCTTTCTTAGTGCCTTGGTGTCCAGGTGGTGTGCGGTGTTATGATCTGCCGAGGGAGCGGCAAATTACGTCCAAGCAATAACCGCCGCCGTCCGCGAGGAGCAAAATGGCAAAGGTTCATGTTGTGTCCCGGGCTTTGGTCCTTCTGCCGATTGTGCTTGCTGCCGCCGCGACGGTGCACGCACAGGAGGCGCTCCCATCAGCGTTGCATGCAAAGCTCGAAACGCGTTTGGCGAACATTGCCGATCATCTGGACGGGGTGATGGGCTATGCGATTAAGGACCTGGCGACCGGCGAGACATTTCTGCGCCTGCCCGACACGGTCTTTCCTCAGGCGAGTTCCATCAAACTGACGGTCCTGCTGGAGTTGATGCGCCAGGCGCAGGAGGGAAAGCTATCACTCGACGAGAAGCATACGTTGCGGCGCAGTGAGATGACCCGCGGAGACACAGAACCGATTTTAACCATGCTGGGGGACGGCACGGTTACCATGACACTGCGCGATCTTGCCATCTTCATGGTGGTGCTGAGCGACAATACGGCGACGAATATCCTCATCGACCGGTTGGGAATGGACAACATCAATGCCGGGGTTATTCGTTTGGGGCTCAAGGAAACCAAGCTGCGGCGTCATATGATTGACCTGGAGGCCGCCCAAAAGGGGAACGAAAACGTCTCCACGCCGCGCGAGATGATGACCCTCCTGGAAAAAGTCAACGCCGGCCAGGCGCTTGACGCTGTGCACACCAGGGATTATTTCGACCTCCTCCGGCTGCCCAAGGAGAGCGAATTCCACAAAGCTCTCCCTGAAGATGTTTCCATTGCGGATAAGCCTGGGGCGCTGGAAGGCGTGCGTTGCGATACTGGCTTAATCGACATTCCGGGCCATCCATTCATCATGTCGGTCGCCACCACCTACGTCGCCCGAGACGATGAGGGTGAGCACGCCGTTGAAGAAGTTGCGCGGCTGGCGTATGACTACTTTAACCGCCTGAGCCGTTCGAGTTCCTATGGCCGCGTCATTTCTAACAAGTAACACGGTCCTGAAGGCAAGTCTCACGAGCCTGTGGCGCGCCCCCCGTGAGGTTGTCCGAGGAGTATCCTCATGAGCTTATTGCTGGCCTTCGCCTTGATGATTCCACCTTCTCCCGGCGCGGTTGTGGTCATGCCCGTCGCCAACATGTATTCCGCCCCGAGTCAGGACGCCGACGTAGTGTCGCAAGCGACCTTCGGCTCGAGCGTCGTTCTGGTGGAAGAGAAGAGCGCATGGGCAAAGGTGCGCACGGCGGATGACTACACTGGCTGGATGCTGCTCGAGGCGCTGCGTCGCTACGGCGCGGCCGATCACGCGTACGCTTCCACAGGAACAGTTGCGGAAGTGGAAAGCCTCTTTGCCAATGTCTACCGCGAACCCAATGTGACGAAGCACCAACCGGTGCTGACGCTCCCGTTCGCGGTTCCTCTGGAAGTGGTGGCTGAGCCCGAGAACGATGGCGGCCGCTGGGTGGAGGTTCGCCTTCCGGACGGACGCCCTGGCTGGATTCAGCGCGGCGATGTCAATTTGAACCCCCGGCCGCTCAACGTCAAGGAGACCATCGAACTCGCCAGGCGCTTTCTCGGTTTCACTTACTTGTGGGGCGGGACTTCCAGCTTTGGATTCGATTGCTCCGGCTTTACGCAAATGCTGGTTCGCAAGCGTGGTATCGTGATGCCGCGCGACGCCGACAAGCAGGCGGCTTGGGCAGGCGTCGTGCCGGTGAAGCGCAGCAAATTGCAGGCGGGGGATTTGCTCCTTTTTGGTGAGTCGCCCGAGAAAATCACCCATACCGGGATGTATATCGGCCACGGGAAATTCATCAATGACACGGCGCACGGGCATCCGGGCGTTCAGATCAGCCGCCTTGGGGATCAGCCGAGGGCGCAAATGCTGGTGGCATGCAGGAGGTTGAAATGAACCGGCGCGACTGGGTTAAAACCTTGGGAGCGGCTGCCGTATGGAAGGGTTTGGAGGGCCCGGCTTGTGCGCTGGGCCGGATGGGCACCCTCCGCGCGGCCGGCAACTCTTCTACGACCCGGCTCGAGACTGAGATTGTCCGCCTGAAGCTACAGCACACCTGGACCACCACGATGTCATCGAGTGCGTATCGCGACACCCTTCACGTGCGGTTTATTCGTGACGGCGTGACCGGCCACGGCGAAGGGGCGCCCATCGTCCGCTACCAGGAGAACGCCGTAGACGCACAGCGGGCGGCCCAATCCGTGCAGGATTTGGTAACTGGGGCTGACCCCTGGCAATTCCAGAAGCTCGTGACGGAGATTTTTCATCGCGTGGCGGGACAATACGCGGCCAAAGCTGCTCTCGACATTGCCATAATGGATTGGATTGGGCAAAAGTTGGGGGTGCCGTTGTACCGCTACTTCGGCCTTGATCCGAGCGATGCTCCCGTTACCACATTTTCCATCGGGATTGATACACCGGAAATTACCCGCCAAAAGGTGCGGGAAGCCGAGCCTTTTCCCGTCCTCAAGATCAAAGTGGGCCTTGACACCGATGAAGCCACCATCGCCGCCGTGCGCAGCGTCACGAACAAGCCCCTTCGCGTTGACGCCAACGAGGGATGGAAGGACAAGGAAGAGGCCGTTCGAAAAATCAACTGGCTGGCAGGACAAGGAGTGGAATTCGTTGAGCAGCCCATGCCCGCCGCCATGCTGGAGGAAACGCGCTGGGTCCGGGAACGCGTACACCTGCCACTGATTGCCGACGAGTCGTGCCAACATGCCGCCGACATTCCCAAGCTCGTGGGCATCTTTGACGGCGTGAACGTTAAGCTGGATAAGTCGGGGGGAATTCTGGAAGCTTTCAAAATGCTGCAAATGGCGCGCGCGTTGGGGCTGAAGACCATGCTGGGCTGCATGATCTCGAGTTCCGTAAGCGTCACGGCCGCAGCCCACCTTTCACCCTTGGTTGACTACGCCGACTTGGACGGAAATCTTCTGATCTCCAATGATCCCTTTCGAGGAGTGCAGGTCAAGGATGGAAGACTTTTGCTGCCGGATCGTCCCGGCCTTGGGCTCAAGCCGGCGTGATGGCGCACCGGAAGATATCTTGAAGAATTCCCCCATTCGGGGATAATTAAAGAAGGGCCAGGAGACCAAACTGCATGAGTGTTCTAAATATACTGAAGAGAATCAACCGGAAGCATTGGTTCATTTGCCACACGTGCCTGATGCAATCGAATCATGATCCGATGCGCTCACTTTTCTTTCAAGATACGCCGGGTGAGGATTTTATGGGACGCATGATGTATCCCTGCCCGCGTTGTGCCGGCACCAACACGCGATCATTCGAGCAGCTTAAGGAAGAAGGCTCCGAACAAGCCTTGTTTGGATTGGAGCGCATCGTGCGGGAACATCCACGCCAGAAGTTCGAAGTGAAGCCGGCCAAAATCTCCAACGCATGACGTTGGCGCAGAAAGACTCCCGAACGCAGCACCAAACCAAGACCTGCCTGTGGAGTGTGCGGTAATTGGCTGGACAACGTAGCGCCGCCATCTTGGCGGCATTTGCCGGCAGGATGCCAGCGCTACAGCCGAAGCGTTGTCCAGCTATTTCTTGCACACTGGAAGGGAGGTGTAGCGCTGACTGGCGCCGACCGGTTGTGACGCTACCCATGGCGGCACAACAGAATGCGTAGCCCGGCGCGGCGGAGCCGCAACCAGAGACGTGCCACGGCCATCTTGGCCGTGCTCGGGCACGGGCGGGACGCCCGTGGCACAAGAA
>CAYTMD010000057.1:0-19347 GCA_964438685.1 uncultured Acidobacteriota bacterium
TGCGAGTGGCAGCGCGGAAGGAACTATTGAAGTACACGTGGACAGCCTCGACGGGCCGCCTGTCGCTGAACTGAAGGTGTCCAAGACGGGTGGCGGGCAAAAGTGGGTCGATGTCAGTGCATCTTTCCCACCCATTAGAGGTGTACACACCGTTTTCCTCCGCTTTCTTGGTGGCCCCTTGAATCTGTTCAGCGCCTTCAGCGTCCAATCTTTCGGTCTGACTCCGGAAAGTGAAGCCCCGCCCGTTCGGAGTGGCCTTGGTGATGTTGTCTATGCGGTGGGGTGCGGTGTGACGGGAGAGAAAGATCCGGCGCACTTTGCTGCCGCCATCAACGCCGCCAAGGAAGCAGATGTCGCGTTGGTATTTGTGGGGTCTGACGAACGGGTGGATGGTGAAACCGTGGATCGCGATCATATTCATCTTCCAGGCGTCCAGCACGAGTTGGTGCAGGCGATTTACGCGGCCAATCCCCGGACGGTTCTGGTGATCTCATCCAACTGCCCCGTAGCCGTGAACTGGGAGCAGGACCATCTTCCGGCGATTGTGGGGGGACTTTGCCTGGGTGAGCAGCAGGGCCATGCTCTCGCTGACGCCTTATTCGGCGTTTACAACCCAGGCGGAAAGCTGAGCACCACCTGGTACCGGGGGATTGACGACTTGCCGAACTTTCATGATTACAATGTTCGCCATGGCCGTACCTATATGTACTTCCAAGGTAAGCCACTCTATCCATTTGGCCATGGCCTCAGCTACACCGCGTTTCAATATGGAAATCTCCGGATCAGCGCCAAGACGCTGAACCTTGGCGGCAAAGTCACGGTCTTGGCCGATGTGACCAACTCCGGGAGCAGTGAAGGTGACGAGATCGCACAGTTTTACATCCACGTGGTCGGCGGCTCGGTGCTTCGGCCCAACAAGCAACTTGTGGGTTTTGACCGCGTTCACCTCAAAGCAGGGGAAACGAGGACCCTCAGCCTTGAGTTTGCGCACGAGGAGCGGGCTCTTCGGTATTGGGATGAAAGCAAGAACAAGTTTATCTTGCAGCCTGGGGCCGTGGAAATCATGGTAGGTGCTTCGTCTGCGGACATCCGGCTGAAAGGGCAAGTGCAGCTCGCTGGAGAACTTTAATGAAGGAAACCGCGGTTACCCTTCGGCAACTTGGAATTCTGTCGGTGATCTGGTTTTGCTGTTCGGGTCTATTCGCGACGGATCTGCCTCTCATCCCTTACCCTCAGCAGCTAAAGACTGGCCAAGGGCGATTCGTTACCAAGAGTGTAATCTCCGTTGGGATCAGCAGCAACGACGAACAGGATCGCTTCGCTGCCTCACTCCTCGCCAATGACTTGGACATTATCGACGGAGTGAAAGCAAAGATCATGACTCACGCATCCGGCTGGCCGCGGGTAGTTGTGGCACGTGCCGACACTCGCGAGGGAGAGCGCATTCTGAAGCAGTCGGGCTTGGCCTTTCCGGCGCGGGCGGACGAAGAGGGCTACGTTATCACGGTAACAAATCGTGAAGCCACAGTTGTGGCAAAGGGTGCGGCGGGCATTTTTTACGGGGTCATGACACTGCGGCAGTTGCTCCACCCTGTGCCGGGCGGCAGGGGTGCTGAATGCCCAGCAGTCACAGTTGAGGATTGGCCTGCCCTGCGCTGGCGTGCGGTGAGCATTGACATTAGCCGCGGCCCCATCCCGACGCTCGACACCATCAAGAGCGAAATTGCGCAGCTTGCCGAGTTCAAGATTAATGTCTATTCGCTGTATATGGAGAGTACCTACGAATATCCCAGCCTACCCCTGGTGGCAGCGCCTGGCGGAGCGATCACACCCGACGAAGCGAAGGAGATTGTGAGCTTTGCCGCCCACTACCACGTGACTGTCGTTCCTGAGCAGGAATCGTTTGGGCACCTCCACCTGGTGCTGCAAAACGAACGCCATCAGGATCTGGCCGAAACACCTTACGGAGCCGTGCTCTCTCCAACGGTGCCCGCGTCACTCGACTTCATTGGGAAAATGTTCGGTGACCTCACTGCGACTTTTCCAGGCCGGTTCATTCACATCGGCGCTGACGAGACTTTTGACCTCGGGCAGGGCCGGACCAAGCAGTTGGTCAAGCAGCAAGGTTACGCAAAGGTATACGTCGATTACCTTCGCCAGGTCGACCAGTTGCTGAAGCCTTACCACCGGAAGATTCTTTTCTGGGGCGACATCGGCGAAGAATTTCTCCAGGCTTTTGTGGGCGGCGAGCATCCCGAATACCTGGCGGACCTGCCGCACGATATGGTCGCCGTGCCTTGGGACTACCGCGTACTACCGTCGTATGCCACTGAAATAACCCCGTTCACGAAGGTTGGCATTGACGTATGGGTGGCGCCCGGCGTGAACAATTGGAACCACATTTTTCCAAACTATGCGGATGCTCGTGCCAACATCCGTCAATTCGTGACCGACGGCAAAAACCTGGGTGCAACCGGAATGTTGAATACCACCTGGTGCGACGATGGAGAATGCCTGCTGAATATGACCTGGTACGGTCTCGCCTACGGCGCAGCCCAAAGCTGGCAGCAAACCTCCGACGACCAGCAATTCTCAAAGTCCTGGGACTGGGCATTTTACCGCGCCGATGGCCACAACTTTGCTCACGCCGTCGACGAGCTTACGGAAATCGACGTCCAGCTTGGCAAGTCTGTGCACTCCCCGGATTTTTTTGCGGTTCCACCCGATGGCGGAGATGGGTTGACGTGGATGAATCATCTGACACCTTCGGGTCAGAAGTTTTACGTCGATATGGAACCCGTGGCGCACCAGGTCCGGCTGCTTGCAGAAGACGTTATTGTGAATCTCATCGATAACCAGCACTTGGCGCGTCGGAACAGCAATATTCTGGGCTACCTTGCTTTTGCCGCACGCCGCTTTGACTACTTGGGCCAAAAAGCGATCTATACCAAGATGATCTCGGACCTATATTCCGAGGCCCAGGCAAACACTGCAAATCATCGCCCTATCGGCAATGCGCTCTACACTATTCAATCCCCCAATGGCCTAATCGAAGACATGCGCAACCACACCTCCGCACTGCGGGCAGAATACCGCAAGCTGTGGTTGGAGGAGAACATCCCCTACTTTCTGGATAACATCACCCTCCGTTACGATAGCGAGTTGTTGCGCTGGCAGGAGGAAGCAGAGCACGTCGCTCGCATCCGCGCAGAGTACGACCGGACGCACCATTTGCTGCCGCTGATCCATGGGGAATAGACAAGCCAATCCACTTTCACAAAAAGTGAGACAGGAAATCGGAAGGAAATATACATGAAACCGCGACCCAGATCTCATACGAAAGTTGACCGCCGTAGATTTCTCGCATCCGCAGCATCGGCAGGGATTCTTATATTGACCCATGAGCATTTGGCAATTGCAGCGGAAGCCGCCTTTGCGGGGCAACTCCAAAACGACTGCTTCGCGATCCAAATAGTAGACGAAGAGACGGAGCGCGGCGTTCCCCTCGTCGAACTGAAGCTGACCAACAGTATTCGCTACTACACAGACAGCAACGGCATCGTGGCGTTTTCCGAGTTGGGCTTGATGGACCAGAAAGTGTGGTTCAGCATCCATAGCCCTGGCTATGAGTTTCCGGAAAAGCCTTTTGGCGAGCCTGGCAAGGTGGTACAAACCATTCGCGGCGGCAAGGTTGCCCTTAAAATCCGGCGGCTCAATGTCGCGGAGCGGTTGTATCGGCTGACCGGCGAAGGCATCTACCGCGACAGTGTTCTGGTCGGGGCGCCGGTACCGATCAAGCATCCTATGCTGGATGCTGAAGTGATGGGCCAGGATACGGTGGAGACCGCGTTGTACCGCGGCAAGATTTATTGGTTCTTTGGGGATACGTCGAAAGCGTCGTTCCATCTGGGCAACTTTGGAACTTCGGGGGCCACGTCGGGATGGCAGGGAAAAGGCGGCCTCGATCCCAGCGTGGGCGTTGACCTCGACTACTTCGCCGACGTTTCCGGCTTCAGTAAGCCCATGGTTCCCGCCAGCGCCGTGCCCGGCCCCGGTCCGAAATGGATCGACGCCGTGATGGTCGTCGAGGATGATCGTGGTTCGGAGTGCTTGGTAGCCAATTTTGTTCGGGTTAAGAACCTGGGGGAAATGTACGAACGAGGGTTGATAATCTTTAATGACAAGACGGAAAGCTTCGACCGCCTCGCCCAGTTTGATCTCCATATGCCCGTCGGTCCGGCTGGCCGGCCTCTCCGTGTGAGAATCGCCGGCGAGTTGTACTATTACTTTCCTTCGCCCTATCCTGCCCCGCTCGTGCGCGTTAAGGCGAATCTTCAGAGCATCCGTGATCCCAGCGCTTACGAAGGCTTCACCTGCTTGACCGCCGGCACGCAGTACCAGTCTTCTTCACCCAAGCTGGACCGGGCGAGTGACGGCCGCTTGATTTACGGCTGGAAGCGCGGCACTCCCCCCCTGGATTACAAGCAGCAGCGAGAGTTAGTTGCCGCCGGTCAGATGAAGCCGGAAGAAGGGCTGTCCTGCCTGATCGATATCGACACGGGGTCCGAAATCGAACACACCACCGGGACGGTCTATCGGAACGATTATCGTCGCTGCTGGATCATGATTACGCTGAGAAACTTGCAAGAAGTGTACTACGCTGAGGGCGATACGCCGCTGGGTCCGTGGGGGTACGCAAGAAAAGTTGCCATCCACGATCACTACACGTTTTATTGGCCTGCGCACTTCCCCTTCCTCGACCAGGAGGGCGGCCGGGTGATCTACTTTGCCGGTACCTACACCAACAGCTTTTCCGGCAACCCCGATCAAACCCCGCGTTACGAGTACAACCAGGTCATGTATCGTCTGAACCTGGAGGATCCGCGGCTTTTCCTGCCCGTACCCATTTATCGCATCAAGAGCACAAACGGCGAATCGCATTACATGACGCGCGAGGGCGTTGAAGACGCGAAGGCGTGGGACCTTATTGAGGACGTTCCGTTCTTCGCGCTACCCCCTCAGCGTGCCTCGCGGGGGCTGGTGCCGATTTTCTCGGGCGCGGATGGAAGCCTCTATAGCTGCCAGACGCCACCTGCATCGGCGGCGATGTTAAACCATCCGCTGTTCTGTGCCCTTCCGGCGGGGCCGCCCCGTTCGGAGCAGAACCTGCACGAGAACTGCAAGTGTGAAGGGAAGAGCCCCGGTGGCGTTGACTTTGCCGCTCAGCAGGACAAGTCACCTGCCGTTGTTCTGCTCTATGAATACCAGAAGGGGGAGCAGGGTGCGCGGGGCTACTCAACCAACGCCGATCTGAAAGAGCCGGGACTAACGCGCTCTGCCAACCCCGTCTGTCGCGTTTGGCGGACCCCGAAATCGCTGATGATCCTGGAGCGGCATGCCAGGCCGGCGTGAAGGATGCTCTTATTCGTGCGACGTGTCACTTACAAACGAAATTGGCTGCGTCAAACACGCTGCCCCTGCCGGTCCACTTCGCGTGCTGCGGGTACGGGCAAAGCGGCCGGGTCATGACTACACCCTTCTTGGGATCATCGTCCTTGTACTTTGTGGCGATGATGCTGCCCGGCGCCACCCCGGATTCCACCCAGCGGGTCAGAGCCTGGACGACGTCATTTTCGGCGTCAGCCGGGTGTGTCGGAGGTTGAATAATTGCCCCAAAGCTGTTGGGGCCTGCCCCTCCCGCACAATGGGACATGGCGGGTACCATATAGAGTCGGTAAAAGGCCTTGGTCTTTTCCAGCCCACCCATCTTGCCGACCACGCTTTGGTAATAGTTGATGCTGTTGGCAGGCGCGATGGCGGCATCGGCCCAGCCGTGGTACTGAATGAGTTTTCCACCCCGGGCTTGGAAGCGACGCAGATCGGGGTTCGTCGAGTTCAGAATGGACGCCATCTTTGTGTCGGCAAGCGTGACGTCCGAGTCAAAATTGAGCGTGCGAAACTCCCATTGGGGTTTTTCGAATACCATGTGCGCGAAGAAAACATTGCCGAAGGAGAATTGAAATCCACCGTTCGGCAATTTGCCGACGATCCAGGCGGGCCAGTTGCCTCCGCCCGCTTCGGCGCCCGGAGCATAGCCGGGAAAGATTTGCTTCCCCGTGCGTGGGTTGTTCGGGCCCGCGTAGATTTTTCGCGCCGCTGCCAGCTGCGCCGGCGTCAGACAGTCAACTCCGTCCGCACCCTTGCACGTCAGAACCGCAGGATCGAATTGGCAGCGGCTGGGGTCCTCAAGAAGGCCGTCCTCCACGCCATCCAGCGCATCACAGGCAGCGAGCACGGCAGCTTGGAGGGCGGGCAGCTTGGTGGCGGGAATGTAGCTGGTGGGGTCGTCTAGCAGCGCTTGTTCGTCCCAGACAAACGCTGTCACCAGGTGTGTCCAGAAATTGGCCGGAGCGCCGACAATGATGCCTTTGAAATCGTCGGGGAAACGCTGGGCTTCCATCAGCGCCTCGCGGCCGCCATCGGAGCAGCCGTTAAAGTATGAGACCGCAGGCTGCTTGCCATAGAACGCGTCGATGATGGTCTTGGCTCTTACACTGGTTTCGTGGACGGCCCGGTAGCCGAAATCGATGACTTTTTCGGGATGGCCGATGATCCAATTGTTACCATTCTCGCTCCGATGCCCATCGTCGGTCGATGCCGTCGCGAATCCTCGCTGCAACTGTGGAGCCATGAAGCCGTACGCGATACCTCCGGCATATCCGCCGTTGCCAACCTGCTCAAATCGCCCGTTCCACGTGGAGGTCGGCATCCAGACTTCCAACCGGATTTCCGAATCAGGTGTGGGCCTTGTGACCGCCTGGACGCGGCAAAATTCAGGCAGGTCGGGCGCCGTGAAATTCTGGCCAGGCGAAGCAACCTTGAACGAACCTGCCGGCACCAGATCCGCGGCGGTGATCGTGGTCTCGGCAATTTTCAGGTCCGTAAGTCTCGCGCACGCCGACGGGTCAGCACCGGCGAGTTTGGCCCCGGCGCCGCAGCAGGCCAGGCAGAGTGCGAAGGCGAGATATTTGTTGCTGCCCATAAGAGTGCTTCTCCTTTTGAAAGCTGCTTGCAAGCAACCCAATCATACACAATCATGCCACGGGGGTACACATTGCGCTTTGCAGGAATCTTGAGGGTGCTCGGCTTATCAGTGCTCCTGGCAGGTTGGCCCGTTTGCCCCGGCGCTTGCGGCCAAAGTCCGCATCCCGGGGAATCGAAGAATCGAACCTATTACGCACTTCCTGGCCAGGACATCGCGGCACTCCAGCGCTATTTCGATGCCGCCACGGAACCCTGCGCGGTCAAGTTCAATGGGCAAGCGGGCGTGGTGAATTCCTTCCTTCCCGGCCCCCAGTATCCGATGGTCTGGATCCGCGATTTCGCCACACAGATACCGCTTCTCCGTTACCGCTATCCTCGCGAGTATCTGACCGGCACGGTGGAAGAAATCCTTGCTGCTCAACAGAGCGACGGCAGCGTGTATGACTGGGTCAGTCCCTATTGCCGGTTTACCGCAGACAGCGTTTGCTGGAAGCAAGGCGCACCACACGCGAAGGTTATTTACAAGTCCGATAGCACGACGCTCTGGGCGGACAAGAACACCATTGCCGCCGATCAAGAATCGAGCGTGGTGGATGCCGCCTTCCAGATTTTTGCCTTGACCGGTGATCCCAATTGGCTCGACAAAGAGGTCAACGGCAAGCTTATTGTCGACCGTCTGGACCTTGCGCTTGAATACGTGCTGAAAAATCGCTTCGATTCCGCCCACGGCCTGGTGACAAGTGGATTCACAGTCGACTGGGGCGATGCCAGTCCCGTTTATCCCGACCAGCGGGTGATTTACCTCGATCAGAACACGCCAGTCGTGGTGGCGGTGTATCCGAATGCAATGTTTTATCAGGCGGCTCGGGAATTGGGCGCAATCTACATGTTGCTGGGGCTACCCAACCAGGCATACTACTGGACGCAAAGGGCGGAGGGAATTAAAACGAATGTGAACAAATACCTGTGGCAGGAGGACAAGGGGTTCTATCGGATGCACCTGACGCTCACTCCGGCGCTCGCGCAGGGATACCCCGATGACTCCGATATGTTCGCCATGGGAGGTAATGCTGTGGCGGTCCTCGACGGGGTCGCAGACGCCCACCAAGCAGAAAGGATTTTTCAAATCGCTCAAGAGCGTCAGCGCCAGTACGGCATTTCGACGGTTGCCGGCGCCGTCTTGCCTCCTTTCCCCGCGGGCTTCTTCAAGACGGCTTGGGGTAAACCCTTCAGTTACTTGAACGGCGGCCAGTGGGATTGGTTTGCGGCTCGCCTCATGCTGGCCGAATTCGAACGGGGATACTCGACTTTGGCCTATCGGCAAATGGCGGAGGTTGCCAAAAAGGACGTCCAGGCGGGCGGGCTCTACGAATGGAACACTCCGGAGGGAGAAGGGAAAGGGGCGAATCCTTATCTGTCGAACGCCGGGGCGTTGGCGAGAGCCGTTATTGAAGGCCTATTCGGTATCACGATGAGCGCTTCCGCGCTGGAAATTCGAATCCGTTTGGGCAATCACCCTGGGAGAATTCAGCTTGACCAGCCAGCGACTGGTACGACCGCTGACTATGACTACAGCTACAATGCGAAAGAGAAGATGATCAGACTGCATTATGCCAGCAACCACTCGGGAGTGGGACCGCTTGAGATTCTGCTCCCCAAAGGTGAGCAAGCGCGGCAATTGTTGCGCGATGGCCATATTGTGGAATTCAAAGTCAAGACCGTTGGCCAGGATACCTTTGTCGCATTCGTCACAGATTGGTCGGCGCACGACTTGCAATTAATCTTGAAGTAGGGTGAGGGCCAGCGAAGCTTCTGAGAGCAATGCCAGGAGCGGCCACCACATTTTGTCAGGAGGAATGGGATGTCAACCATACTACGCGTTCGAGTGCTGCTTGTTTTCCTGGTTTGCCTTATGCCCGCGGCGCTCACCGCCCAAATTCGCACCGTCTATGTAATTCCTTCGAGCCATTGGGACCGTGGCTTCGTGACGAACCCGGAGAAACTGCTGCCCCGAGTAAAACCGCATATTGACCAGGTGATTGATGCAGCGGCAGCCGACCCGGAGTTCCGCTGGACCATCGAAAGCATTTGGCAACTCAACGAGTGGCTGATCCGCACGCAGGATCCCAAGCGCCTTGCGCTGCTCCGTGACCTGGTAAAGAAGGGCCAGATTGAAATCAGCGCCTCCTATGGAAGCATGCATACCGAGTTTATGGATCCGGAGGAATTGAACCTCTGGACGCAGGATAGCTTTCGGATGGCTCGGGCTTTGGGTGTCGACCATTCTGACCTGGCGATGATGGACGATGTTCCTGGTTTTGTGCGTTGGTTGCCACAGGTGCTTGCCGCTAGCGGTGTTCATTATTTCCTGAACGGCTCCAACCTCTTCATCGGGGGGGGAACAAGCCTTGCGCCGGGTAACGTTCCCTTCTATTGGGAAAGCCCCGATGGCAGCCGAGTTCTCACTTGGGTCAGCCAGGGAGCGAATGGCGGGTACGTCGAGGGGATGACAGACTATTATCTGGCGCCGACTACTCCCGATCCATACGCGCCTGGGCAGTTGCTGATTCCCAAAGAACTCCAGGGCAAACCGCCCTTGCAAGTCATGGAACTCGGGATGAAGAAGCTTCTCGAAACGTACCAAAAGGCAGGGTACAAATACGACGCGGTCCTGGTGATGTACGTTCACGACTTTGTCCCGCCTTCCGATGAGGTAGACCATCTTTTGCCGATGGTTCGCGCGTGGAATGCGTCGGGTAGAAAACCTGAAATTCGCGTCGCCACACCGAAAGAGTTTTTCACTCATATCGTTTCGACGTACGACCACCAGATTCCGACTTATCAAGGTGATTGGTCAGGACTTTGGACCGGTGTTAAGACCAATTCGCCCGGCATCAGCGCCCTCGCCCGTAGGGATCAAATGTCCCTGCGCGCGAATGGGTTGCTCTGGGCCGCGCTTCAATTGCGGGATGGAATTACATTCCCATCCGGCAACATGCTGGAGGATTATCGCCGGTTGTGGAACTACGATGAGCATTCGGGCGGCGGGCAAACAGGCTGGCCGGACTTGATGACCGTGCGTGAGGTCAATGACCAAAACCGTGATTACGTGGACTATGTCTCCGACGCGAATCAAAATCAGTTGCGCCTTTTTGAGGAGGCAGTCGGTCTGAATGTGGGGAAATTGGAGAAATTATTTCCTGCCTCCCACCCTTCGACGCCCGGCCCTTTGCTGGTGGTCTATCGGCCGCAAAACTGGGCGGCAACGTCGCTGGTAAATATCACCGCACTTCCCAACGATCATCGCCCGGCCGCCTTCAAGGATGTGTCTTCCGGCAAAACGTTCTCCGTCCAGTGGGACCTCAAGTGTCCGACTGCGGCGGGCGATCGGCAGGCTCAATCTTGCGGAGTTATGGCCGCGCCTCTGCCCGCGACGGGAGTGGCAGTATTCGAGCCTATGGCACAATCCCCTGCCGTTGAAACTACAGGGAACCCTAAATTGCCGGCCACTGCAAGCGGGCCGAGATTACAGAATCGCTATTATGACCTTGAGCTCCGGTCTTCGGATGGCGCGATCACTCGCCTAACCGACAGGGAATCTGGCAAACAGATAGTGAACACCGCTGCCCGGGAGGGTTTCAATGAATTGGTCCTTGCTGCGGGACTCGAGCGAGTGTCACAAATGGCGGCGCCCGTGCGTTTCGTTGCGTCGCATGGCCGGGTATTCGACTCCCTCGATGTGCAGCGCCCCGGAGGTTTCGCCCCGGTAACGGAGTACCGGCTTTACCACGCGGTCAAACGGCTGGAGATTCGAAACCTCCTTCTTCGTTCGCGTTTGCCAGTTGTGACGGAGTCAAGCAAGGCCAACGTTTATCAATTTGCGTTTCCCGTGCTTCCCGGCACTTCGATCTCATCTTTTCGTTATCTGAACGGTATCGGAGTCACAACATTTCCCCAAGACTACCTGCCCGGTGCACGCATGGACGCGGTGGTTTCACATGCGCTGGTCTTCTCGGATGGAGATTTCCACGTGGCTCTCGCCTCGCCGCAAGCCTTCTATTGGGATGTTCCCAGCATGAACAAGCAGCACTGGGGGCTATGGCAGAATGAGATTCTGTCCTCCGCTCTGCGCAAGAACGAATCGGGGAGTACACGGGACTACGGGCACTATATCTTCCCGACGTTGGAACCTGGGTTGCCCGACCAGCTTTGGCTTGTTTACGAGTTGGATTCATGGACTGGCCCTTGGAGTGACGGTGGCGCGTATCGGAGGATTTGGGATGCCGTCATGGAACCGATGTGCGCAATTGAACCTTGGGCTTCGATGGGATCCATCAAAGATGGCCAGGAATCATTTTTCACAACCGATCAGCCGGATATCGTGGTGATCGCCGCTGCAGCCTCTCTCTCTCAAACTGGGGCCGTAATCCTGCGCCTCCAGAACCTATCTGATAAGCACTACCTGACCAGAGTCAATCTCCCTGCCGGTGGCCTCGAGGCGACCGAGGTTGATTTGACGGAGGCCCCTGTCGGCGTTGGGCCTCTGTCGGTCGAGGGCCGTCAGCTTCAGGTGGAGGTGGGAGCGCATGCCACCGTTTCAATTCTGGTATCGCGACCCGGCAAACGATGAAAATCGCCTTGGTGAATTTTCGGACAGTAAAAAGCAAGGATCAGACCACAAGCGGGCGGGCCACAATTTCAAGCGCAACAGTTCCCTTCCCGGGTGGCACGGTGGGCACTCTGCCCGGTGTGGCTTGGGGAGTAACCTCTATCGCTTGGGAGTACCCGAAATGGCAATTCAGCGAATCCTGCGGCAAGCGAACGTGAGCACCACGGCGACGTTACATCAAGACGGCGGCTGATGACGTTCGGAGCGCGATGACAATGATGGAAAATCGAATCGCAGAGGCGGGCCAAGCCCGAACGGACACTGCCGGGACACTAGACAGCCAACTGCCCGTAGGAGCTGGCACGATTCAATAGAGGGTAAATGCTTAATACTGTAGGAACTGGCGGAGAGGCAGGGATTCGAACCCTGGGTACAGCTTTTGACCGTACAACGGTTTAGCAAACCGCCGCCTTAAGCCACTCGGCCACCTCTCCGCGACGCGGCAGTTGAAGAGCAAGCGGCTGCGCCCTTCAACACTCGAATTCTGGAACAGTGTACTCGAAAAACACTCGTTCTGCTAGAGGTCTAACATAATTTGGTTTAACATAATTTGGTCAACAGGGCTGCTTCCGCCTGAGTTTCTTGAATCCCCGTCAACGGGATATTACGCTCGCTGCCGAAATCCAACGAAATCGAGGTTTCCCAAGTAAACACATGAAAAATGACTTTCCGCACATCAACGCTAACCTACGACCCGAGGCGGTCAACCGGCGGCGATTCCTGCAATCCGCCGTCGGTGCAAGCATGGCCATCGCGGCAACAAGCCGCGCGCAAACGAAGCGCCACATTGCGTCCAATGGTCTGGTTCGCGTCGGCCTGATCGGCCACGATGGCCACAGCGAGATTATCCTGAACAGCCTTCCCACGCTCTCCAATGTTCAGTGGACCGCCTATGCCAAAGGCGAACCCGGCGAAGACAGCGCGTGGGCGCAGAAGCAAATGCCCGGTGGCAGCCCCGTTCGCGTGTATGAGAACTACCACGACATGCTGGAAAAAGAGCAGCTTGATGTAGTGGGAGTCTGCTTGCCCTTTTTCCAGAACGCCGAAGCTTCAATCCAGGCGGCTCGCAAGGGAATCCATGTACTTTCGGAGAAGCCCGCAGCCCTTACTCTGCCCGATCTCGCGGGCTTGGAACAGGCAATCCACGAGTCGGGAGTCGGCTACAGCATCATGCTGGCCATGCGCGCGCTGCCCATTTTTCAGGCCGCCCGTAAGGCCGTGCAAGAAGGAGCCATCGGCGAACCAATTCTGCTCTCCAGCCAGAAGTCCTACCAATTCGGGTCCCAGCGTGCATGGTATTACAACGAAAGGAAAACCTATGGAGGCACGATTCCCTGGGTGGGCATTCATTCTCTCGATTACATGCGTTGGGTCTCGGGACAGGAGTATTCCCACGTTGCCGCATTCGAGGGCAACAAGGCCCACCCCAAGACTCCGGGATGTGAGGACCACGCCGGCTTGTTGTTCCGCCTCGCCAATGGCGGCACAGCCACATGCCACCTGGATTTCCTGCGGCCGGTGAGCGCCCCCACCCACGGCGACGATCGCCTCCGCATTGCCGGGAGCGAGGGAGTTTTGGAAACTAACGATTCGGACAATCGTGTGAGGTTGATCAGCGCCAAAGGCACGGTGGGAGACCTACCCTTACCTTCACCCATGGATTTCTTTGCGGCCTTTGTTGCCAGCCTGCGGGGTGAGGGCGAGCCTTTGGTGTCGACCGAGGATTCCTTCGCCATCACACGAATTTGCCTGCGCGCCCGCGATGCAGCCGATACCGGAGCATGGGTGAAACTTTAGGCCAGGGGTTCTCTCGCGGAAAAATACGAGCCTCAAGGGCGGAGAATCAGCAAAACAGGTACTTGCGCCAACGCTCATCAGAGCGGCCCATCATGCGCATGATCTGCCGGCTGGTATGCAGTGTGAAGGGCATGGGTGGCCGCATCAAACGCAGGCCGACCTCTTCGGGTAGGCGGTCACCCTTCAGGTTATTGCAGCGGTGGCAGCAGGCGACAAGGTTATCCCAATCAGTGTGGCCTCCGCGCGAGCGAGGGATGACGTGATCCAGGGTGAGTTCGTGGGCGGGCAGCACGCGACGGCAGAACTGACAGGTATACTTGTCGCGCAACAGCACGTTCTTTCGTGAAAGCGCCCGAGTCTGATAGGGGATGCGCCGGAATTCCAGCAGGCGGATGACTGACGGTACGCGAAATGCGAATTGGGAAGAGTGGATAAACAAGCCGTCCTCCTCTTCCGTTGTCGCCACACCCTTTAGCACCAATACCAGGGCGCGCCGGACGGCAGTCACATTAATTGGTTCGTACGTGGCGTTGAGCACCAGTACGGGCTCTTGCAGAAGGCGTTGGTGACCATCCTCCGACATTGAGTTTCACCTACACAAACGAGATGCGACCGGCCCCAATCTGATTATGTCGAGTCCCGGCCAAGTCCGTCAACAGTGTTGTCACTTTCGAGCCGTGCAAGATCGGGAAACTGCGGAGTGGCGCGCGCCAGCGTCAGCCCCATCACCTGCGCCGCACCCGCGCGTTTCAAGGCTCGTGAACAGGCGGAAAGCGTCGCTCCAGTGGTCATAACATCATCAAGCAGCACAATTCCGCGTCCGCGAACCACATCGGGTTTGATCACTTCGAAAGCCCCACGCAGATTCTCACGCCGGGCGGCAACACTCAACCCGGTCTGGGGAGGTGTGGCACGTTTACGGCACAAGCAGGCGTTTGCAATCCGCGGCAACGGCACACTCCTCATCTTTCCCAATGCTCGCACCAAGCCCACAGCCAGCAGTTCCGACTGGTTGAAGCCACGCTCACGACGGCGGGATGGGTGTAATGGAACGGGAACGACAAGGAGCGAGGTTGATTCGGCTATCTGCGGTAGGGAGTTCCAAGTGGGCGCCAGCAATTCGCCCAAATGCTTACCCAAGCGTTCGTCGCCACCAAACTTCAGGCGCAGGATGACCTGCCTGAGCTTCCCGGTATAAATGCCAAAGCTGCGCGCCCCATCGAAAGCCGGCGCATCTGCCCGGCACGCACCGCACTCCTGAACCGATGAGTCAAGCGCATGTTCGGATGCAAAGGGTAAGCCGCAGCGTATACATAGGGAGCCGCTCCAAGGCTGCAAACTCCCCCAGCAATCCCGGCATATACGCAGCCACCCGTCGCTGGAAAGCTCACTACCGCAAAGGCAACAGTCTGTGGGGAAGGTAACGGCGACGACACCGTCCAGAAACTCCCGAAGGAGGGAAGGCTGGCGAGAGTGAATATCGGAGATCTGGGAGAAAATGGACCTCGCAGATGGAAAATCAGAGGCTAACTAAAGCAAACCTTGATCCTGCTTGTCCTGGCACTCAATGCAATGACGGGCCCAGGGTACCGCCTCCAGCCGCTTCAGCTGAACTTCTTCCTCGCACGCTACACAGTTCCCATAAGTGCCGCTTTTCATGCGCTCCAGCGCTTCGTTTACAAGCTGCAGAACCCGGCGATTCTCATCACTCTGGTGAAAGAGAAACTCTTTGGTGTAAGAGTTCGCGGCCTTGTCGGCAATGTCTTGCGTGGCCTCTTCATCAGCCTCGCGGCCATCTTTCTCTGATTTGGTCACCTGCCGCAACAGTTCCTCCTGTTTGGTCAGGAGGCGTTTCTTGAAGGTCTCAGCTTTCTTTTTATCCATGCGCTACCTTATTTCCTCCGGACGCTATGCGTGAACAGAAAATTGTACGAGGGGTCGCTCGAAACTGTCAAGCATAAGGTAGCGGGCCACCCGATTGCCCTGGCGTTCACTGACTCAAACCACATTTCTGTGCCGTTCTTCCTAAGCTGCGAGCCTCATCCCGGCTGCTGGCAGGAATCTAAGCGTGCTCCTGCATCTTGCGCTTCAAGGCCTCGTGCAAACGCGTGTGAACATCCTCAGGAAGCGAAAAAAGCTTGCCATCACAATAAAGGTCAATCGTCTTCCTGGTGCTGTCATACACGGCATGGCAGTGATTGCAATAGGTCAAGTGAGCTTCGAGGGTGTGTTTTAATGCCGCGTCCAGGTCGCCGTCCAGATATCCGCTGATCTCTTTAATCGCCTTGTTGCAGTTCACCGGTCTCACCCTCGTTTGAAGATTTTGCTCAACTCCTCGCGCAATCGGAGGCGTGCGCGAAAAAGCCGGGCCTTTACCGCTCCCACTGACAATTCCAGCAACTCGGCGGTTTCTTCGGTTGATAATCCTTCCACATCGCGCAGATAAAAGACGGTGCGAAAGCCCGGAGGCAGCGAATTCACGCCCTGCTGCAGGATTCGCTCCAGCTCCGCCTGGGCATATTGCTGCTCGGGGTTGGGTTTCCAATCTGCGAACTCCCGCACCACCACTTCCCCGTTATCGTCTTCGGAATCCTCCATGGGAAGTTCCCGGCTGTTTCGCCGCTTGCGAAGTTTCATCAGCGCTTCGTTTACGGCGATGCGCACAATCCAGGTGTAAAAGCGCGAATCTTCGCGGAAATCCGGCAGATGTTCGAAGGCTTTCAGAAATGCGTCCTGAAGCACGTCCTCCGCGTCCTCGCGGTTTCCGGTAATGTTCATGCCCAGCCGGTAGATCTTCTTCTCGTAGCGGTTTACCAGCTCCTCAAAGGCAGAATAGTTCCCTGCCTTCGCCTCGCTTACGAGATGGCCCTCGCTGCTTGCTAGAATAGCTTGAGGTAGTTCAGTCATTAGAGTTATGAGTTCAAATTAGAGCGCGTTTTGTGGCCAACCCCAACAGATCCACTTGCCGTGGCTGACCATACGGCTCAAACCTTAATTATACCTTAGATGCCGCAACGTCCGAAGGGTTACGGCCCCTTTCCTAGTCGCTAACCGCCGCCAGTTGTCAGTCATCAGTTTTCAGTGGAAGCCCGGTCGCTGGGCCGATCTTGCAGGAAATTGATGACTGCAGACTTCTTGTTCAAGCACTAATTCTTCACGTGACCGCTTGCGATCAAGCGGGCAATAGCCGGTCCCACACCGTCAGGCGCGTCGTACACGGACGAACCGGCGACCATCACATCCGCACCCGCTCCAGCCGCCCACCCGATGGTCTGTTCGTTGATACCACCATCCACTTCCACTTCGCATTCCAGGCCGCGTTCATCCAGCGCGTTGCGCACCTGGCGAATCTTCGGCAGCGTTGCCCGGATGAATTTTTGCCCGCCAAAACCCGGATTCACGGTCATCACCAGGATAAGTTGCACCATGTCGAGCACTTCCGATAGCGTGGACGCAGGGGTGGATGGGTTCAGCGCCACGGCCGCTTTCTTGCCCAGGCTCCGAATCTGTTCCAGCACCCGATGCAGGTGCGGCGTGGATTCCTGATGCACAATGATGGTGTCGGCGCCCGCCTCGGCGAAAGCTTCGATAAAATCCTCCGGCGGCGTGACCATCAAATGGGCCTCCAACGTCAGGCGTGTCAATGGCCGCAGGCTGCGGACAGCGATGGTTCCAAAAGTAATGTTCGGAACAAAGCGCCCATCCATCACATCCACCTGGATGCGGTCGACCCCGGCCTCTTCCACAATTTTCACTTGTTGGCCGAGCCGGGTGAAGTCCGCGGAAAGAATGGATGGAGCTATTTTGACTTGCAGATGTCACCTCTCAAAAGTGAAGAGTGATGAGTGAAGAGCAACAATGTGCACTGCGGTCGCTTGTCACTTGTCACTCTTCACTTGTCACTGCATCTTTAGCAGTTGTGCCGCGCTTTCTTCCACGAACCAACTGACGCGTCCATGCGCGGGTTGAATGAGCTGCGCCGGAAAGTGTCCCGCCGGGCCTTCCAGCACCTGGCGCAACGTCTCCGCCTTATACACTCCCGACACCAAACAGATAACACGTGCCGCGGCATTCAGCACCGGCAAAGTCAGGGTCAACCGAAATGAATCGAGTTTGGCAACGTAGTTCGGCGCCACCCATTCCGTGTGCTCATCCAGCGCTTGACTGCCCGGGAAAAGCGATGCCGTATGCCCATCAGGCCCCATGCCGAGAAACACCAGATCCAGGCGCGGCCATTCTCCCGACTCGGGACGCAAAACCTGCACCAGTTCCTGCGCATACTCGCGCGCCGCATTCTCGCGGTCGGCCCGCTCCGCCGCCATCCGATGGAAGTTCTCTTTGGGTAGTGGGCCCGTTTCCAACATGGCCTGCCGAATCATGCGGTAATTGCTCTGGACATCGTCAGGCGGCACGCAGCGTTCATCCACCTGGAATAAGTGGACGTTCGGCCAGCGCACCCGGCCCGCAAATGTGCTGCTGCCGAGAAGTTCGTACAAGGGCTTGGGCGTGGACCCGCCGGAGAGCGCCACGGTGAAGGGCTTCTTCTCAATGGCTCTGATGCGGGCCAGTTGCTCAAAATCCGTGGCCGCAGCCCAGATCAAGTGCTCCAGCCCATCGAAAACTCTGATTTCAGGTTTGGTCATAGAACTGGTCGTCAGTCGTCAGTTATCTGTTTTCAGCAACAACCCTTACTAAGAACTGTCCACTGAGAACTGATAACTTTCTTTCAATACCTCGTCATCCTTGCCACTAGGGCCAGGGCTTCCTCATAAACGTGGTCGCGGCCAGACACCATCAGTTCATCGTTCAATATCTCCACTTCGTCCTCGGCTTCAATCCGCACGGTGCGGCCGATGGGTGGCTGGCCCGTAACCTCGGCAAGGGTTTGTACCACTTTACCGTCGGTTCCCCGCGAGAAGGAGAAGTGGGCGCCATCGGCCTCAATTTTAAAGGAAAAGCAAACTCCGCACCCGCCCTCCACTTTCCTTAAAACTCTTTCCACCTTGACTTCGCGATCGCCCGATTGAAAGAAGAACGCGCGCGGCTGGTTCTCTCCGTGCGATTCCGTCCGCCGGAATTCCCATCCCAGGCGAGTGGCCAGCCATGCCGTCAGCAGCAGGCTCTGGGCGCGTTGCGCGGTCAGCCGCGCCGACTCCATTTCATACTCAATACGAACCGTGGAAATGCGCTGCAGAAAAGGGCGGTGGTCAGGAGAATCAAAAGACTGGGCCATCACTTCACGCCAGGGCGTAGCCCGTGCCCAGTTCAGGTCAGAAAGGCGAATTCGCCCGGAGTGTTTCTCCAGCCAGGCCGCCAATGCCCGCAAGTCCGCGCCGGTTGCGGCAAAGCTCGCGGAATCCACAATCACGTGCTCGGTCATCCGAAGGATATGGTCAAAATAGGCGGGCACGGCAAAGCTCTCTGTCCGCCACCAAAGGTAAATCGGCAGCCCTGAAACCGTAAGGGGGAGCACGACGCTGATGAGCTCGGGACCCATTTCACCCCGCGCATTCAGCGTAATCTGTTCACTGCAAATCTGCTTCTCGCCGGACTCCGCCCTGTGGCAGTGGGCCGAGAGGGTAGCCGTCAGGCCGGGAGGTGTCCCCTTGGGGTCCATCACCATCAGCACGGCGCGGCAAGGATTCTGCTGAGTCACCTCGGCAAGCATGTTGCTCACCTCGCGCGCCGACTCCTCACGATCCACGTAAACAAGCAGGGTCAATGCAGACGCACGAGTAACTGCCGACTCTGACCCGGAGGCTTCCGCCGCGCTTCTCCACATGGCGGAAAGTCCTGCTTCAATCTCCGCTACGTTAGCCGGTCGAGGCTCGCCTAAG
>CAYTMD010000058.1:0-19204 GCA_964438685.1 uncultured Acidobacteriota bacterium
GTGTCTTCCCATCGAAGAATTGGGCCGGCGCGGATATGACACCCTACGTTTCGGCCCCATGAAACCCGTGGGCCTTATCGATCCGCGCACCGGGCGTCAACCTTTCGCTGTCGTGCAACTGCGGGCGGAAAATCTGCGCTTTTCCAGCTACAACCTGGTGGGCTTTCAGAACCACCTGAAATTCCCCGAGCAGAAGCGAATCATGCGGTTGATTCCGGGGCTCGAGAACGCGGAATTCCTGCGCCTGGGGCAAATCCATCGCAACACTTATATCAACGCGCCCAAGCTGCTGAACCCGGATTTGAGTTTTCGCAGCGCGCCGCAGATTTTTGTGGCAGGCCAACTTTCCGGCGTCGAGGGTTACGTGGAATGCATCTCCACGGGTCTGCTGGCCGGGTTCGCGTTAGCGGCACGCGCGCTGGACGGCGCTGCCGCAACCGAAATCGCAGGGGGCAACGGCGCCGGCCCCTGGCCGAACGCTGTTCGGCCCTACACGCCGCCGCCCCGCACCACGGCGCTGGGGTCGCTGGTGCACTACATCACTCACGCCGCCTCGGGAAATTACCAGCCCGCCAACATTTCGTTCGACCTGCTGCCACCGATGGATGGACTGCCGCGCGCCATCGCTCGGGACCGCCGCAGGAGGCGCGAGAAGCAGTGCGAGAGGGCGCTCACCGATTTTGCGGGTTGGTTGGAAACGACGGCGGGTCCGTTGTCCGTGGTCCGTGGTCCGTCGCCCTTGGCAACGGAGATTTCAGATTCGAGCCAAGGCTAAGCAAGCTTGTAGCGCGGACCTGTTTTGTAGGTCCGCGGCTTGTCTGGCCAAATGTGCTCAAGGGCCGCGGACCTACAAAACAGGTTCGCGCTACAGGTCAAAGCCTTAGCTGAACGCTGAGAGCTGAGCGCTGAAAGCTCCAAACCATGGATGAACTTCTCGATCGCTACGTAAGCTACCTCCGCTACGAGCGCAACGCCTCGCCGCACACGATTCGTAACTATCAGAGCGACCTGCTGCAATTTCGGGATTACCTAAAGGGTGGGAATCCCGAAGCCAAAGTTGACGTTGGGGCCGTCGATACGCTGCGCATTCGCGGATTTCTGTCCTCACTTTTCGAGCGTGAAAAGAAGAAGACTTCCATCGGACGTAAGCTGGCCGCGGTGCGGGCGTTCTACAAATTCCTCGCCAAGGAAGGCGTGCTAAAGGCCAATCCCGCCGCAACGGTGTCCACGCCCAAGGTTGACAAGACCCTTCCCCGCATCATGACGGAAGAGGAAATGAACAATTTCCTCAACCGCGTGGCCGAGGCCACCCCAAACGGCGAGCCCATGATGAAGCGCGACCGGGCCATTCTGGAATTGCTCTATGCTTCCGGTTTGCGGGTGAGCGAGTTGGCGGGCCTCGATCTGCGCAGCATTAATTTTGGCGATGGAATGTTGCTGGTACGGGGCAAGGGCCGCAAGGAACGGATCGTTCCCTTCGGTTCAAAAGCCAAGGCGGCGCTGAGCGACTACCTGCCGATTCGCGAGAGGATTTTGATGGAGGCGAGGAAAAAGGGAGAAACCGCGGTGTTTCTGAATACCAAGGGCGCCCGGCTGACCACCCGCTCTGTCGACCGGCTATTGAAGAAGCACATGCGCGCTTTCGGGCCCAATGTGAAGGCAAGCCCGCACTCCATGCGGCATGCATTCGCTTCCCACCTGCTTACCGAGGGCGCCGACCTGCGTTCCATTCAGGAAATGCTCGGGCACAAGAGCCTTGCCACCACGCAGAAGTACACGCAGGTTTCAATCAAGCAGTTGATCGACGTTTACGACAAAACACATCCGAAAGCGTGAAGTTAAAAGTCAGGCGACTAGAGCGAAAGGGTTCTCTTTTCTGTCTCCTGGCTACTGACTCCTGGCTCCTGCTCTTTACCGCGTTTCGTGGCGGCGATGAGTCAGGAACCAGTCGCCCACGTCGGCCGATGCCTCGGAGAGCATCCGGAAAATCGGGGTTCCAACTCGCACCATTACGGTGAGAGCTATGACTCCGAGCCACACGGCCAAATGCTCGGCCGAATGCGCCGGGTCACGCCAATCGATCCGCGGACGGAGCTTCCGGCCATCGGAAAGGTAACTTGTCCACACGAGGCCGGCATAAAGTACGCCTCCGGCCAATACCACTAACCAAAGAACGTTGCTTAATACGCTGTGTAGGTCTTCCACTTTTGCTATCTCCCATTCTCCAACTACCCTTACAATGCATTTGATTCAGAATCGACCACAAAGGGTTCCTATAATTCAATAAATCCGTAAGCCCTTTCTTTCCATAGCCTTGGTCATAGCACCTTGGTGCCACTCTCCCCCGGGAAGAATGGGGCCGGAGGCATCAGGCCTATTCTCGGTTTCCGATCACGAAATCCATAAACTTTGTGGCGCACAGTGTTAGAATCGAAAAGCGTCGGGGGCAATCCACCCTTTACCCCATTAGCCGGGGTTAGGGGATGTCTTGTACCCGGTCGCGAAGAGTAAGGGCCTGTATCCTTCCGCGCTATGGAACCATGGAAGTCGATGCCCTCTAATCTCTACTACTTTGATCCGTGTGCCGCCGGGGTAGGCTTGAGCAACCTCGGCGACGACTATCGCCTGATTTCCATCCCGCGCAATGGCGATAAACTTCCTACACTGGAATTGCCTGCGGTTCTCGTGGCCGACGCTGCCGAGGGCGACTTGGCGCGCCTGGAAAATTCTGTGCCCAAGTCAGACGCGTGGAGGATCATCTGCCTGTTGGATGGTGAAACGCGGCCTTCCGCCAAGCTGAATTCGCGCATCTTTGCCATACTTCCGCGCGAGGTACCCAGCTTGGCTTTGGAAAAAACGGTTGAGCAGGCTTTTGAGAATCTCCGCGCCCAGGAAGAGCGGCACCGCACACGTCAGGAATTACGGCGGGCGGTATCGGACGTGGAGACGCTCAGCAGGATCGGCGTGGCGCTGTCCACCGAGCGCAACACCGATTCACTGCTCGAGCTGATTCTGAGCAAGAGTCGCGAGATCACTTCCGCCGACGCCGGGTCATTGTACCTGGTGGAAGATAAAAATGGCGGCGACAAGCATCTGGTATTCAAGCTGACCCAGAATGATAGCCGACCAGCACCCTTTTCCCGATTTGAGCTGCCCATAGACAGAACCAGCCTCGCCGGCTATGCCGCGGCCACCGGGCAGATTCTCAACATCAAAGACGCTTACCGTATTCGCAATCTGCCTTTCCGGCTGAATCGCGACTTTGACCAGAATTTCGGCTATCGCACCAAATCCATGCTGGTCCTTCCCATGAAGAATCAGAAGGACGAAGTGATTGGGGTGCTGCAGCTTATCAATTCCAAAAAGCACGCCGGCGTGAAATTGACCACACCCAAAATAGTGGGGGAGGAAGTCGGGCCATTCTCGCAGCAGAGTCAGGATCTGGCATCTTCTCTGGCCAGCCAGGCTGCGGTGGCGCTGGAAAACAACCTGCTTTACCGTGACATTGAGATGCTGTTCGAAGGCTTCGTGCGCGCCTCGGTGACGGCCATTGAATCCCGCGACCCCACCACCTTCGGCCACTCCGAGCGTGTCGCCAAGCTCACGGTGGCACTGGCGGAGACGGTGGACCGCATTGATTCCGGTCCCTACAAGGACATTCGCTTTACGCGCGAGGACATTCGCGAGATCCGCTACGCGTCAATCCTTCACGATTTTGGCAAGGTCGGCGTGCGCGAAGAGGTGTTGGTCAAAGCCAAGAAACTCTATTCACCGCAGCTTGAGGTGATCAAGAAGCGGTTCCAATACATTCGCAAATCGCTGGAACTGGAGTCATTCCGGAAGAAGCTTGACCACGTGCTGCGCAACGGCAATCAAGGATATGAGGAGTATTTCGCGTTGATCGAAGGCAATCAGGACCGCGAACTACGAAATCTGGACGAGTTCCTTCAGCATGTCCTCCAGGCCAACGAACCCACCGTGCTGCCGGAGAAAACCTCGGAAATACTTACGCAGATCGCCGGGTGGAGCTTCAACGATTCCGCCTCTCCCCCCGAGCCTCTGCTCACCTCGGATGAGTTGCAACTGCTTTCCATCACCAAGGGGAGTTTAAACCCCGATGAGCGCCTGCAAATCGAATCGCACGTTATTCACAGCTTCCGCTTCTTAAGCCAGATTCCCTGGACCAAGGAACTGAAGCGCGTGCCTGAAATCGCCCGGGCACATCACGAAAAGCTGGATGGCGCGGGATACCCTTACCACATGAAGTCGGAAGACATTCCCTTCCAATCCAAAATGATGACCATTTCGGATATCTTCGATGCTCTTACCGCGCGGGACCGGCCTTACAAGCGCGCGGTGCCGATCGACCGCGCCCTCAATATCATCGGCGACGATGTAAAGTCACAGCTTCTTGATCCTGTTCTGTTTAACCTCTTCGTCGAAGCCAAGATCTTCCAGCTCACGGCCAAAGATTGATGCAGAGTTAGTAGGGATGCCATGCGTAGATGGATTCAAAAACCATCACACCGTGGCCGGTGGAACGATCTTCGAGCTTCAGGCAGTAGAGGTGCCCCGAATTAAAGGCTCCTTCAAGAATATGCGTGGTGCCGACCCATGTCAGGTGCTGGCCGCCTTGGAAGTCGACCGTGCTTTTGTCGGGAGCGCCGAGCGTGGATTCTGCCCCCTGGGGAGAAAGTGCGATGCGCAGCCTCTGGGGATGCCGCTTTACGATCTCCCCTTGCAGCGGGACGGAAATTTCGTGTGTCGAATCATCGAACACGGCGTCCTGGAACAACTCGTTGATCTTCTCCTCGCGGGTAGCGGCCGCCTGCGCCACCACATCACGCGTGTGGTGGGGAAGATAGATCTTAAAGAAGACAGCAAGTCCTGCAAGGACACATAGTTGAATGATGATGACACGCCATGGGGCACGGCCGGAGGTGGATATCCGCATGGGCTGAATTGTACTGCTATCCCCTGGCAGATGGGTAGGGGAACGGTGGTTCGGGAGCTTTAACAACAAGGAATTGCCAGAATCGTTCGATCTTGGAGAACCGCCCCCGTCGTTTGCACTTGGACACACATCACCGTTCACCTGGGCGAAAGCCAATGAAATCGGGAGCAAAGACTGAGTCTGAATTCCAGGAGTTACCGGGCGGCGGCGTGATGGTCCGGCCCCTTCAAATACTGGGGGTCAAAACGCTGGAATTTCATGCCGCAATGTGGACATACAACCAGCCCCAAATTGGGTGGGGGGCTGGACAGTCGCGTTATTTCCATTCGGAATGCCTTTTTGCAGGCAGGGCAACGTGAAAGCGGGTAAGCGCTTTGCATACAGAAGTCTCCATTAGTACAAGAGCAGAACCTAAAGCGTACCACTTGGAGGGCCCAAAAGCAAATCCCCGGGACGCCCTGCCCCTGGCCTACACAAGGTCAGGGGCAGGCAAAAAACTCCCGGAAATATCAGGCATTGGGCCTGGAAACATCCGCCTGGGCGCCGTGATGGTAAACCTCCCACCCTTTGTAATTGGCAAGCGCGTCAGCCACAGCGCGGCCAAAATGGCTGCGGTTAACGGCTACATGGTGCTCGTAACCGTGTTTGCAAACGTATTGGAGCAAATCCTGCAGCGCGGAGATCCTTACCACGCCGTAACCGCCAAAGCTCTGGAGCTTGTCCGAGGTAATTTCGCCCTCGCCGCAATAGGCCCGTAACTTGCCGTTCAAGTCGTCGGTGGAAACGCGGCAATAGGTGAGCGGGCCCGCCTTCAGGGTACCGACCACCGTACCAAACGTGTTGGCCTTCCCGACTGAACCCGCAATGATCTCCTGGAAATCCATCCGGGGTTGTTCGAGGAAGTGCTTGGGCAAGTTGGAGCAATGGAAGATGACGGCCTTGTCCGGATCTTCACCGTAGTTGTTGTTCCAATCAACGATGGCGCTCGGTTCGCCGGCGGCGAGTTGGAGCACATACATACCGATCATGCCGATCATATCGGTTTCACAGGCGCTGGGCATCAGGCTGTTTGACATCATGCTCATCAAAGTGCAGGGCACAACACCAAAGAACTCCTCCATGGCTGTCCAGCATTGGACGGACGAGCCCGCCAGTGCGTTGTCCTTCATCCAATCGTCCACCACGACGCCGAATTTCGCCATTTTCACCAGCGGCGCCCCTGGAACGCCTTCCGTCTTGACGTAGCCGTGAATGCTTTCCAGCTTGGCCTTAACCTTCGGGTCGTCGTCCGCCAGTTTGCCGATGCGGCCGAAGACTTCGGAAAGGTCGAGGGTCTCAACGGAGATGCCGTGCCGCTCCATAAGTTTCTCGCTGAACCGTACCGTGTTAAAGGCTGTGGGCCGCGCCCCCAGCACACCCACGCGGAGATTCTTCAGTCCTTTGACAATCCGGCAGGTGGCCGCAAACGCTTTCAGGTCAGAGAGGAAGGCCGGGGATGCTGTCGCGGAAGTGTGCTGCGAAGTTAACGAGAACTTGATTCCATACTGCCACAGGTTGTTGCACACGGAAATCTTGCCGCAGAAGCTGTCGCGGCGGGTGGCAATAAGCATTTTGCCGGGCTCATCGGGAAAGGCATGGACCAGCACCGGGACGTCCAAACCCGCCATGCGGAGGGAATTCGCAACGCCGCGCTCGTCTCCGAAGTTCGGCAGGCTCACCAGCACGCCGTCAATCTCATCGCGATGTTGACGGAAAAGGTCGGCGCACTTGGTTGCATCCTGAAGCGTTTCCACAGAGCCAAACTTCGTATCCTGAGGCGTCAGGCAGATGCTTCCGTAACCCTCCTTTTCGAGGGCCCGTAGGACCTCTTCGCGTCCATCGCGCGCCAAGACATCCGGAAAGAAACCGCGATTACCAACAATGACCCCCAATGTAGTCCGCTTAGACATGACATCTTCCTCCTCAAGAATGTACTCGCCAATCACCGAGGCGCTATAAAACCCAGGGGGGCAATTCTAGCACGCCCTTCACGCAATGAATGCTGTCCGGAGTGGAAAAGTTAAAATGTCGAGGAGTCATCCGCCAGTAAGCCCGATTCCGCCGTTCTGGTCCGCGCCTTCGGGCGAGGCCCTCTCTCCTTTTTCCCGAGTGCCCGACTGAAGCCCTGCGCTAAGGTGGACAAGTGGCTAATGCGTGCTATTGGGGAGCATACCGTGATTCACTGCGCATTCTGACTCGGGGGGCTCTCCTAGCCACCGGGCGAGCAGGCCATCTTATCAGTCAAAATGTCGCGTCCTAACCAACCACCAGGGCGTGAAGGCCTGAACATTCGTGACCTGGGGTGGATCGGCATTTCTTATCAGCCCCTGGAATGTGTTCTCTTGCCCCCCCTTCCTCGCTAAAGTGTCCGTCGCCCGTGCCCTCCAATTTAAGGAATGCGCCACGAGCGAGTTGACTTGACAACGGCGCAGAGGCGAGTTTACCTGCCCAAATGGCGACGCAGAGCCCCAAGTGACCGGTCAGGTACCGTCAAGGTCATACGATGGCTTGTCGAGGAGGACCCTGAGCCTGCGGTGCCCGTTACAGTCAGGTTGTACGTTCCGGCGGGAGTGCGCGCTGGTTGGTCTGCGGCGCCTCCGGTTTTCGGTCCTACGCCGCGGTGGCCCGCGAAGAAGTGCCGGACGGAGGGGGGTGATGTGTTAGTGTAGGTCAAGGAAGGCGGGAGAGATGGCAATTACGGTCGTTTCTCGGATCGAAATTAATGACCACGGTGTGGCTTGGATTGCCGGTGCCAACACGAAGGTTCTGGAAGTCGTCCTCGACAAAAAGGCGAATGGCTGGAGCCCCGAGGAGATCCATTTCCAGCACCCCCACCTAGCGCTTTCGCAGACTTACTCTGCGCTCGCCTATTATTATGAGAATCGGGAAAAGCTGGACGAGCAGATTGAGCGCGACTACCAGGAAGCCAAGCGGTTGGAGCCCACCCTTTCCGACCCGGCGCTCCGTCAGAAACTCCACGCCTTGAAAAACTCCAAGTGAGCCTCAGCTTCTACATGGATTAACCGGGTTGAGTACTTGCCCACACCGCTCTTGGCGGTGCCCGCACCACCCACAGCAGCCAGGGAGCCATCGCTGACCGCGTGCTGGTCCACGTGGACACCGAACATGCCCACGACCTCACGCGGGCGCTATGATGCGCAGATTTACACGAATGACGCGCAAAAATTGGGCGAAGAGTTGAGCCGCGACGTTTCGAAGCAGTCCGCGTTGGAAACCGGGCATGAAATGGGAGCGTGTACCGCAGTTACCGCTTGTATACCTCGCTTCGATGCCGGATTCGCGTCACCTCCACTCGGGACATTGCGTCATCGATTGTGTACACTACGCGGTAGTCACCCACACGGATGCGCCACTCCTTATCGCCGCCTTTCAGCTTCTTGCAGCCAGGCGGCCGGGGATTGGCGACGAGATTTTCCAGTCGCGGAGCGATGCGCACGATCACTGGGCTGGGAAGCCTCTTTAGTTCCTTCTCCGCACTGGAGGTCAGTGCGACATGGTAGTTAGCCACGGAGCCTTCCGCTTTTGATGAGGTCCGCCTTCACCTTGTCCCACGGGATACGCTTCTCATGCCGCCGCGATCGGGAAACCAGGACGTCCTCGACGTCCTCCCAGAGCGCCCTGTGCTTTTTGAGGTCGATTACCGCCGCCGTCTTGCGGCCTTTTTCGTCGGTGATAAACTGAATTCCGGTCATAGGCAGTGCTCTCCTTGAGTTCCTGCTCTCACTCTAATTTTGCCTCCTGTTCCTGTCAACCTGATAGTACATGGGCCTTTGGCTGCGCCGTCACCAGCCACAGCAGCCAGGGAGCCACCGCCGACCGCGTGCTGATCCACGTGGACACCGGGGAATGCAGGGCCGAACAGCGTTCGGCCCAGGGCGAGCGCCGCTCGCCCCTACATTCACGGCTGGCGTATGTCTCCATCTCGCGCGGGCGCTACGATGCGCAGATTTACACCAACGACGCAGAGAAGTTGGGCGGAGAATTGAGCCGCACCGTTTCGAAGCAATCCGCATTGGAAACCGAGCATGAAACAGGTGGCCAAGACCAAGGCCACGCGGCTGAAAAGTCCGTGAACCAGTCCGTGAGCGAGTCGCATGAGCAAGGACAAGGCTACGGCATGAAGCATTGACGGTGGACCATCGGGAGGGCGCGTGAAAGGAGTTCCGCCTCTGTCCGGGAAGCACTCAGCAAGTTTACGGTCTGAGATTCCGTCCAACCCCGGGGGCCGCAAGGACGGGGCGTCACGGCAGCTTCGCCCCATCACTCATAGCAGGTTGCCTTGTTAGCCTTGGTCAGGCGGTAGTAACGATTCTTCTTGATGCTCAAGAGAAGCCCCATCCCCTTCCGCGTTCGGCACAAGGGTGTCGCGCGTATTCTTGATGCCTTTCTGAGGACTAACCTCTTGCACCGTGAGATTGTTTTCCTGATCTTTTTCGGGCTTGTGCACCATGATGTCCCCCTTGGGCTCACTGTGTACGTTAATGCGCGTTTCACACGCTGCTCTGCGCTTAGTTCCCGCCCCGGTCAATAGTTGGGTGTCCAGCTTAGATACTTCGCTGCCATGTTCACGATCTTGACTTGTCGTGTCAGCAGATTCGCAGACCAGATTGCCTGATGGTGCCCTTGCGCATCGTCCGTGATGACATCAAAGGTGACCTCGTAGGTCGAGTTGCCAGTCAGCTTGGCTGTCCAGCCTCCTGGCCCTCGGTGAATGCCGGGCGATGACATCCAGTACTGAACGTTCTGGTCGATGTCGGTTGAAGACTTCCCCATGCCGGGCACGTTGAGGACGGCTCTCTTTACCAAGTTAATGGCTTCGGCCTCCGGTGTGAGCGGTGGGAATTCGACAGCCTGCGAGTGGTCCAGCACCCTCGGACTATCGACAACATCGGGGTCGGTTTCCTTGAACATCTCCCCTCTGAGGTTTTTCCCTCCTTCACCGACAACCTTTATGACCTCTGGCCTCTGAAAAACCGCATCAAACTTGGTTGCTGAATTGGCTGCAAAAGACGCGTGAAAATGAATCTGCTTTCTCCCTGGAAGAAACGGAACCTCAATGTACTTTGAGTTGCCAGCTTCCGGCAATCCTTTTATGAAATGCGCATTTGGAGCTTTTGCCATTAGTCCGCTGGAGGTAAACGAGCCATTTTGAACTGTCACTTCTCCGTAGACCTTAGTAGGCACGACCTCAAGCTCGATGTTCGTGCCGTCCGGCAGATTAGTTGACCCGTGAATATAGATTTCTCCCTCGATTCCCCGCGAAACCTCCGTTCCTAAGAACAATTTTGAAGGTAAGATGTAAACTGGCTTGGTTGTTGCGGTTTGAGGACTCTTGGGATTTTCTCCGCATCCAGGGCTTAAGAATACCATCAGCAAAACCAACCCCGCTAGCAGCCGCTTTTCCATGTTCTTCCTTCCTGGCGAAAACATATGTCCGCCCTCACATGCAATCCAGAGATCTTCCCGCCAAGCGGTGGTGCGGACTTTTCCCACGCTTTATACTTCCGGCCGTAACCGCTCTGATTATTTTTCCAGAGTTGGGGGTTTGCACCCACTGCAAGGCGAATATCCTGCCTTCACCGCGTCCTTAAGCTTCATGGGTGTCGCGCCCTTTCGAATATATCGGCAGGATGCGGTGTGATACTTTTTCCCGGTCGCGGTGACATATACGGTGGCGCCAGCGTTGGACTCGGGCGTGGCCGATCGCGCAGACAGGCGGAAAGGCAACATCAAAAGGACGCCGATCACAATCAGAATGACATAGCGCCGGTTTAGCATTGGGACCCCCTTGGGGCAGGGATTGGCAGTTTGCCGTTCGCCTTCAAATGGCAGGTCTGAAAAAGAACCGCCGACATCAAAGAGGGCTTGGCTACAAGTCCTTAGGGGGTTGGACTTTGGAGACCTTGGGATTTCATTTTCGCCGCCAAGCCGGAAATCTCAAAGGTCACAGTCCTAGCCGCTTTCTCGTAGTAACTGAACTCTAAAATCAGCTTTTCGTGCTGGAGGAGCTGGCTGAGAAACCGTTTTTCGTGCCCGTAGGGAAACAGAGCGTCATGGCTGTCGGCTATGCCCCAAGTCTCCCTCACCGGCTTTTCGTCATCAAATTTCAGTCTCACCGCAGTGCTGTATTCTTCCCCCGTCTCGTAGCCCAATGGCTCAACTATTCCGTGCACATCAACGCCTAACGCCACACTATCCCCACCGCAGAACTTGCCGTTCTCGAAGCAAATTTTCAGTTCTGCATAGTGCAACTTACCGAAATCCATTCCGTCCGCATCGCTCGAATCAAGTGATAGGAATTCTTTTTTCGTCCCGTCAATTGCGTTTGTCGACACGCCCGAATCGTCCCAGTGGGGTTTCCACCCACAATGCGGGTCCGAGTCACGCAATCCTTGGCAAGGATCAAAATTACTGTCGGATTTTTGCGCGGTGTCACTCACGACCGATGGCGCGACCGCTCGGAAATCCCGCACGTACCATTGATCATTAAATTCCGTAAATTGATCCATCTCCTTTCCGAGCACGGCAAACAAGCCACCTGCGTACTCTGAGAATGGTTTGCCACCGTCCAGCGTAACCAAATGAACTGGAAAGGTACGCATCGTATAGATTGGGTTCTGCGTATGGTATTCCTCTCCGAGTTGCCGAAAGTAGTTGCCATCTATGACGAATTTTTCTTTCCCCTTCGCGGCTAAAATTACCTTAGTGAAATGGCGGCCCTTCATGGCCTCGGCGTATTGAAGGAAAGAGCGAAATATATCCATTCGACTCGCCGTTTCCGAAATATGAGTCAAATTGAATACAAGTGTGTCTGGATCAATCCAATAGCCGAGGTGTGCACGTGCCCCGACGACTTCGTTGTGTGGGTCCGCCTTGAGCACGCCCTGCAGCTGCTGACCAACGAGAATGAAATTGAATAGCCAGATGCCTAAAATGATAACAGCAATGATGAGAAAGGAAACGCAAACTGCGATTCCTCTTCGACGAACGATCTGTGGAGCAGTGACGTTTTGCATTGCGCTTTTCCTCAGATAGGGAATCGATGGATTCTTGGGACCCGTGGACTCCTCATCGTTCGCCCCAACTACCATCCGTTACCTTTGCCCATGAGGAGTTTTTAGCCAGACCCACATCTTCGCGCCGCCTGCGGCGGCAAGGCCAAGGGAGAATGCAGGAAAGCCGATAAGTCCGCCCATCGTCGAATCGTTGATCACCCCGTACATGATAAAGAGGAAACCGACGATCGAAACCAGCGTGCCAAATGCCATTACAATCTTCAGGCGTTGCATTGTCCCTACTTCGCGCTCAATTTCGCGATCCACAGATTTTCGATAGCCTGAGCAGTTCCTATCTCACATCGCTGACCTTGCCGTCCTTGAACTCAACGGTCATGTTCTTATACTTGTAGAGGACCTTTTCGCCGAGGTCGATTTTCGTCTCGGGCAGTCCAAGCACAGACTCGACTTCCGCCGATGTCATTCCCAACTTGACTTCCTTGACGAATGCTCCGCTAGCTGTGTTACCAAATTTGGCGGCCTCGTCATTGGATTCAAACACCTTGACCCACCTATCGACGCGTGCTGGGCATGCATCGGTATCACTGGGATCGCAGTCCAAAAAGATCAGCTCAGCGGCGGCTTGCTCATAGCTTTGATGCCCAAATGCACCCACGCCGCGATCAACCTGATGGGCATTGACGGTTTCCGCTATGATCATCAGTCCACCTTTGTGAAACCCCACGCTTCGTGTCCGCAGCACCTCGCCTTTGTGAACCGGGTCCGGAATCATTTGCCCGCAGCCTGTGAGACCCGCACCGAACCCCGCGTCGGGCTTGTAATCTGCTGCGTCTCCGCTGATCTTGACTTTTAACGGCAGCGTTGTAGTGTGACCGTGAAATCCCGTATCGGCAGGATGCTCGCCACACGTACCCACCGCCAGCCCGTCGCGTAATACCACGAGATACTTGTCTTTGTAACGCTCCGTGAAGTCCTTCTTATCGGAAGCCAAACCCACACTTACCGTCGCGATTGCTATCACTGCTGCAACCGTCAATCTTCCCAATCTGCTCATATTCCCCTCCTCTATTCACTCAGGGCCGTAAAACTGCCCCAGCCGCGCCGATACAAACAACCTGAAGGCTACGCAATTTCCAAACAGCACCGAACATATTACTCCACTTGCACCAGGCCGCGCGCGCCTTGGCATAGTCTTTCGAACCTATATTGATCGCTCCCCTGCTTCAAACGATGAGACGAACGCCTTCCACAACGCAAGGAAACGGTCCAGCCGTTCTGGATTGGAAAACTGGAACTCTTCCCACAGCCCGTTTTCACTCTTGAGTGTTAGCGAGGCGTACAGAACCAGAGGGATCTGGTAATTGTTCGCAAAGCGCCGGTCACGGCGCCCGTCCTTATTGGATTTGGCCCACGTCTGTCCAACAATTTGGGAGTCGCTCGGGACGGATTGTTCCTCAAGAAACGTGATGCGGGCTGAGGTAAGTTTCACGTCGTGGAAGTCGATCACTGAAAACGCATGCTTAGCAGCCCTGTACAGAATAAAGCCAGGATAAAGAAACAGGTCGCCGCCGCCAACGTTCTGAAGATGAGGCACCTTCTGCTCCCACTGAATCAGGTCACTACCGCCCAGTGAGAACTCCGTTCGCTCGCGTGCGATTCTCTCGTCGGCAATAGTTCGTTCATGGAAACGGTTGGTCGCCTGCCGAGATTTGGTATCCCATATCGCTGCGCATTCCGACAGCGCGGCGAACTCATCCCGCATCCGAAAATACGGCTCCGCCTGCTCTTTTGCAATTTCAACATGCGTTGCAACCGTCGTCAGCCGAAGCTGTTCTTCAAGCTCTTGTACCTTCGCGGAAGCTGTTTCTGCGTCCACCTTGCGTTTCACAAACGAGTTTTTGAAAATCCTTTTGAACAGCCAGCCCTTCTCCCAGGAAAGATAGCGTGTCAAGGCCCTTGCTTTCTCCTGTCGGGCGCCCGCCAGATCACGGCTGATGTCCTCGTGTTCTTCATACGCCGTCTGAATGAGACGTTTGAGTTCCTGTAGGCTTTCACTCGTCAGGAGTTCAGTGCTGACGCTGCGAATCTCTTGAATGGGAGCGGAGCTTGGCGCGGGGAAGCGCGCAGAGGGATCGGTTGGGAAAGGTGTAGGGCTTGGCGAGGACGGGGCCGCATCCGGGTTTATTAAGTCGGGGCGGACCTGCGAAGCGGGCGTTGGCACGATACTGGACGCATTCCCCAGTTTTTCTCTGAAGGAAATGCCTGTTCCCGGTAGCGAAGCCGTGCCATACACCCCGCGCGGACCCAAGTTCAGTGTGAACGGCGCGCCGCCGATGCTTGCACTCAACCCGCGTTTGGACAAGTTCAGCCTTACGCCAGGGATAACCTTAAACGAGTGACGGAATCTCCAAGCCATGTTCGAAGACCCTCAGCATTGATCGCGGCGCGAATACTATCCCCGCAGGATGCCGGTTGCAACAGGAAAAGCCATGCTCATGATTTACTGTCTGGCAAGAGTTCCGTGGACGACAAATCAACCGCCGGGACCGAAGCGAACAAGCAGGAGCTGTCCGGCGTTTCCGCCTAACTTCTCCTAGTCTCAGTGCCCTTTTCTGGCACCGCTTTCTCGCGGGCACGGCGAGATGGGAAAGCCGCCTGCGCGCTGGCGGCGCGGCGGGCTTCTGCTTTGTCCGTCCGCTGACGGCCACCCTCCGGGTTTGCGGTTCCCCCAAGAAACAATAGAGCTGTGACGAGTGACAAGTGGCGAGTGACAAGCAAAGGACAAAAGCGAAGTCTCTGGGCGGAAAAAGCAGCCCTTGGCTTGGCGAGCAGGCCCCACTCGCTTGGAGTGCCCCGCGAGGAAAGGGACAGAAAAGGAGAAAAAACCGTGACCGAGGGAATCAAAACCAGGCGGACAGCGTAGGAAGCGACAAAGGCGGTCGAACCCGGCCAGCGGGCCGGCACAGTCAGCGCGCGCTATGGCGCTGAGAGAAATCCAATGGTTTCGTGGGCCGCTCTGTTAGCAGGCTGATGAAAAAGTCTTTGGGCGAATGGTAGCGGCGGGTTCACCCCGCCATTTATCCAATGATTTCAATGCACGATGGCGGCATAAAGCCGCCGCTACACCCTTTTTCATCAGCCTGTTAGACGAGGCCGTGAAGAAGCCCGGCTTTATCCACGAGGCATACAGCCGCTCCCATAGCTACAGCCTTGGCAACCAGCTTTGGGCTTGGGGTTCCAATGTTTCGAGCGTGGCGTCCAGCCGGGGCCGCTTTACGCAGGACGGCGGAAGCGGTCGAGAATCTGGAAGAGAACCAGACTCAGAGCAACATTCACCAGGACGGAACTGGCGATGTCAATGGGATGAAACGGCGGAGGTGCTTCCAGCAACGCGTGCTGGAGGGCGGCGTTCAAATGTGGGGAAAAGTTCGGGCAAATGCGTAGTGGCAACCCCGGGGGAAGCACGCCGCTCCGGTTAACCTTCACTGGTACCTTTTTGGCTCTCCTTTCGGCGATCCTCCCGCAGGCGTTGCCCGCTGCAGGTAACTTCGGCGACCGCCCGCCCTACAAACTCCCATTTTGGGGTCGTAATGGATTTCAGGGTTCACGCTAATTGGAAAAAGGTACCTTTACCGCGCTGCGCATTATTGACGATTGTCTAAGCGAATCCTGATAATTGCCGCGTTCCGAATAATACGCGAACACTCAAGGGCTATCAAAAATCCTGCACTAATTTGCGTCGGTTCTGGTGTCTGACCGTTATCGCGGGCATCTGCCGTTCGGGGGGGAATCTCGAATCTATGCGCACAACGTGGAAGCTTTTCTGTCTCAGCACGCTCGTCACGCTCATGTCTGTAGCAGGGCTAAGCGCGCAGGAGACCACGGCCAGTCTTCGCGGGTCGGTATCTGACCCCAGCGGCGCGCGGGTGCCATCGGCAACCGTAGCTGCCGTCCAGGCCGAAACCGGATTCACGCGCAGAGGCGTGAGCGACGCGAGCGGCGATTATTTTCTCGTGCTTCTGCCGATCGGACACTATCGGCTGGAGGTGACCGCACAGGGTTTCCGCAAGTACGTGCAGGAAGGCATCAGCCTGAGTGTCAATCAGGTTGGTCTGGTGCCGGTGCACCTGGAGGTGGGACTGTTCCAAGAGATCGTGCAGGTCAAAGCGGATGCGGCACAATTGGCGACCACCAACGATCTGGGCGAGACGGTAAATGGCCGGCAAACGGTGGATCTTCCGTTGAACGGCCGAAACTTCTCCCAGCTTGGCCTTTTGCTGCCGGGGACGGCGCCCCTTACCCAGGGCTTGCAGTTGGCCGGAGGCTCCATGCGGAGCGGCCAGTCTTATTCTGTAAACGGTATGCGGCCGGAATCGAACCAGTTCCTCGTCGATGGCGCCGAAAACTACAACACCGTAAATGCCGGCTTTGTCTTGAAGCCCCCTCCCGATGCCATCTCGGAATTCCGAATTTTGACCAGCACTTCCTCCGCCGAGTTTGGCCACAATGCGGGTTCCAACACCAACATCGTGACACGTTCGGGATCGAACCATGTGCACGGCGATGTCTACGACTTCCTGCGCAATGATGCTGTAGATGCGCGCAACTTCTTTTCGACCAACGTGGAGCCTCTGAAGCAAAACCAGTTCGGCGGCACGCTGGGCGGGCCCATCCGGCACGACAAGACTTTCCTGTTTGGCTACTACGAAGGTTTTCGCAACCGGCAGGGCGAAACCCAGTTGACCACGGTGCCCACGCAGGCCGAGCGGCAGGGGGACTTCAGCTCCCTTTGCTCCAGTTATGTGCCTCAGTTGGGGTACTGCACCGATCCCAACGGAACGCAGTTGGTCAACGTGTTTGCTTCGCCGCCGCAACCGCTGCCCTTCAACCAGGTTCCCACCCAAGCAATCAGCGCGATTTCGCAAAACCTGCTGGCGCTCTATCCGCTGCCCAATGCACCCAATTATGGCCCGAACGCCTATGGCACGACCCAGGAGCTACAAAATACCGCGGATCAGTTTGGCTTGCGCCTGGACCACTACTTCTCCTCGCGCGATACGATTTCCTTCCACTACCTGTTCAACAATGGTTCGCAACTCGACCCTCTTTCCATTGCCGGAGCCAACGTGCCCGGCTTCCCCGTGGGAGAAAATTTCCGCGCCCAAAACGCCGCCCTGGAAGAGACGCACTCGTTCTCATCCAACATCGTGAACGTGGCCCGGTTTTCCTTCTTGCGGAACAAATTTCTCTTTGGCGAAGCCTCCAACCATACGCCCCTCACCGCAATGGGATTCCAGTACGCACCGACTCTGGCAAGCCAGGTGGGACTCCCCTTCGTGGAAATCGGGGGCTATGCTTCCGTCGGCAACCCGATCACCGGACCGGCCCTGGACCACCAGAACACCTTTTCCTTGACGGACTCCGTGGCATGGGTTCGCGGGCGGCATGAGTTCAAGTTTGGCGGCGAGTTTCAACGCGATCAACTGAACACGCTGCTGGGCATTGCCTCCAATGGGTTTTTCGTCTTTGCCCCGGTTCCCATCATCGGCAACGCCTTTGCCGACTTCCTGATTGGCCAACCGGTGGTTTTCCTGCAGGGCGGAGGTGATCTCCCGCGGGGCCTGCGCGCCAGTAATTACAATTTCTACGTGCAGGACAGCTACAAGGCAACCTCGCGCCTGACCGTCAATGTGGGGCTGCGCTACGAACTGCCCCAACCCTACAGCGAGATTCACAACGAGAACGCCCTATTCATCCCCAACCGGCAGTCCTCCGTCATAGCCACCGCCCCTCCCGGACTACTCTATCCGGGCGATGCGGGCATTGGGCCGGGGTTAATCCCAAGGGAGTACCGGGCATTCGCGCCACGCGTGGGCCTGGCCTGGGATCCCACCGGAAGCGGTCGATGGTCCATTCGCAGCGCCTATGGGATCTTCTATGACCCTTACTACAACGGCGAAGGCGGGCCCCTGCAAGCTCCGGAAAGCGCGGCCCCATGGTTCAAGACGATTGAGGAACAGTTTCCCTCCAATTTCGCCAGCCCGCTGCCGGCCGGGTCCAACCCGTTTGCACCCAATTTCGCCGGAGGGCCGCAATCGCTGACCCTGCTCACGCTTGACCCGCACTTGCAGGTTCCCTACGCACAGGATTGGAACTTCACCGTGGAGCACACCTTTGGTCAGGGGTGGTTGTTGCAGGTGGGTTATGTGGGCACCAAAGGCACCAAGTTGCCGCGTTTCGTGGAGAGCAATCCGCCCACGCTCTGTTCCACACTGCCGCTTGGCCAGCAAGCCTCCTGCATCAGCGGCGAACAGCAAAGTGTGAATTCCTACCGGCCCTATTCAGGCTGCGATCCGGCGAACCCCAACGGCTGCAATTACGGGTCGATCGGCTTGATTTCCGGTGTCACCAACTCCAATTACAACTCCCTGCAGACGAGCCTGCGTAAGCGCCTGGGTTACGGGGTTGCGTTCCTTGCTTCCTATACCTATTCCAAGGCGCTGGACGACGTGTCCAGTTTCAATCTCACCGGGTCTGCCCCGCAGCTTGTGGCGGGCGAGAATGACCTGGCACAGAACCCCTGGAATCTGGAGGCGGATTATGGCCGCTCGCTCTTCGATGCGCGCCAGCGGTTGGTGTTCAGCTATCAGTGGCAACTCCCGTACTGGAAGGACTCCCACATCTGGTATCAACGCGCACTGGGCAACTGGCAGTTGAATGGGATTTACTCGGCCGCGACGGGGACGCCCTTTACCGTTTATGACTCCAGCAATCCCTCCCTGCAGGGACAGTCGCCCGAAATCTCCGGGTTTGTCGGTGACCGTCCGAACCTGGTGGGTAATCCCAACACTGGACCCAAAACCGCGAGCCAATGGTTCAACACCCAGGCGTTCCAGAAGGTCACACAACTTGGTACCTTCGGTAGTTCCGGCCGGAACAACGTCCAAGCCGCCGGCATCTCCCAATTGGATTTCGCGCTGTTCAAGAATTTTCGACTGGCAGAGTCCACCACCTTGCAGTTCCGCGGGGAGTTTTTCAACCTGCTCAATAGGGTGAACTTTGGCGTGCCCAATGATGACATCAGCTCGCCGACATTCGGCCAGGTGCAGTCCGCGGCGGCCCCGCGGCAAATTCAGTTCGCACTGAAATTATTGTTCTAGTTTGGCGGTTCAGA
>CAYTMD010000059.1:0-19156 GCA_964438685.1 uncultured Acidobacteriota bacterium
CATTCACGCCCTATTTCTAGGTGGGGCGGGGCCGCTCGTAGATGCATTGCAGGACGCAGGCGTAGAGGCGAGCGCCCTTGACTGGGAGCGCGGCGTGCAAGATCCCGTGGGCGCTTGGAATTTCTGGCGTAAACTGCACAGCACGAAGTTTTCAGTTGTCCATATCCACTTTGGAGGAAGATCCGTCAGTCGGCTCGCCCGTGCAGCCACGCACGCCAGGATGGTCAGGCACCTGCACGGCCGGATTCTGGAGCCGCATGGCCTCGAACCAGTTTATTTCTCCGCCAGGGGCGTGGATGCGGTCGTCGCAGTCTCCCAGGCGGTCGCAAACCGGGTTGTTGATGGCCCCGCTCGGGTTATTTATGCAGGAGTACCTATCTTGGCTGGCGAGGCCCCGGCTCGGCGCCAGCACAGCTCATCTGAATTCGTGGTCGGGACTGCCGGACGGTTAGTGGAACTCAAAGGGATCGAGTACTTAATCCATGCGGTGGGGGCTCTCCGGCGCGACTTCCCTGCCCTCCGATTGAAAATCGCCGGCTCGGGCCCGCAACAGAGGATACTGGAACAGGTAGTCGCTCAGGCTGGCCTCGGCGGACAGGTTGTATTCCTGGGATGGATTGACGACCTCGCTACCGTTCTGCCTCGCTGGGATGTCTTCGTGATGCCTTCTCTTGAGGAAGGATTTCCGATTGCCGCTCTGGATGCCATGGCCTCGGGACTTCCAGTCGTCGCAAGCGCGGTGGGCGGCGTCCCGGAGCTGATTGAAGATGGAAAGTCCGGTTGGCTTGTCCCGCCGCGCGATGTTGAGGCCCTGACTTCCCGGTTGCGCCTGCTGCTCGCCAACCCTGAGTCAGGCAGCAGCATCGGTGCAGCCGCTTATGCACGAGTGCGGGACCACTTCAACGCCACGCAAATGATCGGGAGCTTCGCCCGGCTCTATGATGAGCTTCTTAATGAGGCGGGAACATGAGCCCAGGCGAGCATCCCCAGGAATATACTTTGGAGATCCCGGACGAACTACGGAAACAGGTGAGCATAATCGTTTGCACAGTGGACCGTCTGGCAGACTTGGAGGAGTGCCTTAAATCGCTGCGGCCATTCAGGACTGCGGTTGCAGACATCGTCATCGTCAACAATGGTCCCCACATGGAAGGCGTTACCGAAGCTGGCCAGCGCCACGACGCGAGGGTTGTTTCGGAACCCCGGTGCGGTGTCAGCCGGGCGCGCAATGCTGGAGTCCATGCGGCAAAAGGGAGGATACTGGCGTTCCTCGATGACGATTCGGTGGCAGACCCGAATTGGCTTCCCCTGCTCCTTGCTCCTTTCCGGGACCCGCAAGTGCTCGCAGTGGCGGGCAGCGTATTCGCCCAAACCCTCACGGACCCCGTCAGTCAAACATTTGATTATCTCCATCGCGCTGAGTTCCCGGCATCGCAACAGACTATCGATGGCCATGTCGGAGCAAAGTCATTCCCCATGCGCTCAGCCTTAGTGGGCAACGCCAACATGGCGATTCGGCGGGAGGTGTTCGACCGCTACGGCGATTACGACGCTCGGTTCGGTCGCGGAACCAGGATCGGCTCCGGCGAAGAACCGGACATCCTTCTCAGAATCTTGCTCCATGGCGGCAGGATTGTTGTGGAGCCTGCGGCGCAAATTCTCCACCGCCACCCTACTGAATGGCGTGCGGTTCGGCGTTGGGCGTTCCAATCAGGTTGCGCTCACACGGCCCTCCTCGCAAAATACTTTCTTCAAGAACCGTCTCTACGCGGCGCGATTCTTCGTTATACCGCCTCCCGCATGCGACGGCAGACCGCGTTGGGAGTGTCAAGGGCAACAAAATCCAAAGTCCCGCGATTTCCTTTTTTGTTCGGCAGCCTGTGTGGTCCGATTGCCTTCCTCCTTTCGGGAAAGAAATAACCGGTGCCCCTTGGCGCATTCAACCCTTGCCACGAAGTAAGGCAGTATCTCCAATTTCAAAGAGCCTTGCACATTTGGGTTGATTCACCCTTTCAGGGGGAATAGTTCGGAGTCAGCCATTAGCGGAGCAGTTTTGGGCTTGGGCCAGAAATTCCAAACGTCAATAACTTGCTTGTCAGGAGAGAAAGAAAGCGATTGGTAAACGGAATGGGGCGCCCCCAGGATGATAATATCGGCGCGCGCCAAGGCTTGCTCCAGGGGAACGAGTGATGGGTCTTGCACGTAAGGGTCGGTGCACAACACCTCGCGAGCTTCGACTTCCAATAGTTTGCGCAGCTTACAGGAAAGGCTGTCGCGCACATCGTCGGAATCACGTTTGAAGGCCATGCCCAGAATCGCCACGCACTTCGTTGCCAACCCGGAAGAACGCAATTGCGCGACGAGGTAATTCGGCAAGCCCTCATTAATCAGCATTGCCGCATGCCCCATGAAAAAGTTATTTCCGGTGAATGCCGCAAGTTGCAGCGTGTCCTTTAACAGACAGGGGCCGGCAGCGAAACCCGCCCGCGCAAAACTGGCCATGCGCGGATAATCGCGCGTGACCGCGTCATAGATGCGATAGAAGTCAAGCCCGTAACTCTGCGCGAGCACGTAAAACTGGTTGGAAATGGCAAAATTGAGATAACGCCAACTGTTGGTAAAGAGCTTGGCGAGTTCGGCCTCGGTGGGCTCGAGTTCGATAATTTCGGGAGAGAGAATGGAGAAAAGCTTCCCAGCCCTCGCCATCGCTTCCGGCTCAAACGCCGCGATAATCTGGGGGAGCTTCGTCAACTCCACCAGCGCTTTCCCTTCGGAAATCCTCTCCGGACAAAAGGCAACGTGGACCTTCCGTCCCAGAGCCCGGACCCGGTCGTAAACGATCTTCGTGACCCCTGGATAAACGGTGCTGCGCAATACCAGCAGCGCATCGTCAGGAAGATGATTCAGCAAATCATCGACGCTTTTGCAGAGGTTGCGGAGGGTCGGATTCAAATATTTGTCAACGGGTGTGCCTACCACCGCGATCGCCACGTCGGCGCTCGCCAGGCAGGATTCGTCCAAGGTCGCCACCAAACCCTTCTCCACCACTTGTTGGAGCAACGCCGGAGCGCCCTGTTCCAGAAATGGCATCTCACCCCGGTTCACTTTTTCAACTTTATCTTTGTCGATATCCAGTAACGTGACTTTCACACCGCGGGAGGCAAGAAGCAGGCCCAGAGGGAGTCCGACGTGTCCACAACCGCCCACTACCACAACATGCTTGGGAGTCCACATGATTTATTTCTCAATCCGGCTCACTGCCGCGAGCTTTCTAACTTGTATCACAATGGCCGGAACCCGTCCAGCAAGGCTGGGACGGCAGACCGCGATCACCAAGGTCACAGACTGAAGCTGAAGCCGCCCTTGCCTGCGGAAGCATAAACCTGGGGTGCCGCTGAAAACTTTTACTAGACAAGGGATGATAAGGCATTGTAGAGCACTATAAGTCGTCGAAACCCAAATTGGCCCGACTGACAACTTGCCCACATATGCATCGCGCTAAAATCTTCCAGGCACGATCATTCGAGCGTGGGCCTCACCCGACTCAGGGGACCAACCTTACCTTTCAAACCATCGATCAAACCTCTTAGGCTGAACCACAAGACCGAAAATCGCTCTGCGTCGAACAGGAGAATTTTCACATGGTCTTTGCAAGTTCTGCGAACCATCCAATAAATATATTTGAGGCTTTGGCTATGTTTTTTCATCATGTAGATCGTGTTGCGCGAAAGGTAGTAGCGCGCATGTTTCGTGTGACGGTCATAGTACGCATGACCCCAAAAGAACCTCCTGCGTTCTTTTGTTCCCTCTTTGTGCACCAACACAGCCTCAGGGCACAGAAAGATCCGGAATCCTCCTTCCACAAGGCGCAAGCAGAAATCATCATCGACATAGTAAATAAAGAGGTCCTCGTTAAAGAAGCCTATATCATCAAACCGTCGAAGCTGGATCAAACTCCCGGAGGAGATGACGTCGTCCTCCTCCACAGGCGCACCTTCGCCCGCCCCCGGTTGAACACCCGTGGTGAAGAGTTGGGTATTTTGGTCGAATGGGTTGGATCCAACAACTCCCACATTTTGCACACCCTGCCGACGGAGGGTCACATAAGCCTGAACAAGCTTGTCAACCATGCCGGGCGTAGCCTGGCTGTCGTGATCCAGCGTCAGCAGCCACTGAAATCCTTTGTCCCGGGCCCAATGCACTGCCTGGTTGAATGCGTGTGCAAGGCCTTCATTTCGTTCATTTAGGATGACCGTTACCGAATCGGACGGAGCAAGACCGCTCAGTTCCCGGCGGGTGCATTCGTCCGAGCCGTTGTCCACAATAACAACGTGGCCGACTTGGTTCCGGATGGAGTCGAAGCAACTGTGGATCGCTTCACCGATGTTGTATGTGACAATCACCGCACAGATTCGGTCTCGGCAAGAAGAATCGGAAGCCTCTGTGCAAGCTGACAACTCACTCAGCACGCCTTCCCCCCAAATGAGTTGACGCGCTTCGAGACGTACTCGATTTGGTCGGTCGTAAGAGCAGGGAACATCGGCAGAGACAAAATTCTCTTTGCGACCTTCTCCGTAACGGTCAAATCTCCGCACCGGTGGTCAATATTGCGAAAAGCCGGCTGCAGATGGCAAGGTGTTGGATAGTGCATCAGGGTCTCGATACTATGCGCGTGCAGGTACTCCCGCATGTCGTCGCGGTCATTGCTTTGAATGACAAAGAGATGGTAATTGTGGACACAATCTGGTTTCGCCTGAGGCGGCGAAAAACGTTCCTCCAGGCGGGACAAATAGTGTGCTGCAATCCGCCGGCGGCATTCGTTCCAATCATCCAAATGGGGCAGCTTTACGCGCAGGATTGCTGCCTGTATTTCGTCGAGCCTGCTGTTATAACCCATGGTTTCGTGGTGGTACCTGGTGGATTCGCCGTAGTTACGCAGCCGCCGCAGCCGCGCCGCCAGGTTGGCGTCGTTCGTCACCACCGCGCCGGCATCGCCGCACGCCCCTAGATTCTTGCTGGGATAAAAACTAAAGCATCCCAATTGTCCCATGCTGCCGGCTTTCCTTCCCTTATAGAGAGAACCATGAGCTTGCGCTGCGTCTTCAATTACGTGTAGGTTGTGCTGCGCGGCCACCGCCAGAATTGCACCCATCTCCGCACAATGGCCATACAGGTGAACGGGCAGGATGGCCCGAGTCCTCGGTGATATGGCCCGCGTCAGGTGCTCAGGATCGAGCGTGTAAGTTCGTGGGTCGATATCGACAAATACCGGTGTGGCACCCGCCGCAACAATCGCCAATGCGGTCGGCATAGCGGTGTGGGCAACCGTTATCACTTCATCGCCCCGGCCGATACCGCAAGCGAGGAGCGCAAGCTCTAGGGCTTCGGTTCCCGATGCCACACCAATGCAATGGGTTACTCCGCAGTAAGCGGCGAATTCCGCTTCGAACGCCTCGACTTCCGGGCCGAGGATGAACCAACCCGATTTGAGAACACGCTGATAGGCACGTTCGAGTTCGGACGCGATTGCGCAATGAGTCGCTTTGAGGTCGTTGAAATGCACTTTCATGGTTTTCGCGTGCTCACCGCTGCAAGAAACGCCTGATAATCCCGATAGTAGTCGCTCTCGTCGTAGTAATTGGATGCCAGAACGAGACATACCCCAGCAGAAGAGAAGTTGGCGAGCTCTCGCCATACCAATCCAGGGACGTACACGCCTTTCCAGGAACGGTTCAGCCCAAAGGTCCTGCGCTCTTTCCCGTCATCAAGAACCACGTCAAAGCTCCCTGATGCGGCGATGATAAATTGTTCCGTTGCCTTAAGCGCGTGGCCGGCTCGGGTCTCGCCCCCCGGGACGTCATACAGATAGAATACGCGCTTGATCTCGAAAGGGATGTGCCGCCCACCCTCAACGAAGCTCAGATTGCCCCGGGGATCTGCGATCTTAGGTAGGTCGATAATCCTACACTGGTCAATACCCATAGTTTGTTTCTCGCTTTGCAGACTTCCAAGGGTCGCGTATCGCGCCACCAAGAGCCAGATAGAAATGGCCAGCGCCGCGGATATTGCGTTGACCCAAAATTCACCCGTCAGCTACGACTCGAGGAGAGCTGCGGCCATGTAAGCAAGACTGCTCCCAATCACGAATTCCGATCTCGGCCAACCGTGCTGCCGGGATTAGTTCCTGCCGAGCACGAAGCCAATCTTCAGCAATCTGCGCAAAATGCAGCACATCGACTGCCTGGCCGCTAATAACCTGGCCTGCGGGCTCAAGTTTCACCTGACTAAATCCGAGCCTTCGAAGAAGGGAGTGGGCCTTGTAGTTACTCGCCACCGATGTCGCACGCACCTGCGTCATGCCCATCTGTCCATAGAACAAATCAAGGAGCAGAAGAGATGCAGGAACACCCGCCGATACGCCCGACCGAATGACAATCCTCCCGATTTCAGCGCGAGTCTCGTTTAGATTGTAAATGGCGTGGGTACCCAACCGAACCTCATTCAGGGTCTCGACGAGGAAGTAGTAGTCACCTTCCCTATCAAAGTACCTATTCAACCACGTCTCCTGGCCGGCTACATCAGCAGCGGAATCACCTACCCGGCCTTTGACGTAGTCCAAATTTCGGAGCCAAACGATGAATGCCGCATCCTCCATTCGAACCGGACGCAGCCTCACACCATAGCCTTGCGTAGTCAGTGCATGTCGCATAGCAGGTCCTTGGAGATAGCCGGGATGCCACCTGTCACCACTTTGGCGCATCCGGCAAGCAATTCCAGCAAATGATTCCAGAAGTCCCGATGGTTCCCTTCCACAAAACGTAATGAAACTATAGCAATGGCCCGATGGACTTATGCCTTTTTCCGGCGAGAGCAAGAACTTCTGCGCGTTGAGCGAAATTAGTCCGCCCCATCCCGTTGATGGTATAGCCTCTTGAAGATTGCGCGCAACATGTCTCCCAACGCAGCGAAGATGCGTTTCGGCAGAATTGACGCAACCAACCATCTGAACATCAAGAGTCGCTTCCGTGCCATGCCATCTCCAGCGGTGTCAAAGACCAAAGGCCTGATGGAATGCAAGACTCCAGAGATCCGTATGCGCAGCGGGACCCGATCTGTGCCGAGAATGGCGCTAGCGACGAACATGCCCGCGGGCCAGTGGGCCCCCCAATTCACCCCCGCAAGCCCTAGAAAAGAATTCCCTTCCCCCTCGGGAAGGTGTGGGGAGGACGCGGAGGGGGCCCCGTATGTCGCGCTTAGGGCCGCGATCATTGGTTCAAGCCAGCGCGCTTTCCAAGACGCACCACAGTGTTCCCGCAACACAGCGGCTCGGAAACAACCGCCGAGTTCGGACCTTTTTCCCTCCGGCCAAGTCAGCCACGCTAGTACGCCTGCCGCGAATTCCTCCTGGCCGGAAGCCCCACGAGTGACGGAATCCAGACCTAGGTCATCACAGAACATCAGGCGCTGGTAAGGATTGGAAAAGCGCTGAACTGGAAGGCCATGACGTGCTGCATCCAAGACGGCAGTCAAAGACCCACAGGGAAACGAGTCCAAATAGACATCGGCAGCAGAGTAGTACAGTTCCAAGGTGTCCCGGTCTTCGACGACACCGACAGGCATAAATCGACCCCGCGTCAATCGCTTCAATTCGGGAAAGGGTTCCGATTCGGAGATGCCGATGGCAATAATAAGGAGACGGGGATCCCCCTCCAAGAGGGATTGCACAAGCGCAGGAAAGCTGAATCCGAACAAAGGACTGAACTTGTAAGGTTCGCCAATTGTGAGCGCGATGGGAGCATCGATCGGCAACCTGAGCCTCTGGCGCGCATCCATCTTACTCCATGAGCCGAAGCCATCGTCGAGAAGCGGCAGAGGAAGCATCACCTTCCGTGGGGCCTTCGCGCGAAAACGCACCGATATATCATGCCCCACGCCGCGTATATCAGCGACTACCCGTGCCACGTCCATGCCCAGCGTAAACACATGGTCGGTGTGATTGAAAAAGACCACCGGCCTTGGCTGGTCATAGAAGGCCAGGTTCGGCAGCGGATCGTTCGGTTCAGTATGAAGGATGACAACGTCAAATCCCAACGACCTCGCACCCAACTCTGCGGCAGCCTGCAACCAGGACGCCGAGGAGGGCAATTGGAACACTTCGCCCCCACTCCTCCGGGCGGCACTGGTCACCCAGGGAGGTACGGGCTCATCCCGCTGCCTCGAAATCAAGATCGAGTGATGCTCGGAGGGCGCGTGCTCCGCGCAAGTTTCAATCCAACGGGAGATCGCACGAGTGTGCCCGCCCGTCGCGCTCGTGGTAGTTGTTACATGCAAGAAGCGAGTCGGAGTCGGCGTGCCCGCTGAGGGGATCGAGACGGGGGTGCCGTGCCGCCGCCCAATGTCCGCAAGAAGTTGCTCCATCTCGTGGCTATAGAAAAAGCCCGGGTTTGACAATAATGCCACGGTCGCCCCATAACGGCACCATTGCACGGCCAGTTCAGGGTTATTGCCTGCCACCTCTCGCCCAGCGCGTACCAACGCACGGTTGAACTCTCTTGCACCCTCCTTTTGCATTCGAAGGGTCCTCTTCAAATGCCTGGAGTAATCGGAATTTGTCTGTTCCTGCGTGTTCATATTCACACGTTTCAAGTGCCTGCTCCGCCAGAATTGCGATCCTCCGGGGCAGCGGACGCGGCCTTATGCATCGGGCGGGGCTGACGAAGCTAACGTATAGCGAAGGGGCGGGTAAAGGAACCTGCAAATCAATTGCACTTCGTGGTCACCGGCTCCCGAAACCGTATGGTACCCCAACTCCGTTCCCACTCGGATATGGTTCCGTCTCTTCCCGGTGCAGGCAAAATCTCAAAATGCAAAACGTCCTCAGCAACGTCGAAGTGACGGAATCCTTCCCGTTCATTGCCTGTTCCCACTCCCAGCCCAAACCGGTATCGGCCCGGAGCTAATAATGGATTGGCGAGTTGTAATTGGTAGCTAGCTATCTCACCCTCCTGAATCGAGTGAGTCTGTGCCCCAGCGCAGCTACCCACAGGCGTTCCATCAAGTGAGTAAACGGTGAGGAAAAAACGGAAATTACCAACCGCTCGGTTTCCCCGCACGGTCATGCGCAAGCAAAGATCAGCATCGGCAGGCACGAGTTTCATGGGAAATCCTTCGAGTTCCAAGGTGAGGAATTCCACCTGCATGCTCAACCCAGGAACGACGCGCGGAACTCCCACCATATTATACAAAGTGGTGTGGCGGTCCATTGCGCCAACCAGGTATTCTTCAATGGCTTGCTGGCTGGGACCGATCATCTTGACGCAACCGTGGTCCAGGACAATGGCTGACTTGCATAGTAACGAAACCGCGGCCATGCTGTGGCTCACAAACAACACCGTGCGTCCGTGCTTGGCGACATCCCCCATTCGCCCCAGGCATTTCTTCTGAAACATCACGTCACCCACGGCCAGCACCTCGTCAACCAGAAGAATTTCCGGCTCCAGGTGGGCGGCAACTGAGAATGCGAGGCGGACATACATCCCGCTGGAATAGTGCTTTACCGGCGTGTCGATAAACTTTCCGATTTCGGCGAAAGCAACAATTTCATCGAATTTGCGGGCAATCTCACCTTTCCCCATCCCCAGGATAGCGCCATTCAGATAGGTATTCTCGCGGCCTGTCAATTCCGGGTGGAACCCCGTGCCCACGTCGAGCAAGCTTCCCAGGCGACCGCGTATGCGCGCAAATCCGCGGGTGGGCTTTGCGACGCGGGCCAGGATTTTCAACAGGGTACTCTTCCCTGCCCCGTTCCGGCCGATAATGCCAATCACCTCGCCTTGCCGAACTTCAAATGAGACATCCTTGAGCGCCCAGAAATGGCTGGCATCACCGTGGGGGGGAGAAAGCTTTGGCGACCGGAAGAGGCGAAACGGGGCGGAAATAGCGCGCGTGAGTACGTCGCGCAGGGCAAGGTAGGGCTCTCGCTCACCGATGCGATAGCGCTTGCCCAGATTCTCGACTTGAATAACCACATCGCTCATCAGTTAGACCACGTCGGCAACGGTGCCTTCCATCCTTCGGAAAAAGGCCAGGCCGCCCATCAGCACAACCACGACGGCCCCCGCTGAGACCGCCAGCAGCAGACTGGGGGGAGTACCAATTCCGGTCAGCGCCCAGCGAAACCCTTCGATGACCCCGGCCATCGGATTCAGTCCATACAGCCACCGCCAGCGCGCGGGCACCAGCGCCGCCGGGTATACGACGGGTGAAACGAACATCCAGACCTGGATCAGGAAAGGCACAATGTAGCGAACGTCGCGATAAACCGCATTGAGCGCTGAAAGCCATAACCCAACGCTGAGCGCTGTCGCCACCGCCAATACCAGGAAAACCGGAAGCAGCAGGATCGCCCGGCTGGGTGAAGTGTGATAAAAAGGCATCATGATCAGGAACACAACGAAGCCAATGGCAAAATCCAATAGACCGGAAACCACTGCCGAAATTGGCAGGAGGAGTCGGGGGAAATATACCTTGGTAATGACGTGTTGCTGGTCAACGATGCTATTGGTAGCGTTCTGAACTGCTCCCGCAAAATACATCCAGGGCAGCAGAGCACTGAAATAGAAGATCGGGTACGGGAGCCCTTCAGATGGTATTTTGGCGAGACGGCCGAAAAACAGGCTGAAAACTACCATGGTCGTAAGGGGTTGAAGCACTGCCCAAGCTGCACCAATTACCGTCTGCTTGTAACGAATTTTGATGTCGCGCCAGACGAAAAAATAGGCGAGCTCTCGGAACTGCCACAGTTCGGCAAAATTGACTTCCCACCAACCTCTGGGAGGGACGATGTCGATTACCGGAAGATCTGCCAGCGGCACGACCCCTAACTTCGTACTCACGGGTATGCGATCCTTTCCAAGCTTATTCGCCGAAATTGCATTCGAAAGGTAACACCGTTCCGGGGGAGAAGTCATTCCCGCGCAAGGGCAATATACGCCGGGGGGTCAACTAACTAGATGTCAACTCGCAATGGACAGAAAGCAAGTTAACCCGCGAAATCACATCGAAGTTGGATCACGGGCCGCGAACTGCCTTGCCGCAAACTCTTCCTCCACAGCGAGGTGTTCGCCCAGTTCCCGGATGGTGCGCTCTCCCACGGTAAGCAGCACGCTGGGATCTCCAGAAAGTTGGTACGAGGCCATCTGCCTTTCAAATTTATCCAAGTCGATCCCCAAACGCTCATGCCTGTCGCGAAATGCCTGGAGATTGGCTGTCGAGCCAGAGTTGGGTGCAAAGGTGCGAAAGAGAGCGTTCTCTTCCCGGCGGCAGTGGTCCATGGCATAAGTCTTGAAAAAGTGCAGGGTCATTCGTAGCGCCGCCAACGCTGCTTTCCGCTCCGTTGGATTTTCACCCGGATGCAGGGTCAGCCCGGTAAGAATGGCCTGCCAGTCCTGAAGCGCGGCGCGAATCGTTGCATGTTCTTCCCGCCACTTTACAACATCAGGCGGCACCACTTTCGATGGATGCTCGGGAGCGGGCAGAGGCGTTTCGGCCTCAAGATACAAACTTTTCAGCCCACGCGCTGCAAGCACCTCCACAACTTCCCGCCGCGAGGGGAATCCATGAGTCGAAAACTGCCCGGGCGTATCATTGTGAAGGTATCCGCCTGGAAAGGTATCGCAGTCCACGGTGAAAAGGTCACCCGCCGCCACCATGGAAATATTCATATCGTAACTCTCACGAGTATTGAAGAACAAGCGCGAGCGCGGGAACGAAAGATGATAGAGGCTCAGGATCAAACGGTAGTCCTCGTCTGACACCGTGAACCGCGATGCTTTTTGCGATGCCAACACTCCACGGGCGGGCTTGAGACGGGGAATGCCCATGGCGTGCGGCTCCACACCGTAGGCGCGCCGCAGATAGTTGCCGTGCTCGATTGTAGCCAATGCGTCGAAATGCCAGTCGTAGAGCCCCAGCAGAGCGCCCAGCGCGACCTTCTTGATGCCGCCCCCGATCACGCGATCCCACAAATCCAGACGATATTCGATGTCCCGCTTGGGCGAGCCCACGACGTGCCAGCGGTCAAAGTGAGGTTTATGATAGGTCTCCTGCCACTCCACCACCCATTCCAGCCCCGCATCCCGCAATCGCTTGTAATCCTCGCAGGTATATACCGGCGAGCAGAGTCCCACCGTTCCCCCACCCAAACGGTCGAGCCTGCGACGCGTCATTTCCACGTAGCGAGCCACCACGTCGGGACCAAACTCGGGATCTTCCGAAAGCACGAGCTCAATCTGCCGGTGGCCCCAGGAAAGGATCAAGTCGAGTTCCTGGTTGAACTCGGACGGGCTCAGGCGTACCCGGTCGGTCAGCGCATTGCTGTGGCGATAACCGCAGTAAAGACATTCATTCTGGCAAAAGCTGGTGAGATAAACCGGGATCACGAACTCTACGGTCGGCGGCGCCACTGCCTTGCGAACCCGCTGCGCCGCGGCGTGGATTTCTGCGCGCCGCCCGGGCTCGCGTGCCCAGGCAATCAACGAAGCCGCATCCTCCACGTCAAGGCCGGGTTTCCGTTCCGCCGCGTCGAGTATGGCCTCCATGGAACGCGCGGGTTTTGACAATGCCGCCAGGGATTCAATGCGGGCACTGGAGACTTGAAAGACTTCGCTGAATGTTGACACTGCGCCTAATCCTCCTCAAACAAGCAACGGGATGTATCGATGGCTCGTACGAGAATACCTAGCAATCCCCCTTCCATGATGCCACCACGCGTTCAAATTCGAAGCTTTGGCGGCGGGTTTATCGTACCAGTGGAGGGTGTAATACCGCTCTCCATCTTACTGCCCGCCTCCGAAGAGAGGCCGTCAATTTGGCTAACTATATTTATTTTCATTAACATCGTGGAAAGTCGCCCGTAACTAGCTTATTTTTCAACAACATCGTGGAAAGGCATGAAACGGACATATTTTCTACATTTGTTTTCAATAACATCGCGAAATATCCCTTCATTTTTCTCCCCCGTTTTTCTCCGCTGCCGATCCTCATGAACAAGTTAACTTGCATATTTTCAACTACATACATTTCTGGAAGATTCTTGCGATTTACAGCTAACCCCTTTTGTTTCTAATACATCGTGGAGAGCGGCGGTCATCTCCATGCCTTCCCTCCCTCCACCATAACGGTTTAGTCTTCGCATCAGCAGGCGAACGAAGCAAGGAAACCGGCGTGGAATGGCGGCATCCGCTGCCACTCCCCCGCTAGTATATCTTCCTACGCTATCATTGTCAAGTTACTACAGCCACTAATAGAGGCTACAGTATATTGCCGGAGAGCAGAAACCCCTCATCCGCTTCGTACCTCAGCACCTTCTCCCTTGGGAGAATGTTGGTAACTCAACCGCCCTCTCCGAGGGGAGAGGGTGGCCCACATTCGCCGTTTTCATCAGGTCAAGGCGGGTCGGGTGAGGGGTCTCTTCCTCCGCCCACGAAGATTTGGTTGCGGCTACGCCGCCCTGCGCTACCAGATTCCCGCTACTGCCCCGCGGGATTATCCAACCAATAGATGGTCAATCCCGACAGCAGCTTGGGATAGAAGTCCGTGGACTTCTGCGGCATGGGGCAGTCGATCAGGGCGTTGTCGTGAACGGCGGCGACGGGCGTGGGATTCAGCAGGAACGCGACCTGTCCACTTCCCTTCTCCACGTTTTCGCAGGCCAGTGCCGTCTCGCGTATGTACGATAGGTTCTTCTCTTCACGTACAGCCTGCCCACTGATGCCCAACAGCCGTTCCAGCACCAGGCGGTGGAGCAGAACAACATCAAGCCGGCGCAGCGTGGGGGCAACGTCGGCAAGCGCGCCGTCGAGGTCAAAATCGGGACGTAGGCGCAGCAAGGCAAGTTTTCCGGGACCCGCATAGGCAGCAATCGCCGGTCGCTCGCGGCCCGCCGCCGCAAGCTTGGCGGGGAATTGTGCCGCCCACTCGTTTGCCGACCCCTTTGCAGGAACATCTTCCCAGTCAAAAATCGCGCGCGCGTCCCGGGCGAATTTGGCCCAGTCGAAGCTGGCCAGGCCGCGCACCAGCCGGTGCGTCGGCAGGATGGTAAGTCCTTCCGTTTCCATGCGGACAAACGTCGCCATCACGTATTCCGCGCGGCCATCCTGCCGGCCCGCCTCCCGGCAGTAGTTGCGATAGGCGAGCGCCGTTTCATAGCGATGATGGCCATCGGCGATCACCAGCCGCTTGTCACTCATTGCTGCCGTCACCCCGGCGATAATTTTGGGATCGGCAGTGCGCCATGCTGTGTGCTGCGTGCCATACTCATCCGTAACCTGCTCCCAGGGCCGCTCCACCGTGGGAGCCGTGAGCAGATTTTCAACTGCGCCAGTAGGGTCACTGTATAGCATGAAAATCTGGCCGTAGTGGGCCCCGGCGGACTTTAGCAACTGCAGGCGGTCCGCCTTGGGGCCGGAAAGCGTCTCCTCATGCCGGTGGACGACACGCCCAGAGTAATCCTCCAAACGCAGCAGCGCGATAAAGCCCTGCCGTACCTTCCGCACGCCTTGCTGCCCGGGGACTTCGTATTCCTGATGGTACGGATAGATGGCCGGCTCATGTCCGGAAACCAACACGCCGCTCTTGATCCATGCGTGGAAATCTCTCGCCGCGCGAACGTAGACATTATCCGCGGGGCCGTCTTCCTCCAGTGTACGCCCGCGAATGATTCGCACCAGGTTGTAGGGACTTAGGCCGTAGTAGCGCGTCTGCATTTCAGGAGAGATCTTGTCGTATGGCTGCGTTACCACCAATCCGAGGTCGGAGATCTTTCGAGGGTCATAATGAAGCGCGCGAAATGGAATTATCTCTGCCATGTGCCTCGTTTCCAGTTTGGATGTGCTCGAAAATTAAACTACCATACCCCCCGCCGTGCGTCGAGGTTTGTGTGCGACGTGGCCCAACGGCACACTGTTTCACGTTTGATCTGCTCATCCCCTTTTGGCTGCACATTTCATCTCGCATGACGTAGCTGCCAATCCAAGTTAGAATGAAGGGTTGGGAGATTACCTTCGTCGCTGTCGCAGGTTGCTCGCCGCGTAAGCCGTCGCCCTGAGCACAATCTCGATCGAAAGGCTGCGAACATGGCTGAACTTCGTTTGGACCCCTTTACTAGGCGCTGGGTGGTTACTGGCAAGCGTCCGGTAATGCCCGATGTTCACGATCAAAGTGGGATTTGCCCTTTTTGCCCGGGCAACGAGCGCATGACGCCCCATTCCATCCGCGAGTACCGCGATGCAGCGGGAGCATGGTTGGCACGGGTTTTTCACGATCGCGCCCCGCTGTTCCACGTGGAAGGGGATACTGAACGGCGGGCCGAGGGCATGTTCGACCGCATGAATACAATTGGCGCACATGAAATTGTTGTGGAATCTCCGGTGCATGGAATGACGCTGGCAGCGGTTTCCGAGGAACACCTGGGCCATGTCCTGGAGCTTTTCCGCGACCGCATCCTGGACCTCAAGCAGGACCACCGCTTGCGTTATGTCTCGATTTTCAAGGACCAGCACCTGCCCTCCCCGACCCTGCAAGGGCATGCCTACTCTCAGGTCTTAGGGACGCCGGTTCTGCCGCAACTGCTGGAAATTGAATTTCGTTGGAGCCGCGCACACTTCCTGAAGCGCGACCGCTGTATGTTCTGTGACGTACTGCAGCAGGAGTTGCAGGAGGAAAAACGAGTAGTGGATCAAAACGCCGATTTCGTAGCCTTCTGCCCCTTTGGCTCACGATGGTCTTACGAACTCTTTATAGCGCCACTCCGCCATTCCTCCTCTTTCGAGAATGATATGACGGAACCGGGCCGGGCGTCCTCGCTTGCTTCATTCCTCAAAGCCTGTCTTGAGCGCGTGGAAAGGGTCTCACAATCCCTCCACTTGGTTATCCACACCGAGCCGAATTTGCAGGCGTGGAAGCACACCGCCGAGTGGTGGACAACATTACAGGATGATTACCACTGGCACATTGAAATTCATCCCGACGTTGACGGGCAGCGGCGCTTCCTGGGTACCGACGGGTTTCACTTTAACCCCATTCCCGCGGAGCAGGCGGCTTTGGTCTTGCGCGCGCTTGAACCCGGCGCTGAGCCCTCACCCACATTATGATTATGGACAAACATGTGACTGCAAACTGGAAACAAGTTCGGCTGTTGGTTTTTGACCTGGATGGCACCCTCGTGGACAGCAAGCAAGACCTGGCATTAAGCGTCAATGCCATGCGGACGGACATGGGACTGCCCACTTTGCCGCTCGACTTAATTGCCTCCTACGTTGGCCAAGGTGTCGCGCTCTTAGTGCGCCGCTCCCTGGGATCGTATGCCACAGCGGAGAATGTCGAGGAAGGTCTGGCGTTTTTTCTGAAGTATTACCACGAACATATGCTTGATAACACGCTACCCTATCCGGGAGTGGCTGAGGCCCTGAAAAAGCTCGCCGGCAAGAAGATGGCGGTACTGACGAACAAGCCCGTCAACTTCAGCCGCGAAATGCTGACGCGACTCGGATTCGCACGCCACTTTTCCTACATTTACGGGGGCAACAGTTTTCCCCAAAAAAAGCCCGATCCTGTCGGGTTGCACAAGTTGATGGAAGACCTTAAGACTTCCCCCCACGAAACACTGATGGTCGGAGATTCCGATACCGACGTGCTCACCGGCCGCAACGCCGGCGTGTTGACCTGCGGCGTCACGTACGGGTTCGGCGCGCACACGCTGGAGAAGGTTTCTCCGGACCTGATGATTGACGATATGCGGCAGCTTCCCGCATTGTTGAACGGACACCACGCAGGGTAGTGGCCCCGGATTGTTCACGTGGTGGAGCAATCTACAGTGGAAGGACGGGGCAGAAGCCCTGCCCTTCCCAGGACGTGACGGAAAGCGCAAGCTGGCCGCGTGAGGCGGGCGTTCCAACTTGTCCCGTGACTTTCGCATCCAACCCTACGGATAACCCTATGACGAATGAATTGGAAGCGAACAGGAGGGCCGCGCCTCAGAAACCTCCCGCGGAGAGGCGTGCGACGTTGCATTTCGTTCGCACGTTGTGTTTGTGGGCCGGCCTTTGCCTGCTGCCCGGAGTTGCAGGATTTTCGCAGCAACCTCCAGTGAAGCCGCAAAAGGAACCAGTGCCGAGCCCGGCGCCGGAGGCGGCAGCTCCCGATCAGGAACAACCGCTCCCCGGCGATTGGGGTCCGGACTTGCTCTACGGAATCCTGAGCTCGCCAAACGAAGAGGCGCAGTTCGGATTAGTGCGTGCGACGTTCGCCGCCGGACCGGCCATTATTCCTCAGCTCACCGTGGCGCTCAAAGACGATCGCACGGCTGAATTCGCGGCGCAGTCGTTGGCCTATATCGGGGGCGAGCAGGCGCTGCCAATCCTGTGGAAGCTGCTTTCCGACCCTCGTGACCTTAATTTGCGCCGCTTTACCTATGGCGCGCTCGGTGAATTCGATTCGCCCGAAGCCACCGACCTTCTGTTCGACATCATCAACAAATCCGACGATGAACCGGATCGCACGGTCACAGAATCCGCCGTGATTGCCCTTACGGTGCGCACTGACACCATGCTGCTTCCACGCCTTCTCGCATCGGAGAAGAAGCTTCAGGATGTCGTCATTCGCGACGACCTGAGCAACGCCCGCGCGGTGATTGAAGAGCGGGCAAAGTACCTGGCATCTCCAGAGGGAAAGAAATCCGGCGGCTCAATTGAAGCCGCGGTGCGAACGTACTTCATCCCGGCGCTGGAACCACCGCCTGCGCCCGTAGCCAAACCTGCGTCTCCCGTAGTCAAAGGCGTTGGGAAAACCCCCAGCCACGCCAAGCTCGAGCAGCCCCGGCCGCTGATTTCAGTGGATGTCCGCAGCATCACCTTATCACCTGATAAGAACCGCGCCCTCGCGCGGGTGGTTTTCGAGGATCCCACAGCGATGGCGTTCTATGATTTCGTCTTGCAAAGACGCTCCGGTGATTGGACGCTCGCCAGCGTCTGGCTGGGACCGGAAGTGGAAAAACCGGGAATCGGGACTCGGGATTCGGGTCACGTGGCGCCGGATTCAGGATCTGCGGCGCCCCAGTAGGCATTCAACCGAAGCTCAGAGCTGTGGAACCAAATCGCTTGCAACTAGCCGTAAACCCGGAGCACCGCATTTCCCGTGTCCCGTATCCCGAACCCCGTATCCCGACTCTTATGCGACACCTCATCGTTGGAACGGCTGGCCACATCGATCATGGAAAGTCGGCACTGGTTTTGGCGCTTACCGGCACTGACCCCGATCGTTGGGAAGAAGAAAAGCGCCGCGGCATTACCATCGATCTGGGATTCGCCCATCTCGATTTGGGCCAGGACCTGCGCATAGGATTCATCGACGTTCCCGGCCACGAGCGTTTCGTGAAGAACATGTTGGCGGGCGTGGGCGGCATTGACCTGGTCATGTTGATTGTCGCCGGTGATGAGTCCATCAAGCCGCAGACGCGCGAACACTTCGACATCTGCAAACTGCTGGGAATTCGCCAGGGGCTGGTGGTCATCACCAAGTCTGATCTGGTGGATCGTGACGTGCTCGATTTGGTCCGCCTGGAAGTGCAGGAATTCGTCGCGGGGTCATTCCTTGCGGGCGCGCCGGTGTTGGCCGTTAGCGCTCGCACGGGAGAAGGGCTCGATGAACTCAGGAACGAACTGCGCCGGCTGAGCCTCAACTGCCCTCCCAGGCCCACCGACCTGCCCTTTCGGCTCCCTATCGACCGTTCGTTTGTGATGAAGGGATTTGGCGCGGTCGTTACCGGAACGCTGATTGCCGGCACGGTTGAAAAGGAAGCCGAAGTTGAGATTTTCCCCCTCGGGAAGCGTGCGCGCGTGCGCGGCATTGAAGTTTACAACGCCGCCGCCGACCGCGCCACCGCAGGCCAAAGAACGGCGCTGAACTTGGCGGGGACAGAGGCCCGGCAGATCACCCGCGGCATGGTGTTGGCTGCACCCGGCCTGTTCCAGCCCACCTCAACCCTCGATTGCACCTTGAATCTTCTGCCGACGGCCCGGCCATTGAAGAATCACGCACAGGTGCATTTCCACTGCGGCACGGCGGAGATGCTGGCCCGGGTCGTATTGCTTGATGGCAA
>CAYTMD010000060.1:0-19051 GCA_964438685.1 uncultured Acidobacteriota bacterium
CTTCCCCGCATAGCGAGCGGTTGTGCTGCACCTCATTCCCAACCTGACGCCATCTGTTTTGGACACGGGCGATGTCATCTAGCCCACGGCGAGCCAGCCGTGGGATAAAGCGCCCTCCTCAATGTTCCTTAAGCCCCGTAGGGGCGCCGTCGGGTCATGCTGACAGCGCCCCTACGGGGCTTAAAATATTTCGGTTCCGGCATACGTTCCCACGGCTGGCTCGCCATGGGCTAAATGACCACGCCACTCCGTGGCTCAATACGCTCCGTGGTCCAGCGCCTCTCATCCACACTGCTGTCCAAATTAGCAGACGCGTCGCATGGCGAAGACGGTTCTGCTGGTGCACGATCACGAATACGACGCCAAACCAACGATTCATTCTCCCTCGCCCCCTTGGGGGAGAGGGGCCGGGGGTGAGGGGGTCGACTGGCAACCGATCACCACTTAATGCCCTGAATCCGGTTAATAGAACAGCCTTGCTTCTAGCGGCAAGGCCACCCTAATCCGCCAGCAAATCCTGGAAATAGCTATTAAGCAGCCGGTTTCCGGGATCGTATTTGCTTCTTATCGCGGCAAACTGCTTCACTCGATCTCCGAGTCCTTTTTGCACTTGTGCCCGGGTAAGCTGAGGAGTTTGGTTCATCAACGGCTTTCCGCCCATGTCGCAGCAGAAATCGTTGTAGGCATTCAGAAAATCCTGCCATCCGGGATTGAAGGTGGAAATCGGGTCCACGGTCATCACGTTGCCATCGTAGGAATATGACAACAGGGATTGCTGGTCCTTGGAAATGCGATAGCCGACGTTCAGCATGTTGGTGCGATAACCTTTTTGCTGATAATAGTCCTTGGAGAACTGGACAAATGCCGGCAGAACTTTTGGGTACATTTCTTCTGGAAACGCCCACAGGCTGAACGTGTAGCGGCTGTCATCGGATACCGGGGGGTAGTGAATCATCTGGTCGGTGGCGATCGTGTAGTCACTGCTCACGATATTCTCAAGCTTGAAGCGCCACAGCGCGCAGAAGTTGTTAATCACTCCATAGCGGATCGTCTTGTCCGCAATATCCGTTTCGACCTGATAGCAGAACTTCGGCCCGGCGGTGGCCCACATGTAGTTGCGGAGCGGCCAGCAGATGCGATTGGGCGGCCCGGCGGCGCCGGGATTATACTTTCGAAACTCCACCGTGATCAGGTCTTCAAACGGGAAGATGTAGTACATCATCGATTCGTTGCGGGCCCAAAGCTGCGGCAGTTGCTTGATGAAATCCGCTATTTGAAATGTCTCATGGTGAACCGCCATGGGCAGAATGGGGCGCACACGGAACGTGGCCGCGGTCACGATCCCGAACAATCCATAACTTGACCTGACCTGTTGCAGCAGCTCCGGCTGGGTCTCGTCAACCTCCAGAATGTCGCCGGAGGGGAGGACCATCTCAATCTCGGTAATATAAGAGCCCACCTGGCCATATTCCCCGAAGAAGGATGCGTCTTTGGTTCCGGCGCAGGCGGCGCTGCCCACCGAGAGGCTGCCAATCTCCGTATTGACGTAAAACTGCAACTGGTGCTTCTCAAGTTCGTGGGCGATATCGTAATAGAGCGCTCCCCCCTGGGCCGTGACCGATTGATCCGTGATGCTCACGATCTTGTTCATGTTCGCCATCTTGATAAGAGTTCCGCCATCCGCCACCCCGCACGGAGGATTGGAATGATTGGAACCGACGGCTCGAACCGGGGAAGGGTACTTGACGGGATCTTTCAAGATGGCCATGATCTCCTGCGTCGAGTTTGCCTCCACCACAACCTGCGGATGCGAGACGACATTCCCGAACCAATTGGTGACTGTGATCTGTGCCATGGAATTTTTCTCCATTCTTGATCCCCGCAGGGGATCGATTTAATAGCCGGGGGCAACGCCCCCGGAAAACGCGCCCCCCAACAACTTCCGACCCTGAAAGGGTCGAATCCCGGCGCCGTCCCGCCGGTGTAGCATTCCTCGGCTTGCGGTAGTGCGACCCCTTCAGGGTCGAGGGGCGAAGGTCGAGAATTCCCGGGGCGTTGCCCCAGGCTATTAACTTGTGCCCTTGCAGGGCGCGGAAAACCTGCCCGTCACCGCACGTAGTCTCTTGTCACGTCACATCATCGTGCGCGTCAGGATGTAATAAAACGTCAACTGGTTCGGGCCGGGCTCCACAAAATTCCGCAGGGGATCAGCCAGCGAGGAAAGGTCCGTCGCGACCCACTTACCGATCAACGTGTCGTTATCAATCATTCGAATCTCGCCTTGGAAGGCCGTGAAATCGCTTAGGCGGACGAATTCCGGCGTCATCACCACCTGGGCGCCGGTGCTGATCAGGCCGAACTTATAGCGGGCCTGCAACTGGGCTCCCTGGGTGGCAAAAGCCAACTGGAAGACGACAGGATTAAGCTGATTGAGCAGCGTGCTATTCGGGTGCTCAACAAAAATCAGGCTGCCGTTCCACTGTCCCGGCAACTGGGTGGCAGTGGGTACGCTGGTGTGCGGATCGGCAAAGAGCAATTGATGGTCTTCCACTGACATCTTCTCAAAGGGATAGTTGTTCCGGGCCATGACGAAGGTGGCAAACTCCAGGCCATTGGGAAAGTCCCCCAGGTGCATCACCCCAATGGCGTTTTGCGCGTCGATCACTTTAATGGTGTCGTACACCTGCTTGTAGGGATCGTTCATGTAGTGGAGCAGCAGTACGTTGTCACCCTGCTTGAAGTAGCGGCGATTGTTGTCCGGGTAGGAGACCTCGCGGACCTGGGGATCGCCGGGGAGTTGATGGATTTCATAGTTCACCACCAATCCTGTGGCAACCCCGTCCTGGACATTGTCAAAACGCTTCCAGAAACTTCCGCCGGCAAAGATTTGTCCTGCCTGGACGCCTTTGTCCCCCAGCACACTGTCCCGGATGCGCTCTTCCCATCCTAAAAGGGAATCTTCCGCGAACGAGCCCTTCCAGAAGGAATCGCGGAAGATGCGCTTCTTGGCAAAATCAAATGTGACCTTGTCGGTATTGAGAAGCGATTCGAGCGGTTGCGTCGAGGAGTCGCGAAGAATTTGCTGTAAGTCCGTTCCGTGCTGGGTACTGAAATAATCGGGCGTGTCCGCGCCGCGCAAAACTTCCATCTGAATGTCATCGCCGAAGCTGCCAATGTCCGGCCCCAACGGGTCGTAGGTCAGTTGGACGAACTGCGCCGTGAAGGCCAGAAAACGCATCCGTGCCTGCATTTGCAGGACGGGATCATTTGTGCCCGTCACCTGGAACGAGGCGAGGAAGCCCACCATATTTCCCACCGCGGCCAGATCCTCGAAGGTCCGGAATTTCATATAGCCCAGGCCCACCTGGGTGTCGGGTTGGCCAGCCTTGACTTCATAGATATGGCAATAAAGGGTGGTGTAATCTTCCAGCAATTCCGCCATGCCGCGGAACCCCCCTCCGCTATCTTTCTGCATGTACTTTATTCCCTGAAGGTAGAACCGCCTGCCGTCCGGGCACGAGAACTCCACGTGATAACGAATTTCGGCTTCGCCGGTGGCGGGATTGACCTCCAGATAATTGAACCGGCTGTTTTGTGAATCGACGACGTAGCTTACCTGCGTTTGGCCCAGGAATTTGCCGAAGGAAATCGAGCCCTGCATTTGGGCTTCGTGCTCGGGCCCGTCAATGAACTCATTGACGTCACGGGCCGTCATGTGGAGGTCAAACTTGCAATCCACTCCGCCGGCCGGGGTGCCGGTGGCCGGGATGCGGTCACCGATGGTGAGATCTCCCGCCCGGTCCGGAGTGGGCGTTGTCGCTCCCTCAAAATACCAGCCCACCATTTCTTCATCGAACGTAAGGCTCAAGCCGTCGGGAAGGTAGACATCCAGGAAGGGCTTCAAAAGGGCTTCCGTGGGAAGAGCTTTCATATCGGTCCGCGTCAGCATGTAGTAGAAACCGAAATCGCCCGAGGGGTCGGAATGAAAAATTCCCAGCGAAAGGTTACTCAGGGCGGATGACACAGCGGGGGGAATGGCCGTGAGGTATTTTCCCACCAGAAAGTCGCTCGAAATCTTGCGAATTTCGTCGTGGAACGGGGAGAAATCATTCAACTGAAAATGATCCTGGAGGAAACTGGGCAGGACCAAGCCTTCCATCAAACCCATCAGCAGGTAGCGGCAGGCCAGACGGCCGTCAGGCTTGGCGTCAAAGCTCAGATAGGCAATGCCGCCTGCATGGTTGGCGTTGGAGATGACATCCATTCTCCACACGCCTTGCAGGTCCTGGGGGGTAGGGACGGCGCCGGATGAGTAGAGCGCCATATGATCGTTTACCGTCATCTGATCGAAGCTATGCTTCCGCGTCATGGGAAACGTGATCTGGCGGATCCCATTCGGATACTCTCCCAGGTAGACGCGGCCGATGATGAGGTCCGGGTTGATCACCTTGAAGATGTCGTAAAACCCCGTCCAGGGCGCGTCCAGATATTTCAGCAGAATGTATTTTCCCGCTTCCAATGTCCCCGTGGCCTTCGTCAGGTTGATTTCTTCCAGGCTGTTTCGCGCGTGGATGTGGTCGTCGGTGTCACTGGTGACTCCCGTGTAGTGGCCGCCGGTGTCTTGGTGAAACTCCTTCTTAAACCCGGTGAACAGCGCCGAAGACATTGCATTCAAAATACTGTCCTGGGGAAAGAAGCCCTTCCAGAACTGGTCGCTGCGGATCGTGCGCGAGGCCAAATCAATTTGTGGTGCCCCACCTTGATTAATCAGAGTATCGATGCTGAGCGATGTGCAGCGCCGGAAAAGGGGCTCGAGTTGCGCTTCGCTATAAGTTGAGACCAGAAGCGGATCGATGGTCGATAAGCTCACGGACTTGTTGGGTTGGGGATAAGCATTCCCTTGAAGCGTTTGGATATGCCTCTCCACCGCACGCTCCGTAAGCGCCGAGATGGTCAGCAATGGATTTACATTCAGGGCGGACGGGACGAGTGAACCATCGCAAACAAAGAGTCCATCGTGGACACTGCCATCCCCGGAAAACACCCTTCCGAACTGGTCGGCGGATCCGTGGAGATAATCCTCACCCAAGGGGCAGCCGCCCAAGGGATGCGCCGTCACCAAATGCCGGGTCTTGAAAATGTCCCATAAAGGGTTCGAGATGAAGTTCGCCTGCTGAGCGCGCGCGTGCCGCCGCAATTCTTCATTGATGCGCGTGAAAATAATCTCCCGCCCCGCCCCGTCCCACTGAATCTTCAAGCATCCGCCGGGGTCATACCAGTGGGAATCCAAAACTATGGTTCCACGCGCGTTGTCGTGAGCCATCACCAGATACAACATGGTGTGGTTCAACGCTCCGTCCATACGGTACGGATGCAGCAAGTCGCTGTCGTTGAGAGTCTGTTGCCGCTGGGCGTCCGCACTCCCTGCATATGTCGCATCGCCATGCAGAAGAGCAAAGGCCGCTTTCGCTCCCAGAACGTATGCGCTGGGGAAGGAAAGGTCTTCCACCGTGAATCGATCCTCGATCGGTACGTTGCCGTCGTAAGAAATGGCGCTGACAATTGTGGGACCCGGCGGCAGCGCTCCCCCGGCAACCGGAGGCTTCAAACCATACCCGAGCACGTTATCGGCGTAAGTTCCGTTGTAGGCGAGCCCGAAGAAATCTCCGTTGCCGCTGAACCCCGTTCCTAAAACCGGAGAGACCGGCAAACCGTGCATTTCCGACCGCAGCAGAATTTCCGGCGAGTTAATGGCCCCGGCGGCGAGCACAACATTTTTTGCATCCAGGGTAAATGACTCGCTGGAGAGATCGTCAGCGACGTGCGATCCGTGAATCCGCCAGCCTCCCGCCGCGAGCTTTTCCACCCATTCCACCGCGGTTTGCGTGTAGATTTCCGTCCCGGCGCTTTGGGCCAATGGCAGGTAGTTCATGTAAAGAGTATTCTTCGCCCCCACATTGCAGCCCGTAATGCAATCGCCACAGTTCGTACACGGCTTTTGGTCGACCCCATAGGGGTTCTTGCCATCAATACTGAAATTGACGTTGATGTTGAGCGGGTAGGCGTGGTTTCCAAATTCCACGGCGCGACGCTCCATGGCCTGCACTTTGGCCAGGTCCATCGCCTGGGGATGGGGGCTCGATGCGAGCACTTGCCGCGCCCGCAGGTAATAGGGCATCAAAACGTCGCGCGTAATGGTTCGAGGCCAATTCGTTTGCGCGAATACTTCTGGGTCAGGAATAATCGCGACATTGGCATTTACCAGCGACGTCCCGCCCAGGCCGGATCCCTTGATGACAGAAATATCCTGATAGTTCAGAAACTCGTAGAGGCCCAGAGGGTTGAAGTCGTTGCGCTGGGCCGCCAACACGCTGGCTGTCTGGTCGGGAAAAGTTCCCACAGGCCATTCGCGGCCTCGCTCAAGGAGGCAGATGGAGGGCTTGGGATTGAGGTTGGCCGACGCCAGCCTCGCGGCGAAGATGGCGCCTCCGTACCCAGACCCGACGATGATGTAGTCGTAGGTTTTCTTCCTGTTTGCAAAATCGAGTCCCAGCATGGCCATCCCCCCGCAGCGACATTCAAATAGCGATGATCAAGCCGACGGGCGACCCTCAGTAAAGCCCCTGTCGCTCGTTGGTTAAATCGCCAGACAGCGCAACATAATCCTGCTTCAACCAGATTGACTGTGGTTGAGTAGGGCCTATTTTCGGCACATTTATTGATTCCCCGCCTGAGGGGATACCCTTTCGTACATTGCGGGTTAGCTAAAGTCAAGAAGATTTTTGATGGTGGTCATATATCAGGTTCGAAGTCAGCCTGACTATTCACGGGCGAAAATACCGAGAATTGAGATAGTGAATTTTCACCTGCTCTTTGGCGGGGGGGCACGGTCCTCCAGCGAGTGCCCAACTTGGGAGCTATTGACAAATTGTCGTGAATGGTATAAATGTCCGGAATCGCGCTTCCACAAAATTTAGGTGACATTATCACCCAGGAGCATCGATTTGCCGACTATCCCACTTGCAGATGGCTTCGGGCTCAATCTTCAGGCCAGCCTGAATCCGAAATCCGCCTTTGCGAAATACTTCCAACAACCTCCAGGCTTTTCAGTGATGCAACAGGATCTTGCCTCGCTTCAGGACATCCCGCTCACGGGATTTCCGTTAAAGTCTACGGAAGTTGGCTTGGCTTTCACGCAGCCCACAACGGTGGCATCAACCAGCCCCCAGTTCGCGGGTAGCGCGGCGGCCTCAGCAACTCTGTGCGTAGTGGGGGGCGGGAAACTCTTTGATCCTGATCCCTTCGACAATCCCATTGACGTGCCAAGCGGGCGCGCCTATTTAGGGCTTGGGGTGAAGGCCACTCTCTCTCCAGGCGTGAACGCTGGCTCCGGGGAGTTGACGTTTGGCTTCGCAGCGGGAGCCACGGTGTGTATGACGCACTACCAATCGTTTGCCACCACCGCTACAACCCCGACATTCAGGGCCGCGCTCCAGGCGTCTTTGCAAAACTATGTTATTCCGCTGAGTCCCGATGATCTTGCCGCCTTAGGGATTGGCGATGTGGCCGTAATCGAGGGGACGGGCACACTACAACTTTCGGGATCAGTCAACTTGTTGACTTCTGTGAATCCTCTCGTGAGTGTCTCCGCCGCTCCCCTGTCAGCAACGCTGCAGATTCAGGAAGGCGCCAAGATTAACATCGCAGCTTGCTTTAAGATCACGGGTGATTTACAAATCCGGGTTCAAAAAGTTGATGCGGGTACGGTGCGCATGGGCTTTTACAGGAAGCGCGGCACCGAGTTCACCGTTCAAGTTGAACCCGCGGTGGGTGTAACTGCGGGAACAACCAATTTAGATTTCATTTCTACGGTGCTGGGTGCCATCGGGTCTTCCCCGTTCCCTTCGGCTGACCAGCTCAAGAATGCGGGACTTGGCGAGGAGAAGCAGGGACTCATCGTGGAGGCCCTCAAGGCTGCCATCCAAAGAAAGCTCGAGCTTTCCATCCTGGAAGAACTCCACGCGCGCGCTTCGCAAGAGGCCGCATTCCTTTATGAAATCGCTCTGAATGATCTGGGGGCGGACGGCCACACGGCAATCCAGGAGGCCTTGAAATTAAACCTTTCCAGCTTGTGGCAATCTTCAGGATCGTTACCCATGGGCATCCGCGAGGTTCAGAATCTTCTCACCACCACAAAGACAACGGGACATTCCCTGAAGATCAACCTTCTGGGCATATACAACTTCGCGTCCATAAACGATCTAACGCTTAAAGGCACCGTGCTGACCGACCCGGCGAGCGGCGAAATCGTGATTACGGATGGCGCCACTGCAACTCACATCTCCGGCACGATTAACTTCCTGGCTGATCCGGATAAACTCCGGAAGGTTCTGGCGCAATCCTTCCTTATAACCGCCGCTTACCGTTGTAGCGGATTGATTGCGCATGCGCCGAGTTTGAAAGTTTCCTATTGGCATTTTTCCGAACATGCCCAAACCGATCACCCGACCATGGCCGCCGACCTGCATGTCCTCAAGGTGTTGGGCCTGATTTCTGCGTTGCAAGAACAACAAAGCCTTGCGCCGATTGGAGATTTTGGCCGCTCCACCTTTTACCTGAGCACTGGCTATGACGACGCACTCAGCCAAAGTCTCTTCCTTCGAAATGATGGCCAGCCGCGCGAGCGCGATGAGTACGAACGGATCGGCCGCAGCGCACTGCAATTGCTTATTCAACCGGGCAGTAACGAAGATTTCCGCCTGCGCGCCTTGAATGATGCAGCCTGGCAGCAGGTCAAGGACACAGGCGGCACAATCGTTAATCTCGCCCAGGTATTCCCTGATCTACGCACCGATTCGCAGATCCCCGTTATTGCCGGGGACTATGTCCTCATCGCGTGGTGGGCGACGACTATGGCCCGCATGGCTCAGTCTTTGAGTGCGGCGAAGCAATTCTTTTCCCAGGTTCCTCCACCAAGCACTGATAGTCCGGCATTCAAGAAGGTTCAATCCGATTTGTGGCATCAAATGGCGGACGTAGCTCGCAACACGCACGATAGTTTCTCCGATCCCTGGGGGGTATTGGCAATGGACTCAGCCTCCGGGCAAAAATCCGTGGCGAGCGCCCGGATTGTATCCACCGGGCTGACCCTGAATGTGGAACGGACCCAGACGCCATAGCCTGCGAGGTCATTCGCGTAGGGCCGCTGGTCGAATAACGGTAATGGCATTGGTTGTAGTTGCGCAGGGCAAACATCAACTAAAAAGAGGCTTTCGATGCGCGGTGAGCCGCACATTCCCAGTCTGAAGTCTTTCGTCATTGCGGCTTCAATCCTAGGGGAAAGGGAGGCGCAACAGGGCGGCGCCCCCAAGCGCATTCCCATCATTGTGTGTCTGAAGGAGTCGGCGGAGCACCCGGAGTTGGGCGTGCAATCCTCCAAGGAAGAGATCAAGAAGTTTCTGCGCGATAAGTGCGACCAGTTGAACGACAGCGATTTCTATGTCTTCGCCTCCCTGTTTCCGGATGACATCAAGAAACTTGCCGAGCTCACGCAGTGGGTTTACCAGCTCTGGTTGGACGAAACAACTTACGCACACCTGCTCTCTTCCACGGATACGGTCAAGGCGACATCATGCTGGCGGACTTTTGACGCGCGCGGCAAGGGAATCACCTGGGCCGTAATGGATACGGGCATCAATGCCGACCATCCCCATTTCGCCACGTGGAATACCGTAAACAAAACTCTCAGCAAGAACTTCTCAAGCTCCGCCACGCTCGACGACCAGGACGGCCACGGTACCCACGTTGCCGGAATTATTGCTGGCATGGTCCCGGCCTGGCCGGAGGGGAAGCCCTACCGAGCCGCAACCTTTGTGGAAGAACAGGGGGAAAGCCCGCAAATCAACGATCTAACCGGGCCGCCTTCGGGGGTCGCGCCCCTGGCTACGCTGTTGAACATTAAAGTCCTGAATGACGATGGCACGGGTTCGGCTTCGGCGGCCATACGAGGGCTCGAATACCTTCGCAAGCTAAACGACGTCAGCCGGGGTATCCAGGTGGATGGCGTGAACATGAGCCTTGGCTACCCCTTTGACCCGAAGAGCTATGGTTGCGGCTACAGTCCTCTCTGCCAGGAAGTAGCTCGCGCGGTCGAGTCCGGATTGATTGTGGTGATTTCGTGCGGCAACTGGGGATATGGCAAAGTCGCGATGGCAACTGGCGAACAGGCTGCGGTGGCAGTCGTGTCATCCATAACCGACCCCGCCAACACCGAAGCTGCCATCAGCGTGGGCTCGGTCCACAAGAGCGCGCCGCATCGTTACGGAGTTTCCTACTTCTCCTCGAAAGGACCCACCGCGGACGGGCGCATGAAACCCGACCTCGTAGCGCCCGGGGAGAAGATCATCTCCTGCCATGCCCATCCGGAGCAGGGATTTCACTATAAAGAAGCAAGTGGGACAAGCGCCGCTGCGCCCCACGTCTCAGGAGCCATCGCGGCCTTTTTATCCGGTCACCAGGAATTCCGCGGCGACCCGGAGGGCGTAAAGCGGATCTTTATCAAGACCGCCACCGATCTCGGCCGCGACCACGCTTACCAAGGCGCCGGCATGATCGATTTGCTGCGGGCAATGATGTCTGTCTGAGAATGAAAGGAGCCTCGCTTATGGCACACTTCAAGCAGTTTCACGATCCCGAACTCTCGATTTGGCAAGCCGCCGTGGGGGAAGTCGAGGCCCAGCGTTCCGTCGGAGCCCAGACGTTGGATGTGGGAGCGCCGATTGTAGTGACTGGCCGACCCGATGATCTGGACGACATGTCCTCCGAGGCCATCGCATACTGCAATCAGGTCGACACGGGCACGCCCATCGCCCAAGCTACCGCAGGTCACCCGGCAACGGAGGGGCTGCTCCAAACCGCTGGTTTCTGCTCGCTGACGGCACTCAAAATAGCGAAGGCGAAGCTTCTGGGTAATGCCACAGCTCTGGAGCAATATAAGAATGAGCTCGCCAAATTTGGCGATTGCGATCCCAAATACGCGGAAGCTGCAGCCAAATACGCAGAGTACTTCGTCGCCCAGCAGAAGCAGATTCCCTATATCCCATACAAGAACCTGAGTGACTTCGTCATTGATGGAAAACTCCCCGCCAAGGCAAAGGTAGCAATAGTTGGCGATTGGGGAACTGGTCAGGATGCCGCCAAACTGGTCCTGCGGCAGATCATGAACAAAAATCCTGACGTGGTCATCCACCTGGGGGATATCTATTACGCCGGAACCCAGTTCGAAGTAACCAACTACTTCTTACAGCTTTGGCAAGAAGTTCTGAACCTGGGCCCGAATTTCGATCGGATTCCCACCTTCACGCTCACCGGAAACCATGACATGTACTCCGGCGGCGTACCCTATTACCAGTTGATAAAACAGCTCGGCCAGCCTGCCAGCTACTTTTGCTTGCGCAACGCCAATTGGCAGTTCGTGGCCATGGACACCGGGTACAATGACCACAATCCGTCTGCCGCCGGAGCGGGCGCAACGTACTTACAGGATCCGGAGGTGACCTGGCTGGCCGATAAGGTCAATAACGCCGGCGCTCGCACTACCGTTCTGCTGTCGCACCATCAGCTTTTCACCGCGTACGATAATATCGCCAATAAAGAAATCAACCTGCGGCTCTATACGCAAGTTTCATCCTTCCTGCCGAAAGTGGCACTTTGGATTTGGGGTCATGAACACGATTTTGTGCCCTACGACTCCTACCAGAACCTCAAGCGAAGTTGTTGCCTTGGCCACGGGGCGTTTCCGGTGGGCATGGATGAGTTGCCCAAGGACCCCAAGTATGCTGACGTGCCGGTGATCAAGGATGCCTCTGGGAAGAACATGCGCCTGGGAATTACGGATGGCCAGTACAATCACGGCTACGCAATCATTGAGATCGACGGGGCGGCGGGGAAGGTCTCCTACTATCAGGATAGCGATGAGGACACGCCGATGCTTACACAGTCGCTGACGTAAAGAGGCGTAGCGCGGACCTGCTTTGTGGGTTCGCGGCTTGGCCGCTGCTGCCCGCAGGTTTGGGAGTGGAGTTTAGGGAAGAACCGCAGACCTCAAAGGCGGAGGTCTGCATTGCAAAACCGTAAATTCTTGTTTTCTTAGCGAACATTTTTGTGTCCTTGTTGAAAGTGGGAGGTAGAGAGAAGAGACCCCTCATCCGCTTCGTACCTCAGCACCTTCTCCCCTGGGAGAAGGTGGGTTGTTAAACTGCCCTCTCCAGGGGGAGAGGGTGGCGGCCATGCGCCGCCGGGTGAGGGGTCCCTTCGTCCGCCCACGAAGATTTGGTTGTGGCTCCGCCGCGCTGCGCTACGCTTTCCGTTATTGAGATTTGTGGTTTTTGCAAGGGAAGAGCCGCGGACCCCAAGAACGGGGGGCCGCGCTACACATGCGCACAGCATTTATTTCCAAAGGGCAAAACAACAAGCTGAAAATGAAATCAAGGAGGCCACATGGCGCGCCTGTCATCGCCGATTGAAACCATCAAAGAGCACTACCCGGTAGTCGTGATCGGGTCCGGTTACGGGGCCGCCATCGCCGCATCACGCCTGGCGCGGGCCGGAAAGCAGATCTGCATCCTGGAGCGCGGCCGGGAGTTTCAGCCGGGTGAATACCCCAACATTTCCGTTGAAGCTGTTGCCGAGATGCAGAGTCACACGCCGGAATGCCCCCAAATCGGTTCGCGGACCGGACTCTACGACTTTCACGTCCACCCGGACATTAATGTGTTTGTCGGCTGTGGCCTGGGCGGCACATCTCTGGTCAATGCCAATGTGGCCCTGCGCGCTGAGCCTCGCGTATTCGATGACCCTCGTTGGCCGCTTGAGCTGCGGAATCCCAAACCTGTGGATCCGGCGGTCGAAATTGATCACGCCACTCCGCTGGAGGATGGCTATGCGCGAGCCGAGGAAATGCTGAAGCCCAATCCCTATCCGCAAACCTCGCCGGATCTCCCCAAACTCGACGCCCTTCAGAAATCCGCGCAGCACCTGGGCCAGAAGTTCTATCGGCCGCCCATCAACGTCAACTTCACCGTCGAGGGCGCGAACCACGTTGGGGTACAGCAGCACAAATGCACAGATTGCGGCGATTGCGTTACCGGTTGCAACTACGCCGCCAAGAACACGCTGATCATGAATTACCTGCCCGACGCCGCAAATCACGGCGCGGAGATTTACACCGAGGTTTCGGTCCGTTGGATCGAGCGCAAGAACAATCAGTGGGTCATCCAGTGTGAAGTGCTGGGCGTAGGGCGCGAGAAATTTAAGGCGCCGACGATTGCCGTCACTGCGGACCTGGTGGTCTTGGGGGCCGGGACGCTGGGTTCCACCGAGATTCTGCTTCGGTCTGCGCAGCACGGCCTGGCGCTTTCGAACCAACTGGGGGAGCGCTTCACCGGCAACGGCGATGTGCTCGCTTTCGGTTACAACACCGGTCAGGTGATCAACGGTATAGGTTGGGGGCATCACCCGGAAGGGGAAATTCCTCCCGTTGGACCGTGCATCACGGGAATCATCGATATGCGCCACCAGCCCACTCTCGTGGATGGGATGGTGGCCGAGGAAGGTTCAGTCCCGGGGGCGCTCGGCGTATTTTTGCCGGGAGCTTTTGCCGCCGCTGCTGATGTTGCCGGCACGCCGGAACCAGTGGCCACAACGGAGCGCATCCGGGAAAAGGAGCGCGAGGTGCTCGCCGATTTTGAGGGACCTTATCAAGGCGCCGTGCAACACACGCAGACCTACCTGGTGATGACGCATGACAACGGCAGCGGACGCATGACTCTCGATGCGCAAGGCAACCTCGCCTTGAACTGGCCGGGCGTGGGTGATCAACCTATTTTTCAGCAAGTGAATGACCGCTTGAAGCAGACCACCGAGGCTTTGGGCGGCACGTTCGTCCACAACCCCCTTTGGAACAAGTTGCTCCGCCGTAATTTGACCACCGTCCACCCGCTGGGGGGATGTGTTATGGCAGACGACGCCGCCGGGGGCGTGGTCAATCATAAAGGACAGGTGTTTTCCGGGTCGGCGGGCTCGGGCGTTTACGACAGTCTCTACGTGGCAGACGGTTCCGTGATTCCCACGCCTCTCGGAGTCAACCCGCTGCTTACTATCTCGGCCGTCGCGGAGCGGTCGGTGGCGCTAATGGCGAAGGATCGCGGCTGGCAGATCGACTATTCGCTGCCTTCCGCACCGAAACTCTCCGCGCCCGTGAAGGCGGGAGTTGAGTTTACGGAGACCATGAAGGGTTATTTCTCTTCCAACGTTAAGGCAGCTACCCCGCCGCTTCAGCTTGACCCCAGCTTTCAGCAAGGGTTCGATCAGGGCAATGCCGGTAACTCGCCGTTCCAATTTACCCTCACGATTGTGAGTGAAGACCTGGACGACATGATCTCCAGCGCTGCGCACCAGGCGCAAATGGTGGGAACGGTATTGGCACCCACGCTTTCCCCGCAACCCCTCACCATTACAGAAGGGATCTTCAACCTCTTTACTGTAGACGCAAATAACGTTGATACCCACAACATGCGATACCGGATGAAGATGGTGACGGACGCGGGCCGCACCTTTTACTTTGACGGCTTCAAGCAGACGCACCCTGACAGTGTGTTTCAATCATGGCCCGCCACATCCACTCTCTACATCACGATTTACGATGGCGAGAGCGCGGCCAGCCCGATCCTGGGCAAAGGCATTCTCCACATCGCTCCCGACGACTTCGCCCGCCAAATGACCACGATGAAGATCATCAACGCCGGCAGCCTCCCCGAGCGTCTCAAAGCGCAGGCTAACTTCGCGCGATTCTTCATGGGGCCGCTGTTTGACACGTATGCCGACGTCTTCTCCCGTCCCACTGTTTTTGACGCGGATGCGCCCCCTCGCGAAAAGCGGCCGTTGCGTGTGGGCGCGCCCCAAGTGGCATATTTCAAGGCTCCGGACGGAGTGGGCCTGCGCCTCACTCGTTACCAGGGAGGCTCCAAGGGGCCGGTGATTCTCTCCCACGGGCTGGGCGTCTCCAGCTTGATCTTTTCCATCGACACCATTGAAACCAACCTTCTCGAATACCTTTATGCCCACGGCTATGACGTGTGGCTGCTCGATTACCGCAACAGCATCGAACTGCCCGCCGCCAACCTACAGGCGAGTGGCGATGATGTGGCTACCAAAGATTATCCCGCCGCCGTCAGCAAAGTCCTGGAACTTGCCGGCGCGAAGAGTGTCCAAATGGTGGTGCATTGCTGGGGGTCCACTACGTTCTTTATGGCCATGCTCGCCGGGCTCAAAGGTGTCAGGTCAGCCGTGGCGTCGCAAATCGCCACCCAGATCCGGGCACCGCTTGCGACCCATCTCAAAACCGGGCTACACCTGCCCTCGTTCCTCAAAGCTGTTGGCATCGATAACCTCACGGCTTATGCGGACAATCGTGAAGGACTGTTGTCCAAGGTTTACGACGCGGGCCTGAAGCTCTATCCCCTGGAGCTCAAGAATCGCTGCACCAACGCCACTTGCCACCGCATTACTTTTATGTACGCTCCGCTTTACGAGCACGCCAACCTGAATGAAGCGACACACAACAACCTGCACGAAATGTTTGGCGTGGCCAACATGAGAGCGTTCCAGCACCTTGCGATCCTTACCAACACCGGCCACCTGGTGGATTTTGGCGGCGGTGAAGTCTACCTGCCCCATGTGGATCGCCTGGCCATTCCCATCAGTTTTATCCATGGTGAGCTGAATGAATGCTTTCTCCCGGCCAGCACCGAGATCACGATGAATGACCTGGCCAAGGCCAATGGGAGCAAACTCTACCAGCGGCACGTGATTCCCGGCTACGGCCACATCGACTGCATATACGGCAAGAACGCGGCGAAGGATGTGTATCCCTTCGTGCTGGAGCATCTGGAGGCGACACAGTAGCGGGTGTCGTAGGGGCAACCCTCGTGGTTGCCATTGAATGTAACACCACAACCATGAATTTCTATTCCCTCGCCCCCTTGGGGGAGAGGGGGGACCGCAAGGCGGGGGGTGAGGGGGTCGGTACCAACCTGGATACACTGCGGCGGAGCGGGAAAGGACCGTCAAAAGGGAAAGGGCAAAATGCACAAGGGACAGTCCCTGCACCCCTATATCCTTGCTCCTAGTACAGGCTGTTGCGGATTTGGAACAGGCAACCAAGATTCGATTTGCGCCGCGATTCAGACCCCCTCACGTGGCCTGCCCCGGCTGGTGAATACGCCGGTTGCAGTCCACCCTCTCCCCCAAAGGGGCGAGGGCAGTAGATTCATATCGATGTTCATGGTTGGCACGAAGGAGCTGAAATGAGCACAGGCGAAAAATGGTTTAGCCGAGTCGTATGGTTTGGGATCCTCCTCAACCTCTGTTTTGCTCTTCCTGCAATTTTCGCCCCGGACATGCTTCTTGCCGGCCTCGACCAACCGCCCGAGCTGTCGCTGCTCTGGCTTCAGAATGTGGGCGTGTTACTGGTGGCGCTGTGCATCTTCTATACACCCTCGGCCGTTGCTCCAGGACGTCACCCCACGCACACCAAACTTGTGGTGCTGTCACGGTGGATTTCCGCCATCTTCTGGTTCATCCTTGGGCGGCAATCAGCCCCCGCCGGAATCGTCCGGCCCTCCTTGTTCACTGACCTCGCGCTGGGAATTGTGCTGCTGTTGTTGTTGAATCCCGCCCTGCCCCCGGAGAAGCGCATTGGCTTGCGTAGCGTGGGAAGCGCCATCGCCGGGTTGGTCGGGTGGCTCAAGAGTCTCTGGCGTACCAAGTGGATAAAGGGCGCGCTGGCGGTTGTGGTCGTGGTGGCTGCACTGGGTGGGTTCGTGATGTGGTACTACCTGTTGCGCGCCGAACCGGATTTCCAGGGAGCCACGCCGGAAGAGCACTTCAAGCACGGCGCCATCGGCTTGAGTACCGAGAGCCGCCTGCCTTATTACATCTGGCAGGTGCTACCTACCATGTTTCCCGAGAAGATGCCGCGACCCGGTGGGTGGGCTTCTTTCGGATTCATCTTTGAGCCCGGCCAGGAGATTCCCATTGGCTTTTCGCTGCGCAAGATTGGCTATCCGGCTCTTGAGGCCAACTGCTCGCTCTGCCACACGAGCACCTATCGCACTTCACCGCCCGACACTCCGGTGGTGATCCTCGGCGCGCCCGCGCACACTATTGACCTCCAGGCGTTCCAGCAATTTCTGTACGCGTGTGCCGGTGATCCGCGTTTTACGCCTGACAACGTATTAAAAACTATCAAAGGGGTTCACAAGCTATCCTGGCTTGAGGGACTCGTTTACCGGTTCGCGATTATCCCCGTCACCAAACACGGGCTGCTGCAACAGCAGATCGCATACTCCTGGCAAGCCAGCCGGCCGACGCAGGGGCCCGGGCGCGTGGACACTTTCAATCCCACCAAGTTTAATGTCTTCCATATGCCTGACGACGGCACCATCGGCACCGTCCAACTGCCGCAGATCTGGAACCAGCGCCCGCGCGAGAATCTGTACCTGCACTGGGACGGAAACAACAATAAGCTGGAGGAGCGCAATTATGCCGCGGCCATGGCCGTGGGCGCCACGCCTCAATCCGTGATTCCGGCGAGCTTTAAGGAAGTCACCGACTTTCTGCTGGACTTGCACCCGCCCGCCTTCCCGTTTCCCATTGACCAAGCCAAGGCGGCTCAGGGCAAGGCGATCTACGAGAGCAATTGCGCTTCCTGCCATGCGTTTGGTTCACCCCAAACGGGTCAGGTGACGCCAATCGACGTTGTGGGAACCGATCGCCATCGGCTCGATTCTCTTACTGAACCCTTGGTGAATGAGTTTCACTCTTACCAGACTCCGCCCTTCAAGTTTGACGCTTACCGCAAAACCAACGGCTATAGCAACACTCCACTGGATGGGGTCTGGGCGCGCGCGCCTTACCTGCACAATGGCTCCGTCCCCACCCTCTGGGATCTGCTGGACCCGGTCTGGAAGCGACCCCCAGTGTTCTATACGGGTTACGACGTCTATGACCCCAAGATGGTGGGCTTCGTCACCTCCGGCCCTGAAGCCGAGCGCGTAGGCTTTAGGTATGAAGTCTGTATGCCGGGAAATTCCAACGTGGGCCACACCTTTGGCACTGAGCTGACGGATGATGAAAAGTGGGATTTGATTGAGTTTATGAAAACACTGTAGTGCGGGGAGGCCGCGGATTAACACGGATTCACACGGATTGAAACAAAGGCCTTATCGTGTGGTTTTGAATTCACAGCCCTCGCCCCTTTGGGGGAGAGGGTGGACCGCAACCGGCGTTTTCATCAGCCGGGGCGGGACGGGTGAGGGGGTCGAAACCGTGGCAAATCATCCCCACGTTATTCCCACCTGTTGCCTACGCTCCCCAAAACGCCTGTTTGATGCTTCGGCCCGAGGCCAGCCATAGCTTGGCAATTTCAAAGACAATCGTGGTCGTGTAGGTGACCGCGATCCAGACGCAGACCTCCTCAATGGGCAAACCGGACCATGCTCCGATAGGCACTCCCAGCATCTGCTTTTGCTGGAACCCCCACCATCCATAAGGCACGGCCAGTGTTGCTTCCCAGAGAAGACTGATGAGAAGCATGAAGAAGAGCGTGGCACTGAAAGCCCGCCAGTTGATGAAGGGCCGCGCGGCGGGGAAAAAGCCGGCGGCGGGAACCATAGCGCCGGCAACGAGGAACACGAAGTAACCGGGAAAGCCCTTTGGACTGGCGGAAAACATTTCCTTGTACACGATGGCCAGCACGATCAGGACGGCGCCGAAGACCGCGGAACTCGGATGGAACTGCAAAAGGCGGCGGATCTTTTTGGCTTCTCCCGGATAGTCGGGCACGTTGTAGGCCGCCAGCCAATACTCATCCATCCAGATGTAAATCAGCAGGATCGAGATGAAGCCCGTCAGGTAGAAGATGTACTCCTCAAGGGGAACCCCTCCGCCCAGGGCTGGCGCGGAAATCCCCAGCGTCGCTCCGCGGTTGGGA
>CAYTMD010000061.1:0-18902 GCA_964438685.1 uncultured Acidobacteriota bacterium
GCTGGCACTGGCCCCGGACACGCACGCCAAACTCACTCAATTCCTTCTCGAGTGGGCCGACAAGCACGGCCAGGCGACCACGGAAGGCCTGCGCATCACCCTGCATATGACTCACGAGGATATCGCCCGCAACATTGGAGCCTCCCGCGAAAGCGTCAGCCGCATTTTGAGTGACTGGAAACAACGGGGCATCATCCGGGTGGGTGGGGGTACCGTCATCATCCCCAACCCCAAAGAATTTCGCGGGGCCATGGTGCCCGCGCGCTCAAGATAGAACGCCTTTCCAACTCCCCGGTCACTACACAAAACTCCTCTATTCGAGATTCCCCCAGCCCTCCTGAACTCCGCAGATGACGGGGGGGGCGACAAGATTTAGTTGACGCGACCGTATATAGCAGCAAATAGGCAAATCGGGTGGGAGCGGATTTGACTGGTCCGGCGCACCCCCAGTCATGCATCCGCCGCGTCAGCGGCTTGGTCCTCACGCTCTTCCTGGAAAATAGGAGGGCCGCTCTTCGCAAACGGTCCAAACTCCCGTCGGCTTGGCATCAGTAACCAGTAGTCGCCACATGATTTCGGATGAGCGCGCCTATTAGGCCAGATTCCGCCTGATAAACGCCCATCCACGCCAGAATCCAGCCCAAGCGGTGGTCCAGTTAACAGCGAGGCGGCTTTTCGCGAGGAATCGTTAGCGAGATGGCAACTCTCCTGCAGCAGCAATGAATCAAGTATTGACGCCAGGTCCCGGCGTGCCTTGGATTTTGGCGTCAGCGAGAGTCAACTGAAACGGGTGGCTCAGTGGCCGTACCGGCAGGTGGGAACCGCGGTATCGGTTTCTCCGGTCTGCCGATGAGGTGGCTGATGAGTTTGACACGAGAGGGCGGCCCGCGTACGATAATGCGCCAAGATAAAGCCGAATCAGGAATTCCGGACGGATGGTGTCACCGGCAGAAAGCCGTTCACGGCTGATAAAAAGTTATAGGGGTGAACCTCAATGAATCAAACCGACATATCGACCCGACGCTACCAAATGTTTATCAATGGTGAATTTGTCCCGAACTCCTCCAACAGCATGATCTCTGTGATCAATCCCGCAACCGAAGAGGTGATTTCGGAAGTTCCCAATGGAACGGCTGCTGACGTGGACGCCGCCGTCTTGGCCGCCGACCGGGCGCAAAAAACCTGGTGTAAGTTGCCGGCCATCAAACGTGCCAGCTATCTCCGTGAGATCGCGGCGGCAATTCGCCAGAACAAGGATGCTCTGGCCCGGACAATCACCGAAGAGCAGGGCAAGATACTTCCGCTGGCGGAGGTCGAGGTCAATTTCACGGCTGACTACATGGATTACATGGCCGAGTTTGCGCGCCGCTGTGAAGGCGAAATCATACCAAGCGATCGCCCTAACGAGAACATTTTGCTTTACAAGATGCCGATCGGTGTCATTGCCGGCGTTCTGCCGTGGAATTTCCCGTTCTTCCTGATTGCCCGGAAGACGGCGCCGGCTTTGGTAACTGGAAACACGATTGTTATCAAGCCCAGCAGTGAAACGCCGAACAATGCATTCGAGTTCGCCAAGCTTATCGCGAAGTCCTCTTTGCCCAAAGGGGTATTCAATCTGGTCTCGGGCTCTGGATCGGTTGTTGGCAAAGCCCTTGCCAGTCACCCGAAGGTTGGCATGGTAAGCCTCACCGGCAGTGTTGGGGCCGGTGTTGCTATCATGCGGGCGGCAGCCGAGAACATCACCAAGGTTTCGTTGGAGCTTGGCGGCAAAGCCCCTGCCATCGTGATGCAAGATGCGGATCTTGATTTGGCTGCCAAGTCGATCCGTGATTCCCGGATTATAAACACTGGCCAGGTCTGCAACTGTGCCGAGCGTGTTTACGTGCACGAGTCGGTGGCCGAGAGGTTCATCATGAAAGTGACCGCAGCGATGAAGGCCACCCGTTTCGGGGAACCTCTCAAGGAGCGTGACGTAGAGATGGGCCCCCTGGTCAGCAAGCAGCAACTTCAGGACGTGGAGGCTGCGGTCGAACAGGCCGTCAAGGACGGAGCAAGAGTCGTTCTCGGCGGGAAAAAGGCGGACAAATCCCGAGGGTTCTTTTACCCGCCCACGGTGCTCACCCATTGCAGGCAAGATACCGACATTATGCAGAAGGAAATTTTCGGGCCGGTCCTACCGATCACCACATTCAAGGACCTCGACGAGGCCATTGAGCTGGCGAACGACTGCGAATACGGTCTTACCTCTTCGATCTACACCCAGAACCTCGACGTGGTGATGCGGGCGTGCAACGAACTGCGGTTCGGCGAGACTTATGTCAACCGTGAAAACTTCGAGGCCATGCAAGGCTTTCATGCAGGGTGGCGGAAATCTGGTATTGGGGGCGCCGATGGCAGGCATGGGGTCGAGGAGTACCTGCAAACCCATGTGGTCTACGTCGACTACAACCAGCAGAAGAAGTAAGGTCGTTTGCGATCGCCTCCCATAGCGGCGTCTTTCGCGTTCTACCCCAGCGAGTGCAGTGCCACCACAAGCTTCCTCGAAGGGGCCTTCGGGAGGGCCAGAGATTGCAATTCTGCGAGTAGGGCGGTACATGCCAAGTGAACGGCGCTTAATAGGCGGGAAGGCGACTTTTCATTCCCAATCCCCAAAAGCGCCGGAACCATCTGAGCGACCGCGACTTGCACCAAGGCGAGCGAACAATGTGGAGTTACCACACGTGCATGGATCAGACTAGCGTGCAAAACTGCGTTACTCGCCATCAATCCCAGCGAGTGCCATGCCCGCAGAAAGTTCCTCGAAGACTTGGGCACACCCAGGAAACCGTGGACCTCAAAGGGTATGGTCTGCCCGGTCCAGCGACGCCTCAGCGCTCGCAAAGGGACGAGATTTTTTCCGTGCAAGGGATGGCAAGTGCTGAAAAAAGGCCGGCCGTTATTCATGTCTTCAAAGGAATCGCCTAATTTGCAGGCGGCGACTTCTGTCCTCCATGGATGGCAAAACGAATCTCCATGGCAGTGTTCTTGGGGAAGACGACATTTTTGCCGCGGGCCACGATGTGGGTGTAAACGGACCAACCCGCACCGTAAAATGCAAAACAGGCGCTGACTGGTCGGTAGTGAGCCAATAGGCCAATCACGCTCCCGACGAGGCCGAGGCCTGCACCACCCCTTATAGTACCTCCGCCAAAGTCAGGCCCTTGGGGTCCCCGCCCTTCTGCGATACGGCGGCGATTATGCGGGTCGAGACCGTCAAGAGAAGAAGCCGCCAGAAGGACATCGATGGCTGGAGCGATGTACTTCGTTTTGGGAGTCACGGCATGAGCGCCGCCCTCGGAGTCGAGTTCGACGTGTCCGCCTGCGGCAGAATCAACGGTTTGCATGGTCCCTTGAACCTCCCTGCGCGCCAGTTGAACTTGTCGCTGGGCGCCTTGCACCTCAGGCGGGACGCCTTGAACTTCTCGCGGGAAACCGGGGGGCAATTCGATTTCTCGGAAGGTAAACCGCAGTTGTCCGTTCCTGCCCAGTCGGCGCGCCGGCCGGGCCTGTGTCACCAAACCTTCCAATCGCGCCCCCTCGGGAAGAATCAACTTGTGGTCGGGCGAAAAAACCGGCGCAGACACCACTCCTTTTGCCGGCGAGCCCTGGTGGTCCGTCGCAGAGCTCAAAGGGGTAAGCAGTCTCACACGCACGTCCGTACCCGGGGGAATCTCCTCCCCCAGGCGTTCCAGTTGCTTCGGGACCTCCTGGCCGAATTCCAGCGGACTTTTGAGTTCAGCGGTAAAGTGCGTGCCCTTGACGATCTTGGGTTGGTGATAGGGGAATTGTGACCACAGCCATTCCTTGACACGTTGCATTTTCCCTGGAGCCGAAACCTCGTTCAGGGTCTGCTGCTCTCTCGCCTTGACCTGCTGCCGGGCCTGCTCCACCGCTTGGCTGACACGTCCCTTCTTCTTGCCCTGCTCGCCCGCTACGAGGTGAACCATATTCGGTGCTCCCTGCGTCACCACCGTGTGGAGGGTGAGGCGAGTTCCGTCCTTGAGCACCAACGTATCGAAATCCACCTTTGCCTTACGGAGAGGCGAGAAGTTGCCGTTGGCAATCGCTAGTCCCCGTTGCTTGCGCGAGGCGCTTTCCACCTGCGCCACTCGTCCGAGAACCTGGCTGCCGGGAGGAACAACCAGATGGTCAAATACGAAAATGGGATCGACGGTATGCGCCTCGATGGGTGTACCAACGTGCTTAATCGCCAAGTTTCTGTCCAAGACCACATGCAACGGCACGCCTGCCGGCACCGTGAGAGGAATGGCACCGGAGGCGGCCGGTTTGTCTTGGGAATAGGCTTTGTGGCTACAGAGAGTCGTGAGTGAAAGAACTACTCCGAAAATGAATACAACTTTCCTCATGGACATCAGAATACCGCGGTCGACGCAGGCCTGGACGAATTCTTCTTGCCGCTAAACGCTAGCGATCCCGCACCGGCGGGCTTATACCAGCCCCACCGGCCATAAACCAAAATGCGGAACGTCCCCGGAACCGCCTTCCGCCGGGGAGCGCGCCCACCCGCCGGGGGCGTTGTGGGTGCGGCAAAATCCGCGGTGTCCACAAACAGGTGGTGCGTCTTGGTGTCGACTCCCATCGTCTTGGCGCCGTACTCGGTCTTGACGGCCTCTACCGTGCTGAACTTGTCAGGGGAGTCCTCGTGAAAGATATGGATCATCCCCTCGCGAGTCGAGGCGAAAATCAGGCCGGTAGCCGGCTCATAAGCGGCGGCGTCCACGCCCGAGGAGATGGGGAACGATTGGATCACCTTGCCGCTGTCGGCATCCATGACCACAAGCATCTGCGGTTCGCGGCCGGCGCTGAACAGCCGGCGGTGTTGGATGTCCATCGCTAGTGCTGTGGGACCACCCGCCGGAGCAACCGGCCACCGGGATTTAATCTTGAGCGTGTGAGAATCGACGGCGACGACCTCGTTTTTGTTCTCAAGGTTGATATAAATGATTCCGTTGCCGTCAGCAACCGCAAATTCCGGCTTCCCGCCCAGCTCGATGGTCCCTACCACGCTTCCACTTTTGGCGTCGATTACTGTGCATTTGTTAGGGTCTCCCTCCATCACGAAGACGCGTTTGGAAGCAGGATCGTACGCCACACAGTCGGCGTCGTCGTCGGCTTTCGCCTCGCCGATTACCTTGAGGGTTTTCAGGTCGAAAATTATTACCTTCCCTTGGGCGCCGTCGCTGACGAAACCGCGGCCAAACTCGCTGGCCACGGCCACGCCATGATCTCTTTTCAAGCCCGTGATTTCGCCGATTTGCATGCCGCTATCAGCGTTGATGACGAGGACCGAGGTGCCGCGCGACAAGTAGACGCGACGTGCGCCAGAATCAACCGTAATATAATCAAAATATTCCTGGCTGCTTCCTGCCGCAGTTCCGAAGGCGTAATGCTTAAGCAGGTGATAACCACCCATGCCCTCAGCTGCCAATGCTAGAGCTCCGAGGATGATACCGATCGCAACTACGGTGACGACTGTAAGACGCGATGAATATCTCATTTGAAATCCTCTCCATATCTTGTTGTCCCCACTCAGAGTGGGAAGGACAGAATCAACATCACCTGGTTTTTTTAAGTGCCACGCCTATTGCCATCCGTCCCCAGTCGCAGATATTCAGGGCGGGGCTCCAAGAGAGCCGCAGCCCGCGAATGAACAAGCGCGGATGCCGCACAGGAATCGGACTCGTCCCCCATTATTGTGGCATCCAGCCGGGACCACTCGCCACTTTCCCCAAGTGGAAGGAGCTAGGCCGACACGTCAAGAAGGGAACGAAGGCAATAACGCTCTGTATGCCTCTGACTTGCACGCGCGCCAAGACGGTCAAAAAGGATGACGGCACCAACCAGGAAGAGGAATTCTCCTTCACGCATTTTACCTACAAGGCCAACTGGTATGTCTTGGCGCAGACGGAAGGGGCCGAATACCAGCCGGGCGCGATTCCCGAATGGAACGAGCAGACGGCACTTTCCGCGCTGAAAGTCGAGCGAATCCCCTTTGAGGACTTGCATGGCAACGCCCAGGGTTGCGCAAAGCGTGGCCGGAGGATCGCCCTCAGCCCAATTGCCGTGCAGCCATGCAAAACCCTTTTCCATGAGTTGGCGCACGGTGAGAATCCGGCTCGGCTTAATAACGCATGGTGCGTACGGACCCTAACGTCGACACTTTGTTTCCCAAAGCCCAGCGCACAATTCTCGCGGCCCCCTTCGGCGAACCGCGTCGCTAGGGGTAGATGCGGGATCGCCAGGCACCTAAACTTCCCGCCGCAGAGTCTGCAGCAGGAATTGGACTCCCTAGTCCGTGGTGGAACCCTTCTCCCCTCGCGTAAGGGCAACCCTGTTCATTTTCAGGCGGCCGCCCGGCAGGTAAAACATTATAAGTACGCCGTTGCCCGCGGAGCCGATGGCAAAAGGATATTGTGCCGAACTTGGCGTGTTCAATAGAGCCAGTCCGGAGAAGTGCAGGGTGCGCCCGGTCGGCAGAGCCCCAGGGGGATTGAGCGCGGGGCCGAGGCACGAGTACCTGCACGGGTTTCACCACGCATCCCCCGGCGCGAAGCAAGAAGCCGTGGCTCTACGCACCCCGCCTGCGTAGATCTACGCACCCTGGAGCCTCCGCCCGGCCGCGTGCCGGCTCCCGCCAGACAGCCCGCCGCGCTGCCCATCCCTTACCCCCGCCCGTGCCGGGCTGCCAGCTACACCGAGGCGCTCCAGATCGGGCAGAACGAAAACGGAACGTCTATGGCCGGCAGTGGGTTGAGGATCATGGACGAGGTGGGTGGACGCGCGTGGACCCCCCTTGGGGTTGATGTAGGAACAGGCGCGGACCGGGGTTTTCTCCCGGTATACGGAGACCGTTAGGATCGTGCATTCCACCAGCTCCTTGGCCATGCGCAGGTTCGAGGCATAGGGCAGCGCCGCATCATTGACCTCAAGGAGGATCCTCATATCCGCGCCCACAAAGGTTACGGTGGTGTTGTCCAGGATCTTGGCCGCCTGATTGACCAGAGCAATCCCGGAACTCCCGCTCATGGTCGACTGGCCGGTGGAAGGATCGAAAGTAAAGGATGACCCTCCCATATTCATCTGGATGTTCTGCCAGAAAGGATCCTGTGAAGCATTAAGGGGGTTGCCCTTGGAGTCATAGAGCTGAACGGTGGTGGAGTTGGGAGAACTGACAAGCTGGGAATCTAACGTGGCGAGCAGGGACGAGCTATATTGCTGGGGGGACACACTGGTGTGAGTTTCAGCACTATTCAGCGTCGTCGTAGACGGGTTGGGGACGGTATAACCCCCTGTCAACAAGCTCGTCTGGTCAAAGGAACCTGAGGAACCTATCGAATATAGGCCACCCGTTACAATGGAGTCGTAAGACATGGTATGAAGTTACAGGGACCAGGTGAGGAACCAGGTCCCTGCAGGGCAGACTCGCCCTTCGGCTTTAGCGGCCGTGGCTGAGTAGTGGGCTTTCGATCAACCCTTGATTTCGGCACGCAATGTCACCACGAAGTGCATTGCTGAGATTTCATATGAATGTCTAAACCCGGAACTTAGGAATTCCCCGTCCCGAGCAACTCAACCTTCGGTAGTGGTCAGTTTCTTGACTGGGCGTTTGCAGCCAAGTGGAATACACCTGATTAAGCCGTCCGGAGTGGACCCATTGGTAAACGTTGGGCGATTACGGTGAGTAATCTGGAGAATCCGCAGCAACCGTTTGCCGATGAGCCCCTTGAAGCGTAGTTTGTGATGGGACTCTTGTGTCAGCCCAAATCGCGGTGGCTACGTCATTGGTGACCGTACAGGCTTCATGCTCCCACGCCTGAAGGTCCAGGTCGGAGAGCGATGCGACCTTTTCGGGACAGGGATTGTCGGAGACGAACATCGCGCAGGGATTACCCAGAACTAACGGCGAAGGGCGATCAATTGCCCTCAATGCGGGCACCAGGGGCGGAGATCCGACACTGCCCGCCGCATGGCGACAAGGGAAGATCCATTTCCTCGAACCCCCATTTCGGCATCCTCCTTCACCGCTGTATACGCCTCACCGGCTGGTTCGCAACCCCAATCTTGTAGTCGAAACGCTGGGCACTCTCTCCTGGAGCGGTACGGTCAGTCCGTCAGGGTCAGGGAAGTAGACTCGATCTGAACCGCTTGGGCGCGAGGGCGTCAATCCCTGACGCTTCAACTCTTCCATGACCGAATCCGGCTTAAATCCCTCGATGGCAATGCAGTAATGATCCAGGCCCAGCTTCGGGTTCTGAAAGAGCGTCAGGGAATTTATCCCAGGTCCGAGGAAGCAACTGCATTCCGACTCGCGGATGAAGGGCAGATCCAGCGTTCCTGCTGGAGTACCCGCAGGGCGCGTTGGCAGCCGCCGTCGATGCTGGAGTTAGCGTAGTCGAACTCCGCGGGTGGCAAAGCGGACACTGCTTTGAACTGCGCATGGGATAGTCGAGAGGCCCCAATATGCCCGGTGAACTTATTAATTTCTGGCGAAGATGCGAACTATCCTCGGCCCCCTTCGCCCATCCAGAAGTAGCCCTGGGGCACGGCTGAGACGGATGTTGCTACGAACACGTGTGTATGCTGTTTCACGTTTCTTAGATGGAAGGAAAGAGAGGTTCAGGCTTTTAAAGCGCATGGCCACCCTACGGCAGATCAGTATTAATACAACCCCGTTTGTGGAATAGAATGATCGATCTGAATCTCTAAATGACTTATTCTAAGCTTGATAATAGGATATTTTGGAGGCAAGCCATGCAGCGTTTCTCAAAAAGCTCTGTCCCTGTTGCCGGACTTATCCGCCGCAAATGAGATGTTGACAAGGTAAAGGGAACGCGTCTATAGTCATTCGGAATCTGCACACGTGTGCAATGGAGCCAGGAAACAAGCGTACGTCCGCCTCCAAACGACGAATTCAAGCCCGACCCGGCCGTGTTGACCAGACTGCTGGGCGGTTGATTCGGATGGCTCTGAAGTTGATTTGTTAGGTCGATCAAAACCTCAGCCGCACCTGCCGCCAGGTCACGGCTTTCACGCATGACTGCAATGGAACTACTCAACGATTCCGCTGGCGCACACCAAGCCCCACGCAAGGTATCAATCAAAGACATCGCACGACTAGCCCGCGTCTCGCATTCGACGGTTTCGCGGGCGTTGCGCAGCAGTCCGGTGGTGAATTCGGAAACTGCGGCACGAATCCGCAAGATCGCGGACGAAGCCGGGTACCGGGCGAGCGCCGCGGCGCGCAGCCTGGTGATGGGCCGCACCAACACGATTGGCGTGGTAGTCACCAACATCGCGGATCCATTCGTGGCGGGGGTGGTAAGCGGGATTGAGGGCTCGGCGGAGGAGCATGGCTACTCCGTGTTTCTGGCCAACTCGAATGCGGATCCGGACCGGGAAGTGCGGGTGGTGCGCTCCTTCGAGGAGAGGAGAGTGGACGGGATCATCGTGACCTCTTCCCGCGTGGGGGCCCTCTATCTTCCCCTGATAGAACGGATGCACGTTCCGGTGGTATTGGTGAACAACCAGCATCCCAGCGAATTCGCGCATTCGATAATGATCAACAATGTGGAGGCAAGCCTGGCCGCCACGCGGCACCTGATTCGCCTGGGGCACCGGCGCATCGCGTACTTGGGCGACCGCTTTGGCCAACAGTCTGACACGGAGCGCTTCGCGGGATATCGGCGGGGGGTGGAGGAAGCAGGGATGCAGTTTTCCCCCGAGCTCGTAGTGCATGGAAACGGAATGCCGGAAGGTGGAGAGCAAGCGATGTCACAACTTCTGGCCTTGCCCAAGCCTCCTACGGCGGTGTTCTGTTACAACGACATGTCAGCCGTGGGAGTGATGCGGCAGATCCGTGCGCACGGCCTCAGGATTCCGGATGACCTTTCGGTAGTAGGCTTTGATGACTTGTACCTCAGCCAATATCTGCAGCCACCGCTGACCACGGTGCGGCAGCCCATGAATCAGATGGGGCGTATGGCCATGGAAGCGTTGCTTCGGATTATGAGCGGAGTGGAATGCACCCGCATCCAGAGAGTGGAAGGGCAATTGATCGTGCGGGAGTCCGTGGCCGGTCCCAAGGGGGATCAATGAGGAATGAACTGTTGGTGACCCCGGACCGGTTCACGGGACGAGTGGAACAACTCGGATACGAATACTTGGCATTTGGGAATGTGAAGCTGGGCGTGGGCGATCGGCACAAAGGAGAGACGGCGGAGCGGGAACTGGCTGTCGTGGTGCTCGGAGGGTGCTGCTCGGTTGAGTCTTCGAGGGGCGAATGGCGGAACTTCGGGACACGAGCACACGTGTTCGACGGGCGCCCATACACCCTATATCTTCCGCCCCTCACGCGATTTCGGATCTGGACCGAAGCGGATTGCGACTTGGCCTTGTGCTACTCGAAGGCAGAAGAGGATCACGAGGCGCATCTTGTGACGCCGGGAGAGGTGCGCGTGGAGATTCGCGGGGGCGGGAACGCGACACGACAGATCCATCACATGATTCCGCCGGAGTTTTCGGCGCACCGCCTGCTGGTCGTGGAGGTGTACACGCCGGCCGGCAACTGGTCCAGCTATCCTCCCCACAAACACGACGTGCACAACCCGCCCCACGAGGTAGACCTGGAGGAGATTTACTACTACCGAATCCGGCGCCCTGAAGGCTACGCGATTCAGAAGGTGTACACGGCGGACCGGCGGATTGACGCGACGCTGACGGTGCGGAACGGAGAACTGGTGTTGGTGCCGGAGGGCTACCATCCGGTGGTGGCCGCGCACGGCTACGACGTTTATTACCTGAACGCGCTCGCCGGATCAGCGCGCTCCATGGCGGCTTCCGACGATCCCAATTTTGCGTGGGTGCGGGGGGAGTGGCGGGAGAAGGACCCGCGCTTGCCGCTGGTTTGAAGGAGGAGGTAAGCCTGTGGAAGTCACAATTGTTGGTCGTATTGGTTACGATCTTTACTCAGAGGAACCGCAGGTGAGGTTGCCCCAGGTGCGGCGGTTTTCGCGATACTTGGGCGGAAGCAGCGCCAACATGGCGGTAGGGCTTTCGCGTCTGGGCGCGCACGTGGGGATGGTGAGCTGCCTCGGCACGGACAGCCTGAGCGAGTTTCTGATCGAATTCCTGCGATCGCAAAAGGTCGACACGAGTCACGTGCAAAGAGTACCTGGATATCTTCCCTCCCTCTGCCTGACGGAGGTGTCGCCGCCGGACCGATTCCCGCAGGTCTTTTACCGGCACGATGCCGTGGACACGATGTTGCGCGTGACAGAGGAGGACCTAAGTTACGTCGCGGCCCGGGGCATGTTCATTACCAACGGCACCTCGTTGTGCGCGTCGCCTTCGCGCGAGTCCACGTATCTTGCGCTGGAGCGTGCTAAGCACGCAGGGTGCCGGGTCGTGTTTGACGTGGATTACCGGCCCATGTCCTGGCCAAGTGCATCGGCCGCGGGTCAGGCCGTCCGGCTGGCGCTGCCTTTTATCGACGTCCTGATCGGAAACCAGCCGGAGCTGCAGTTGGTGGCGGGAGAAGAAGACCTGCAGCGGGCCACCGAAAAGCTTCGGGAGCAGGTTCCATTGCTGGTGAGCAAATTGGGCGAGCAGGGTACACGCGTGTGGAAAAACGGGGAATCGGTGTTCCTGCCCCCCTACTGGGTCGAAGTGGTCTCCACAATCGGGGCGGGCGACGGGTTTGCGTCGGGATTTCTGTATGCGCTGCTGACCGGCAAGCCACTTACCGAATGCCTGCATTACGGAAACGCGGCAGCGGCGATTGTTGTGGGCCGGTTGAGCTGTTCAGAGGCGATGCCGACGCTGGCCGAAGTTGAAGTGATGATCCGCAGCCAGCAAAAACCGGCAGCACGCGGTTGAGTTTTTATGAAGAACATCTTGGACCGGAATTGTGAGGCCTCCTATGTTCAAGAGTCACGAATTTCTTCCGGACGTACTGCTGGCGCGCCTTACGACCATTCGGGTGAACGATCCGGAGTTTGCCTGGCGCGCTGCCATGGCGCGAATCCGGCGGACGCAAATGGCACCCACGGGAAAGCTCAATATCCTTGCGGCCGATCACCCGGCGCGCAATGTGACCAAGGTGGGCGAGGACATTCTGGCCATGGCGGACCGGCGCGACTACCTGGCGCGCATCCTGCGTGTGCTTTCATGCGCCCGAGTGGATGGCGTCATGGCGACAATGGACATCATTGAGGACCTGCTGTCGATAGACGGGTTGCTGCGGGCCGCCGGGGGAGCGACCTTGCTGGATGGCAAACTGTTGATCGCGAGCCTGAACCGCGGGGGCTTGGCGGGCGCAAGTTGGGAGTTGGACGACCCCATGACAGGAGCCACTCCGGCATCCTGCAAAGCGTGGCAGCTCGACGGCGCCAAGATCCTGCTGCGGGCAGACGAAAAGGAGCCCGCTTCACTGAAGACGATTGTGGCGAGTGTGCGGGCGATTAACGAGTGCAACGCGTTGCACCTGCCCGTGTTTCTTGAACCGCTGCCGGTGACGCGAACTGAAAAGGGATACACGGTAGTAAGGACCAGCGAGGCGCTGGCGCGGTTCGCTGGCGTGGCCTCGGCGCTTGGTGACAGCAGCCGGTACATCTGGCTGAAGCTGCCTTACTGCGAGGGCTACCAGACCGTGGCCCGGGCGACCACCCTGCCGATTCTCTTACTGGGAGGGGAGTCGGCAGGCGACCCCACACCGTTCTTACACCAGTTGGAATCCGCACTACAGGCGGGGGCGAATGTCCGGGGAGCACTCGTAGGCCGGAACGTACTCTACCCAGGATCGGAGGATCCTCTGGCAATGGCGGAAGGTACTGGCGGGATCGTCCATGAGGGTTGGTCCGTCGACCAGGCGCTAGCGTCGATGGTGGAAGCGAGAGGCACCGGAAACGACCGGCTGGCGGCTTGTCTCTGAAGCCATAAAGGGGGGACCGTGAAAACCAGAAGAATCACGATGGCCCAGGCGCTGGTGTGCTTCCTGAAGAATCAGTATGTGGAGCGGGACGGAGCGGAGCATCGATTCTTTTCCGGCGTGCTTGGCATCTTCGGTCACGGCAACGTGGCGGGTATTGGGCAAGCCCTACAGCAGAACCTGGATCTACCGTACATCCCGGTTCGGAACGAGCAGGCGGCGGTCCACCTCGCATCGGGATACACGAAAACGAGCAACCGGCTTCGGACGCTCGCTTGCACGTCATCCATCGGTCCGGGCGCCACAAACATGATTACGGGCGCGGCGCTGGCCACCATTAACCGCCTGCCAGTGCTGCTGCTGCCCGGGGATATCTTCGCCAGGAGAAACGTGGCGCCGGTACTTCAGCAACTCGAGTCCCCGTCCACCCAGGACATCAGCGTGAACGATTGTTTCAAGCCTGTGTCGCGGTACTGGGACCGCATTTACCGTCCGGAGCAGTTGATCACGGCGTTGCCGGAGGTGATGCGGGTTCTCACGTCGCCCTCAGATTGCGGAGCCGTAACGCTTGCCCTGCCTCAGGACGTGCAGGCGGAAGCCTGGGATTATCCGGAGAACTTATTCCGCAAGCGCGTTTGGCTGATCCGCCGCCCTGAGCCCGATACAGTGAGTTTCGCCCGCGCCTTGGAGGTGATTCGAAAGAGCCGGAAGCCTTTCCTCGTGGCGGGCGGCGGCGTGCTGTTCAGCGAAGCCTCGAAGGCACTGGAGCAATTTTGCACGGCCACCGGTATCCCCGTCGGGGAGACACAAGCAGGTAAGGGCTCGCTGCCTTATGACAACCCGCAGTGCGTGGGTGCGCTGGGGGCCACGGGCACGCTCGCGGCGAACCGATTGGCGCGCGATGCCGATTTGGTAATCGGTGTCGGCACCCGGTATTCGGATTTCACTTCGGCCTCTATGACAGCTTTCCAGAATCCCAGCGTGCGCTTTGTAAACATCAACACCGCGGAGTTTGACGCGAACAAAGTGTCGGCAATTCCGGTGGTGGCGGATGCGCGCGTAGCGCTGGAGCGGCTGACGGCGGCGCTGGCCCGCTACCGTGTAGAAGACGTCTATGCGGCGTTGATCCGCCGCCTGAAGCAGGAGTGGGAGGTGGAGACGGACCGCCTGTTCCATCTGGGACTCCGCCCGCGCCCGGCGCAGAGCGAAGTCATTGGGGCGCTGTGGGAGGCTTCCGGTCCCCGCGACATTCTGGTCTCGGCGGCAGGCAGCCATCCCGGCGACCTGCACAAACTCTGGCGGGCTCGCGCCCCGAACAGCTACCACCTGGAATACGGTTACTCCTGCATGGGCTACGAAATCCCCGGAGCCATTGGCGCGAAGTTGGCGGACCCGACACGCGAGGTCTACGTATTTCTTGGGGACGGCACGTACCTGATGATGCCGAGCGAAATTGTCACGTCCATCCAGGAGGGCGTGAAAATCATCATCGTGCTCGTGGACAACCACGGGTACGCGAGCATAGGCGGTTTGAGCCAATCTTTGGGCCAGCAGGGTTTTGGCACAGTGTACCGGATGAGGGGTGCAGAGTCCGGGCAGTTGGAGGGGAACTTCCTGCCCGTGGACTACGAGGCCAGCGCACGCAGCCTGGGGGCGCACGCGATCCGCGCCAACGGACTGACAGAGTTCAAACAGGCACTCGAGAAGGCAAAGAGCCTGGATCGCACCACGGTGGTGGTGATCGAGACCGATCGGGAAGCACGCGTGCCGGGATACGAATCCTGGTGGGATGTGGCAGTGGCGGAGGTCTCCGAGATGGAGAGCGTACGAGAGTCGCGCGCGCGCTACGTCGAAGCCCGCCAGAAGGAGCGCTACCACCTGTGAGCGTTTGGACTGGGAGTCCTAGCATGACTGAACGGCTGCGAAACTTCGTAAATGGTACCTGGCACGCTCCAGACGCCCACGAGACGTTAAGGGTCGTGAACCCGGCCTCGGCCGAAGTGCTGGCGGAAGTGCCGCTATCACCGGCGGCAGAGGTGGACTTGGCGGTGGAAGCGGCGTGGAAAGGGTTTGGGGAGTGGCGCCGGAGGCCCGCGGGCGAACGGATCCAGCCGCTCTTTAAGCTCAAGACACTGCTGGAGGAGAACCTTGACGCCTTGGCGCGGACGATCACGGAGGAGTGCGGGAAGACTTACGCGGAAAGCGTCGGGGAGATGCGCAGGGCAATAGAGAATGTCGAAATGGCATGCGGTATTCCCTCCCTGATGCAGGGCGCGAACAACGAGGACATCGCGCCAGGAATCGACGAGTTCATGATCCGGCAACCGCTGGGCGTGGTCGCCGCCATCACGCCGTTCAACTTTCCCGGGATGATCCCGTTCTGGTTTTTGCCTTACGCGGTGGCGACGGGCAACTGCTTCCTGTTAAAACCCTCAGAACGCGTGCCCATCACTTCCTCCAAGATATTTCAGTTGATGGAGGCTGCGGCTTTTCCTCCAGGAGTGGTGCAACTGGTGAATGGCGGCCGGGAAACCGTGGATGCGATTCTCGATCATCCGCGGATCCACGCCATCAGCTTCGTCGGTTCCACGCCGACGGCGCGCTACATTTACAGCCGAGCCTCGGCCGCGGGCAAGCGGGCTCAGTGCCAGGGAGGCGCGAAGAACCCCGTCGTGGTGATGCCGGACGCCGACATGGAGATGACTGCCAGGATCCTGGCCGATTCGGCCTTCGGCTGCGCGGGCCAGCGGTGTCTGGCCGCGTCAGTGGCGATTGCGGTCGGGGACTCGCAGGTGGAGTTATCGGCGCGAATGGCCGAGGCCGCGCGCAGCCGCAAGGTCGGCTTTGGGCTCGACGGCGGCGTGGAGATGGGGCCGGTAATCTCCGCCGAAAGCAAGGCGCGAATTGAAGGGCTGATTGTCAAGGGTGAGCAGGAAGGCGCCAAGGTGCTAGTGGACGGCCGCGGAAGGAAGGTGCGGGGATACGAGGACGGGTTTTTCGTATTCCCCACGGTGCTTGACGGCGTGCCCTCCCAAGGGGACATCGCGCGCACGGAGATCTTCGGCCCAGTGCTCAGCCTGATGCACGCGGAAAGCATCGAGGAGGCCATCCGCCTTGTGAACGACAGAAACTACGGCAACATGGCGTGTCTCTTCACGAGCAGCGGTGCGGCGGCGCGGCGCTTCCGCTATGAGGCGCAGGCCGGCAATGTCGGCATCAACGTGGGCGTCGCCGCACCTATGGCGTATTTTCCCTTCAGTGGCTGGGGAGAGAGTTTTTTCGGCGACCTGCATGCGCAGGCGGGCCAGGGGATGGAGTTCTACACGCAAACCAAGGTGGTCGTGGAGCGCTGGCCCCGGGACTGGAGCCGCAGGTTTTGAGGAGGGATCATGTCATTTCTAGTTGGAAATGCCCCCTGCTCGTGGGGGACGCTGGAGTTTGAAGGCGTTAAGGGTGAACAGATTGGTTATTCCCGAATGTTGGACGAGCTGGCCGAAACAGGTTACACCGGAACCGAGCTTGGCGATTGGGGCTACATGCCCACTGAGTCCGGCGTTTTGCGCGGCGAACTGGAGCGGCGCGGATTGGTGATGCTGGCAGCGTTTGTGCCTGTGGCACTGAAGTACCAACAGGAGCACGATGCCGGGATCGCGGTCGCGGTGAAGACCGCGCGGCTTCTGGCTGCGGTCGCATCGACTTCGAAACCCTACATCGTGCTGGCTGACAACAACGGGACCGACCCGGAACGTACCCGTTTGGCGGGGCGGATTCCAGCCGGAGCGGGCCTGACAGCGGCGGAATGGACCGTATTTACGGCGGGAGCAAATCGCCTTGCCCGCGCTGTATTTGACGAGACGGGCCTGAAAACGGTCTTTCATCACCACTGCGCCGGTTACGTGGAAACACCGGAAGAGATTACCAGGTTCCTTGAGCTGACGGACCCGGCGAAAATCGGGCTGGTCTTCGACACCGGTCATCACGTGTATGCCACCGGCCAAGCGAACGTGGTAGAGGCGATGGAACGCTATGGCGACCGCATCTGGTACATGCATTTCAAGGACTGCGACCCAAAAATAGCGGCGCGGGCACGCACGGAGGAGTGGGACTACTTCACGGCACTGCGGCAAGGCGTGTTCTGCGAATTGGGAAAGGGCTCGGTGGATTTTCCGGCGGTTCTGCGTTGGCTTGCCGCGCGCGGTTACGACGGTTACGTGCTCGTAGAACAGGACGTGCTTCCCGGCATGGGCGCGCCCAAGGAAAGCGCGCGGCGGTGCAGGGAGTACCTGCGCTCCATCGATCTGACGGTAGTTGAGCTGCGGTCACTTCCCAACGTCCTCAGCGCGGAAATCGCCTTGCACGGCAGCGATCTTGGCAAGCCATGACCTGTACTGTGCAGGCGAGAAGGGCGGAGAGCCTTGGAGGTAATGGTTCGCGTACTTCTTGCCATTTGCCGTCCATTCCATTAGAAAGAGCCGCTTGTCGGAATGGAAAACCGGCACCTGGCCGACTTCCAAATTCTCGTTGGCTTTCGCCGCGTAATTTCCTTCCAGTAGAGTTTCACCGGAATCCGCGTCCCAAACGCGATAATGGCCGGTGGCATCTTCGCGCGAATCATTGCCCACCACCACCCGACAGTACCAGTCCTTGGGTTCGTCCACCATGACACAGACCGGCTGCTGAACCCGCCGCAGGTAGTAGTACGCCAGCTTCTTGTTGAAGTAATAGTCTACGATGGCGTCCGAGAATTGCGGCCAGCCGTCCATAACATTCCACCAAATTACGCCGGTGCTCCGCCACTTGTTCAGGCGGGTCATTTCAACAAAGAACTTTTTCGCCTCTGCCTGAGAGACCTGGGATTCGAAGATGAACTCTTCGATGTTGTCCGGAACCGCGCCGAACATTTCCTTCACTTGGTTGGCCATGAGATTGACGCGGAAGGGTCTGCCGGTCATGTCAGTGGAATGGAAGATCCATTCCGCATTGTCCTGCCAGGGCCACAGATGTGACTCGTCGATGAAGCGCTTGATGGAAGAGAGGCCCGGGCAGCCGTGGTACCCGATCTCGCTCACGAAATGTGCCGTGCGCTCGGTGTAATAAGGGCTCTTGAAATAGTCGCGCGGGCCCCAGAGATGTTCTTCCGGCATGAGTTTCCTCTGATGCGCCGCGATCACTTCCGGGGACATGTACGGGGAACTCGGGAGATATGGCCGGTAAGGATCACACTGGAAAACCACATGAGGCAGGACCTCCCGCGTGATCTGGTTGTGCGCGGGGTCGAGACCATTTGAAAAGTAGGACTCGTCCGCCTCATTGTCGCCTGCCCACAAAGCAATGGAAGGGTGGTTCCGCAATTTTCTCACCACCGAGATGGCCTCCCTCCTCATCACCTCCAGAAACTCCGGTGTTTGCGGATAGAACGCGCAGGCCATGGAAAAGTCCTGCCAAACCATGATTCCGTTCCGGTCACAGATATCGAAGAACGCATGATCCTCGTAAACGTTTCCGCCCCAACTGCGCAGGAAGTTGCACCCCAGGTCGATGAACAACGCGAGTATCTTGTCATACCGCGCGGCGTCCCGGCTGTGAAACGCATCGGCCGGCACCCAGTTGGAGCCTTTCACCAGAATGGGCACACCGTTGACTTTGAACTGAAATTGCCCCGGCTTTTCAATGCTGGTGGTCTCCGTCCGAATCAGCTCGATCTTGCGGATTCCCACCGTGTCATGGCGCGACGCCATCACCTTGCCGCCATCGAGGAGCTGGGTTGTTACTTCGTAGAGGTCGGGAGCGCCGTAGCCTTTCGGCCACCACAGCCTCGGCTTCTCAACTACGATCACAAACCGGCCCGCGGTGAACTCCAGTTTTTGAATGTGAGAGAAAGTGGAATCGCCGGAGCGGCCCTCCATCTTTAACTGCA
>CAYTMD010000062.1:0-18828 GCA_964438685.1 uncultured Acidobacteriota bacterium
ACCCTTGACTCCGCCGAATTTTATTTTTGAGGCTCATTTTTCAGCATCCTGCTAGTGATTGGTGATTTGTGGATTTCAGACACTCCATCGCCAATCACTCAATGACTGATTCTCTGATTTCTTTTGAGGGCCGGCCCCTGGACGTTGTTCAAAACCGGAGATCGGGATTATTGACGAGGATGATTTCATGACTAAACGCGAGGTGATTAAACAGGTTCTGGCAGGCGCGGCTCCGCCCTACGTTCCCTGGTCGTTTCGTTTTACCCAGGAAGCCAAGGCCAAGCTCATTGCCCACTACGGTCAGGACGACTTGCCGAACCTGTTGGGCGATCACATTCTTGAGCTGGGCAGCGACATTGGCTTTTTTGAGGACTTGGGAAACGATTGCGTCCGTGATGTCTTCGGCGTGGTGTGGGACCGCAGCGTGGACAAGGACATCGGCAACGTACGGGGCCGCGTCCTCCCTGAACCGAGTCTGACCGGCTACGAATTTCCTGATCCACTCGATCCGAGGTTTTTTGCCGATATTCCCGCCCGGACGCAGCGCTATCCGGACCGGTTCCGTCTGTTCTGCCTGGGGTTTTCGCTGTACGAGCGGGCGTGGACCATGCGTGGGATGGAAACGTTGATGATGGATTTTTGCGATCATCCCCGTTTTGTCCACGAGCTTTTCAACACGATCGCCGATTACAACCTTGCACAGGTCCGCGCGGCGCTGAAGTACGACATTGACGCTGTCTACTTTGGTGATGACTGGGGCCAGCAGCAGGGTCTCCAAATGGGTTACGGCATGTGGAAGGAGTTTATCTTCCCGGTGCTGAAACGCCTGTATGGCGCGGTGAGGGAAAGCGGCAAATTCGTTTTCATCCACTCCTGCGGTGACGTGGATGAGTTATTCGACGACCTCGTGGCCATCGGCCTCAATTGCTTCAATCCCTTTCAGCCGGAAGTCATGGACACTGCCGCGTTGCTACAACAATACCGCGGGCGGCTGTCATACTGGGGCGGGCTCTCGACGCAACGCACCCTGCCCTATGGCACGGCGGAGGACGTCCGGCGCGAAACGCGGCGCCTGATCGACTTGGGGCGCGCCGGCAGTTTTATCCTCTCCCCCGCTCATTCGGTGGAAGGTGACGTGCCGCTGGAAAACATGCTCGCCTTCATTGAAGTGGCACAGGCGCAGGTGCGATAGACGGCGCCGGGAGAGCCCTTACCAAGCCAGCTTACTTCGTTCCCGCCGCCACCCGCCGGCTTTCATAAAGCGGGAATTGTTCCGTCAGCAATTCCACCTGGCTGCGCACGCGCTTGACGGTGGATTCGTCTTCGATATTGTTCAGGACCTCGGCGATCCAGCGTGCGATCTGCCGCATCTCCGGTTCCTTCATTCCGCGCGTGGTGACAGCAGGTGTTCCCACGCGAATGCCGCTGGCCACGGCGGGCGGGTTGGCGTCAAAAGGAATGGCGTTCTTGTTGACGGTGATGCTGGCGCGCTCCAAGGTTTCCTGGGCCTGGCGGCCGGTTACTTTCTTGGTGAACACATCCACCAGCATCAGGTGAGTGTCTGTTCCGCCGGCGACGATGCGAAAACCTTCCGCTGCCAGCGCCTGCTCCATCGTCTTGGCGTTGGCGATAATCTGCTTTTGGTATTCGGTAAACTCCGGTTGAAGAGCTTCGTGAAAGCATACGGCCTTGGCGGCGATCACGTGCATCAGCGGCCCGCCCTGCATGCCGGGGAAGACAATCCTGTCAAGGGCCTTGGCGTATTGCTCTTTGCAAAAGACGGCGCCGCCGCGCGGTCCGCGCAAAGTCTTGTGCGTCGTCGTGGTTACAAAGTCGGCGTGCGGGAAGGGACTGGGGTGCAATCCTGCCGCCACCAAACCGGCGATATGCGCCATGTCAACCATCAGCACCGCACCGACCTCGCGGGCGATGGCACCGAAGCGCGCGAAATCCAGAAAGCGTGGATACGCGCTCGCTCCCGCCAGAATGAGTTTAGGCCGATGCTCCTTGGCCAGACGTTCGAGCTCGTCGTAATCGATGGTCTCAGTTTCCTTGCTCACGCCGTAGGAGACGATGTTGTACATCTTCCCGGAGAAATTCAGTGGGTGGCCATGCGTCAAGTGGCCGCCGTGCGCCAGGCTCATGCCCAGCAGCGTGTCGCCAGGTTTCAGCACGGTCATGTAGACCACCTGATTGGCCTGGCTGCCGGAGTGCGGTTGGACGTTGGCATGCTCAGCGCCAAAAAGCTTCTTGGCGCGATCGATGGCAAGATTCTCCGCCACATCCACATACTCGCATCCCCCGTAGTAGCGCTTGCCGGGCAAGCCTTCGGCATACTTGTTGGTCATCACGGAGCCCAGGGCTTCCAGCACGGCCTCGCTTACGAAATTCTCCGAGGCGATCAATTCCACAGTGCGGGATTGCCGGTCAACTTCCAGGTCAATGGCGCGCGCAACTTCCGGGTCCACCTCATGGAGCGTGCGCAGGAACGGGCGTACTCGAGCATTCATGAACTTTTCTCCCTATGGAAATGTGCGTCAATAGCGTCGATCTTCTCCACACGCAGTTGGTGCCGACCTCCTTCGAAAGGCGTGGCCAGCCATGTGTCGACAATCTTTTGCATGGTTGCTTCGTCCAGCATCCGGCCGCCCAGCGTGAGGATGTTGCCGTTGTTATGCGAGCGGGCGAAATGGGCGGAAATTGTATCGTTGCAGGGAAGGGCCCGGATTCCCGGCACCTTGTTGGCCGCCAGCATCATTCCCAGGCCGGTTCCACAGACCAGTATGCCGCAATCCGCGTGGCCTTCGACAACCTGACCGGCCACTTTCTCCGCGTAATCGGGGTAATCCACGCGGGCTGCAGAGTGAGTGCCGAAGTCCTGCACCGCAATACCCTTGCGGATAAGATACTCACGGATCTTCTCTTTCAATGGATAACCTGCGTGATCTGACGCCAAGGCAATTGGCTTTCTCTCGGGCAACGGCATCCTCACGGAGTTGGGCGATAAGTTGGGGCAGAAACTCTCCCCCGAGCATTCTAATGGAGGAGTGCAGATGGCGCAATCAACTCCGCGGCGCGATCTTTGTTGAAATGCCCCTTTGCGTGACGGTAGATTGAAGTCAGCATGCACTTGTGCCCGGTAGTTCCTGGCATCTTCTTTGCAAGGGCAATCGTCTTCGGCTCTGCCCGATATTAGCAAGCGCATGAACCTTCACCGAGTATGGAGTGAGAAGAGATGACCTCTAGTGAATCTTCAGCTAATGCCATCCAGCGCTGCCATTGGGCTGGCAACGACCTTGTCATTCGCTACCATGACGATGAGTGGGGCGTACCTCTGCACGATGACCAACGGCTCTTCGAGTTTCTCATCCTGGAAGGTGCGCAGGCGGGATTGAGTTGGGACACCATCCTGAAAAAGCGTGAGAACTATCGCGCGGCGTTTGATCACTTTGACCCGCTGGCAGTTTCCCGATACGGCCCGAAGAAAGTCCGCGATTTGCTTGGAAATCCGGGCATCATCCGCAATCGCTTGAAGATTGCTTCGGCCATCCAGAATGCGCAAGCGTTCCTGAAGGTGCAAAAGGAGTTTGGCAGCTTTGATGCCTACATTTGGAGATTTGTGGACGGGCAGCCCCGGCAGAACGCGTGGCGGAAGTCGCAACAGTTACCGGCGCACACTCCCCAATCGGATGCGATGAGCAAAGACCTGAAGCGGCGCGGGTTCAACTTTGTGGGTTCCACCATCTGTTATGCCTTCATGCAGGCCGTGGGAATGGTCAACGATCATGCTGTTCATTGCTTCCGCTATGTGGAACTCAATCCGCAAAGTCACAGTCATCCAAAGGAGGATTAGCCGGTACGGAATTGTCCATCGGCGACGTTGCGCCGGATGCTGCCCAAGTGCATGTTATCCTTTATGCATATGTCGGGCCGAATCCAGCTTCTGCCGGGCCCAAATCTTAGGAGGAAATCCTCGTGGCGAAGATCGATTTGCTTGCACTTATTGAAGGTCTGCGGGACTTTGACACGGCATTAATTGCCAACACTCTTGACCACATTGATCCCACTCCCGCGCATGAATTTTACATGGCCGGGTCGATCCAGTCTGTAACTCCCACCTTGGGTCCGACCGTGGGAATAGCGGTGGTCTGTGAACTTGATAGCAGCAGTCCGAATGGGCAGTCGAACGTCGATGATTTTTACCGGCAGCTCGAAGAGATGCGGAAAATGTCGATTCCATCTGTTTGGGTGGTAAAGACCACGGGCGAGCGGCCGGACCACGAATGCGTGCTGGGGGATGGGATGGCCAAGTCCCTCTATTCCGTGGGTTGCTTCGGCGCTGTTACAGACGGAGGGGTGCGGGACGTCAAGGGTCTGCTATCCGTTCCCTTCGCGGCATATTGCAAAGGCAAAACCATTCACCACTGCGCCCTCCGCTTTAAGGCGATGAAGGAGCCCGTCACTCTCGGCGGCATCTCCGTTGCTCCAGGCGATATCATTCACGCCGACGCCGAAGGGGTGATTAAAATTCCAAGGGGAAGTCTTTCCAAATTAATCAGCAGTGCCGTTCAAATGCGGGCGTTTGAGCACGCAGCTCACATTATACTTCGCCGGACCGATCTTGACCCCGCCGCAAAGCGGAGGATGGTTGTTGAGCTATTGCCCAAGTTTGGATTCGGTTCCGGGGACGGGAAAAGTTCCAGACACGCAAAGGGCAAAAGGCGCAGGTAGACCTGGTCCGCGATCTTGCCCGCGCCTGCCTGAGTAGCTCACGTGGAAAACAGTTGGTTAAGTTGATTCAGCGCAGAGGCGGTGAGTTTCTCTCCCGCATTACGCTCGTAAAGCGTGGTTCCCGTTGAGGGTTCGTAGCCGCCCTGATCGAAAGCTTCCCTGGTGGGAAAGTATCCCAGCGCGTCGTTGGCGAGTTCAATGACGATGGTGTGCTTTGCGGGCGACTCTTTCTTGATTTGCAGGCCAAACTTGCAGAACATTTCACCCGGTAGCGTCACAATTCCCAGATCTCCGATCCTGAGCGCGCACACCTCGGCAAAATCGTCTTGCCCTTGCTTAGGATACATTTCTACCCACATCCTGGCATAGTGTTCGTCGGGAAGGCCATCCACCTGGCCAGGCGCCGCTTGCTCCTGCGCTTTGCGGATAATCTCCTGTGCCCATTCGTGCTGTTCTTCGCTGATCTTCAGCCTCTTCAACTGAACCATTTCACGCGAGACTGACATGGAATTCCCTTCCACCGGGACAGCGCGATTCCGGGCTTCGACGGCTGCCACGCCGACCAGATATCCTACCCGTTGGGTCATTTGAAAGCCGCGGCCCTGAGTCCTGTCGCTGTAATCAAGGTGATTTACGTCGCCACAGCAGCCATTGAAAAATATTGGAATCAAGCCATTCCCGCTCAGTCGTGAAAGGCACTCGGCCATATAGCCGGGATAATCCGCGGAATAGAGCCAGTTGTCTCCCGCCAGAATTGCCGGGTGCAGGGGGAAGTTCACCAAAGCAGCGACGGGGCCGCCATCCTGTTCAACTGTCAACGTTGTGAGTTGGGGATCCACGGGCCCTAATGCTTCAATAACAAAGCTTGGGTCCAGGCCTTCCCAGTTCATGTGCGTCTTGCCATCCTTGCAGTGCAGGCGGCGATTGAAGCTCAGTCGCGTTTCCTGTGCTGCGCCGAAGGTCAGGCGCGAAGGCTTGAGCCTTTGATTAGCCAACACGACCGCGGTGGCAGCCTTCGTCAAGAAGCGTTCAACGGCATTATCATCGGACTTGGGGAGCAAGCCCAGGCTCATCGGTGCCGGGCCACTATGCGTGTGGGTTGCGGCAATGAGGATGTTCTCGGGTCGCAGGCCGGTTTGCGCGGCAATGTGGCGCCGCATCAGCGCGGTATTGTCCCGGTCGATCATGCAAATATCGATCGACATCAACGCAACCTTGGTGCCGTGTGGATCCTCGATCACCAGAGCGCGCGAACACAAAGGGTCGTGGACGCCCCTGGCTCCATAATCATCGCGGAAGTTTCCCATTAAGGGCAGGCCCACTTCGGGCGTGTACTCGACCTTCGCGATCCCCACTTTCAGGTTCATCATCGACATTACCCCTCTCCGGAACAGGAAAATTCTCTGCCAACAACCCGCGATGCCTCTGCTCGTATACCATGATATCGAACTAATCCTCCACCACAATCATCAATGCGCTTTCGGACTTATCAATCATAAACCCCAAAGGTTTAAATTGACGGGGCGGCTGATTGTAATTACGCTGGCGTGGCCGGTTTCAGTGACATTGATGCAAGGACACTTTACAGCTTCCGAGTGGGCCATTGTAGTCGCTTACCTCATCACGGTATGCGCGATAGGGAGTTTCTTTTATCGCCGTCGGTCCACTGCGTCGGAGTATTTCCTGGGAGGCAGAAGGATGAGGGTGATCCCTGTTGCCATTTCCCTAGTGGCCGCGGATATGAGCGGAATGACGGTGATGGGAGTGCCTGCTTGGGGTTACGGCCACAATTTGGAACTATTTCTGGGTACCACGTCATACCTGCTGGCGGCGCCCATTGTCATGTTCCTGTTCATGCCTTTCTATTCGCGCTTCAAGTTTTACACCGGCTATCAATACCTTGAGCGCAGGTTTGACGTCAGGGTTCGTCTGATGGGGAGCACGTTTTTCCTGCTGACGCGGAGCGCGCACGTGGCGATCGTGATCTACGTGCCCTCTATTGTCCTCTCTCTCCTCACAGGCCTTCCCCTCACGGGTTGTGTTCTCGCGATCGGTGCGCTCACCACTTTTTACACTACCTTGGGCGGGATGAAGGCGGTCATCTGGACAGACGTCTTGCAGTTTTCGATACTGGTAATGGGGGTGACAGCCGTGCTTTGGGCGTCCATTTCCAGGGTGCCAGGTGGGGTGGTGGCTGCGTACCACGTGGCGCTGGAAGCAGGCCGATTCCATATGTTCAATTTCTCCCCGGATCCTCACGCCTTGACGTCCGTGTGGGCAATGATTCTCGGGATGGGGACCCTGATCCTCTCTACGTTGGGCACCGACCAGGCTTGCCTGCAGCGCTACTTCACCACGCGTTCGCTGCGCGAGGGGCGTATATCTGTGATGCTCGACGCCTTGATTGCCGTACCGGTTTCGGGCCTGCTGTTTATGTCAGGATTTGCTATTTTTGCATACTACCACGCTTATCCTGCCCGATTGGCAGGTCTGCCCATGAGGGATGCGATTCTCCCCTATTTCGTGGTTCACGAACTGGGCGGAATACTTGCGGGCTTTGTCATCGCCGCGATATTCGCCGCCTCTATGGCGGTGGTGAGCTCGGGGATAAACTCTCTGGCCACGGTAACCACAGTTGATTTCTACCAGCGCCTGTTCCATCCCGATGGGGCCAATGACCATGGTGTTCTCGTAGGCAGGTTGGGAACCCTAAGTTGGGGCATGGCAGCGACCCTTGCGGCATTATTTGCAGGCCGCCTGGGCCCAATCGTCAATGCTTTCAATTTGGTAAATAGCTTTCTGGGTGGACCCACCCTGGGAATTTTTCTTTTAGGGATGCTAACATACCGGGCCAAGGGGAAGGCGACCATTGCCGGTGGTTTGACGGGACTCATCGCTGTGTCGCTGACCGCGTGGAAGCTGCACATTTCCTTCTTCTATTACGGTTTGATGGGAGTTGTTGTTACTTTTGTGGTGGGGTACTCCCTCAGCCTGATTGGGCCCTCCCGCGACCGCGGCGAACTAAAGGATTTGGTATTTCAATCTGGAAATTCGCAAAGCAGCGTGAATGCCCATGCGTGACGCGCTGCCATGTCAAACTTCCGCCAAGGCGGCGCGAAGCGAGTCAACCGTGCGCCGCAGTCCCTCTTCAAAAGAAACGAGCGGTTCATAACCCAACGTCGCTCGCGCCAGTGAAATATCGGCCGTGGAGTGCCGCACATCTCCCATTCGCGGCGGGCCATACTGTGGTTTCACCTGAAGGCCAAAGATTGTATTGAGGAGAGTAATGGTTTGATTCAGCGTGGAACTTCTGCCTGTGCCTACATTGATGACTTTGCCGGGGGCGGCAGGAGCCAGGCAGGCGCGCAACGTGGCGTCTACGACATTCGCAACGTAGGTGAAGTCTCTTGACTGCTCGCCATCGCCAAAGATTGTGGGAGTGGTACCGCGCAGGTAGGCGACGATGAACTTGGAGAGTACGCCGGTGTAAGGGGACTGCGGATCCTGCCGCGGTCCGAAGATATTGAAAAAACGCAGGGCGACAATTTCCTGCCCAAAACTGCGATAGAAAATCTGGCCATAATATTCGCCCGCCAGCTTGGTGAGCGCATAAGGTGAAAGCGGTTGCGGAGTCTGCGTTTCCACACGGGGCAGAGCGGGATCATCGCCGTAAGCGGCGGCGGTGGCGGCCATCACCACCCGCTTGACGTTCGCCGCACGGGCGGCAAGAAAGACATGAAGCGTGCCGTTGAGGTTGACCAGCGTAGTTTCGATGGGATCCTCCATGGACCGCGCCACGGAAGCCAGCGCGGCGAGGTGGATAACGTAATCGACGCCCGCAAAGAGCGGACGGATGGACGCAAGATCGCGTATATCAGCATGGCGGAAGTCGATCTTGCCCTTGACGGCAGCGAGATTCGCTTCCCGGCCGGTGGAGAGGTTGTCCAGTATCCTGACGGATTCCCCGCGTCGCACCAACTCTTCCACTATATGTGAACCGATAAATCCAGCGCCGCCCGTAACCATGTAAAGTGCCACGTCAACCTCCTCGATGAATAGCTATTGAGTCTATCATGCGAACGAAAGGGCAGGGGAGCCGTCCCTATGCGGTCAAGTTAGCGCGAAGTGTGTGCGCCCAATTCGGATGTTAGGGGGAACTTGACGGGTTTCCGATCTCGCTGGGAACGATAGAGGGCTTCGAAGATTTCCACCGTCTTGCGGCCTTCCTCGCCCGGGACGGCGGAATCACGCCCTGCCATGGCGGCTGTCAAGAATTCGGAAATCTGAAGCTGATGATAGTATTCGACAGGGTTAATGCTGAGGAAGAAATCAGAGTCCTCTTCCTGCCGCCTTTTCAATAAGTCTTCTTCTCCGGGAACCGTCCACAAATCGTTGATGGGTGGTTCAGTGATGCTCGACATGCCGGCGATAAACATTGCCCCTCCGTCGGTTTGGACGCCGATGGAAGCGCCGTTGCTGCCGTGCACGTAAACCCTTCCGTACAGCGCAGGGTTTTGGGAATTGCTAACCACGATATTGCCAAGCGCGCCGTTCTTGAAGCGCAGCACCGCCACCGCTGTGTCCTCCACCTCAATGTAAGGGTGATTGAGATTGGCCCAATATCCGAAGAGCTCATCGATCGGGCCCAAATACCATTGGAGCAGGTCAAGTTGGTGGGGCGCCTGATTGACCAGGACTCCTCCCCCTTCACCCTGCCATGATCCGCGCCAGGGGTCACTGCGGTAATACGCCTCATCACGCCAGCCATACATGGCGACGGAGCCCAGGATCGGCCGGCCCAGTTTGCCATCCTCAATTGCTTTCTTGACCCGGGCACACGGAGCATAGAACCTCCGCTGTGAGATCATGCCGACCTTCACATCGTTTTCTCTTGCGGCTTGAAGGATGGCGTCGCAATCCTTTAGCGACGATGCCAGAGGCTTCTCGATAAGTATATGAACGCCAGCCTTGGCGGCTTTGACGGCGTGGAAAGCGTGCAACGGATGGGGAGTACAGATCGTCAGCGCCTGCACACCTTCGCGGACAATCATCTCCTCGACGTCGGTATAGGCTTTGACGTTGTAAGCAGCGGCGAATTTCTCCGTCCGAACCGGGTCCCTGCCACAAGCGGCGACGAAGACGGATTCCGGCGCCTGGCTGAGGGCTTTGGCGTGCAGGTGCCCAACCTTCCCGCAGCCGACAATGGCGGTTTTGAGCGCTTCCATGTTGGTTCCCGTTCTTTCGCACTGTTAACAGTGCAAGATGACTTTTAGCAAGCCTGGTTCACGTTCATACAAACGTTTGAACCAGCCCGCGCCCTCCGCCAGAGGGGGAGTGGCGCTGACCAGGGCTTGCGTCTTGATGGCTTTGCGCCCCAGCAATTCCAAGCAGGCAGGGTATTCGCCGCTACTGGCGCAGCTACCTGCCAGCGTTAATTGTCGCGTCACCACAGCCTGCAGCGGGATGTCCACCGTAGGTCGAAAATTTCCAACCAGCGTCAGCGAACCGCCTTTGCGCAGGCTGGCAACTGCCGTGTTGATGGTGGGGCTCAGTCCAATTACTTCCAGGGCAACGTCAGCCCCACGCCCTTCCGTGCGGCTCCGCACTTCCTGGACAACGTCGCACTCATCTGCCTTCAGGGCAACGTCGGCTCCGAGCTTCAATGCCAGCTTCAACTTTTCTGGTTCCAAATCGACAGCAATGATCTTTCCGCAACCCGCGACGCGCAGGGCCTGCACTACCAGCAGCCCGATCATGCCCGTGCCCATTACCACGGCAGTGTCCCCCAGTGAAACCGGAGTTCGCTCCACCGCGTGTACTGCCACGGACACGGGTTCAAGCATGGCGGCTTCTTCAAAGGAAACCGAGTCCTGCAGACGGTACAAAATTCGTTGGGGTAGTGCGACGTATTCGGCAAACGCCCCGTGCTGACGGTAATCCTCGCATGAGACGCCCAGGACGCGGCGGTTGTCGCAAAGGTTGATCAACCCGCGCTGGCAATACCAGCACGTGCCGCAGGAAATTGTCGAGTCGAAGGTTACACGGTCACCAACGTTCCAACCCTTGACTTGTTTCCCGACCTCGGCGATCACGCCGGCGGCTTCATGGCCCATGATAATCGGTGGCACGCGGCGTCCGGTGGAGCCGTCCATTCCGTGAACGTCACTGCCACAAATGCCGCAGGCGCGCACCCTGACCAGTACCTCGTGGTCGGCAATGCGCGGGTCCGGGGCATCTCCGTAAACAAGTTGCTTGTAATCCGTGAGCGTCAGGGCCTTCATGATGTTATTTACCTTCTTGTTGCTTGTATTTCCTGGGGAACCAGCTCATACGCGTGCATCTTTGGCAGTGCGGCGGCACGCTGCTCCTCAACGAGCTCAAAGTCCAGGGTATTCAAATCATTCAAGGCTGTCTGAAGGTGGGGCGCGGTCATCCCCTCAAGCGGCACCTGAATCATCCGCCAGCGGCTGTAATGGACCGTGTTGTGTTTCACGGTTAAGGTTTCTACCGCCATCGCCTGCTTGCTCATGGGAGTGGAGAGTTCAGCGAGATTGATTCCTTCCGCAAGCTGCGACGCGGTAAACGTTCCAATGGTTTCATCATCGATCTTCAGCGTATATTTTTCTGCCTTCAGGCGGGTTACGCGCAAGGGTTCCTGGTCCAGGGCCTGGACGAAATCCGAACAGCGCATCACCAGTGCGGTCATGGGATTACTCGGATCGAACGGCATCGGCAGTGCTCCGTCCGTCTGTTTCCATGTCAGGGTTCCTGCGCGTGAAACCACTCTTTCAACTTCCGTATTGTCCGCGCGTACGACATGCCGCTTCGCCGCGTTGATTTCCACCGCGGTCACGGTGGCGGGCGCGTTCCAGGCCTTCAGGATTGCCTCCGCCATAATCAGGTGACCGTCAGGGCCCGGATGCACGCGATCCGGCACAATCTTTTGCGCAAGTTTGGGATCGATGGCGTTCGCTTTCTTCAGTACATCCACGACCGGTGTGTTCAGGTCCGCCACGGTCGCTCCTATCCGCTGGGCATAAGCCTTTACCCACTCCGCGTAACGAAGGAGGGTGGCATTGTAACCGCCCTCAAAACCGGGAGGGCGGGTCACGTCGTCGTAGGGCGAGGGTTGAATCAGTGTGAGGTGAATCTGCGGATCGGCCTTCTGCACCGATTCAACGATGTGCTGATACCCCTGGGTGTACTTGGCAAAGAGCCCTTCGTCAAACGGCCGTACGCCTCCATCGTTCATTCCCAGCATGATGGTCATTACCGTGGGTTGGTAGGGAATGACATCGCGTTCCAGCCGCACGTCGATGGGTCCACCGCCTCCGCCCGAGACACGGTCGCCACCCCAGCCACTATGCACAAAGGTGGCACGGAGCTGGGGGAAGCGCGTTACGACATAGGTTTCAATATAGACGGTGTAAAGCCGCTGATCGGTGATGCTGTCACCGTAAAATACCACCCGGTCGCCGGCGTTAAGTGAAAACACCGCCTGCGCCTTGGCGGCGAGGGGGAGGAAAAAGCTGACGATAAGGCATGTAATACGAAGGCAATTCCTCATGAGCAACTCCTGGAGAGTCCAACGATCTTCAAATCCGTGCCAGCGTGCCCAATCGCAAATAATATCATTTATGCCGGGCACGCCGACCAAGGACAATATCACGAACCTTCCATCAGCGTTCCCCTGTCCATAATGAAAAATGACTCGGCAGGAGCAGTTGGTACTCGACGGTAAATCGCCTCCTGACAACGGTTAGCCATGGGAGAATCGTCCAGAAGATCATTATAGACTTGACAAAAAGGGTTAATTCACCTACCTTAGTTAATGAGAAGAGCCCCTCTTAGGCACACCTTTAGTCTCCTGAACTAAGTCTGGTTATCTCGCATTGCATCCCCTACAAGACAACCAAGGAGGTTGTCAGGTTCGCAAGCCATCAGTGGATGTCTCTCAGGCCGAACGGCATTGAAGAGCTCCGCCGGACTAGGGAGCAAGCGACACCCTCCGGGCACGCTAATTCACACCAGCGAGCATCTTGGGCTGTCATTTCCTTGGCGAACGAAGCGAAGCGCGGAATTTCGGATCTTGCCGCTTACAGGGGTGGCGTCGCAGTGGGAAGTCTTTGAGAATTTGCATCGCCTGGCGAACGCGGCCAGACTGGAACAACAAGCCCTTGGACTGGCATTTCCAGGGCGCCTCGGGCAACGTCCCGGGGACCTATAACCGAAAGTACAACATGAGGGATCGGGCCCATGAGGCCGTCCCACCTGAGAGGAACAGAGAAATTTATGGCAACGAAACTTTTTGTAGGAAATTTACCCCACAGCACCACCGATCAAGGCCTTAACGAGTTTGTGACCAATGCAGGCTTTCAAGTCGCCTCCGCCGTGGTGATTCGCGACAAGATGACCGGGACGCCTCGCGGCTTTGGTTTTGTCGAGCTTGCTGAAGGCGAAGATGTTCAGCGTGCAATCGCTGGCTTGAACGGACAGTCTCTTGACGGCCGCCCCTTGACCGTTAATGAAGCGCGTCCCCCGCGTACAGATTTTGCCCGCCCCCGCGGTGGTGGCGGTGGTGGCCGCGACAACTTCAGCCGCAGACGAGATTACTAAGAACGAACATTTTTGCGCCGACGGGTTGGAGGGTTGCAGTAAACCTGAAATTCGCCCTATAGGGCGCCAACCCGCGGCCGAAAATCTCTTTGGACGGACGGGTTAAGCAAGGCCTCCCCGGCGTTCCTGATGAGCACAATTGGGCTCAGGGACATGTTTGCGCAGATGACTATCCCGGCAATATCGGGGCATTTTTTCGCTTCGTCCTTGATGGCTTTGTTGCGGTCCTTTTCTGCGGCCTGTAAAGCAACGCTGCTGTAACGCAATGCGGCAACTGGCTGGCAAGGCGCGGCGGGGAGTATGCGCAAGAGTCTATCCCTGCCGACGGCAGATGCGTTCGGTTTCAAGTTCCGATTCAGGCAGTGCCGGATCCACAAGTCTGGCAGCATGCGGAGGGAGATCGACAATGGAACTTCCACAGGGTATCGATAGCAAATTCCGCTTTATTCTGGTGGCGGCTAAACGCGCCCATCAGTTGTATGCCGGGGCCAGAGCACGTGTTCAGACCGAAAACAACAAGATCATCGTCATCGCCCAACGCGAGGTATCTTCCGGGCTCGTACCTTTCATGACCACCGATGGGAAAGGGAACGACACACCGATGGTGCGAAGGTAAAGTCAGCACAGACCAAGTTTTGGTTTTACTCCGGCTCTCGTTCCCACGACTTTCCGGGCAAAGCTACTTCCGCAAATATTTGTCCGATCCATCCAGCCAATCCTGGCGGATGGGGCTAAATACATCAACCGCGATCGAATCTTCAATCGCCAGAGCACTGTGAGGAATGTTGGGGGGTATCACCAGCACCTCGCCGGCGCGCACCACCACTTCACGGCTCCCCACGTCAAACTTCAATGCGCCTTGCATCACGATGCTGATTTGCTCGCTTTCGTGCTGGTGCAGCGGTACCACGCAACCCTTGGCCAGTCCAAGTTGTGCCGCCATTGCTTTCTCGCCCGTGATTAGTTTTCGCCAGAGCTTGTTGTTCAAAACCTCTTTGTTAACACTCTCCCACGCCAGGTGCTGCATAGCACGCCTCCCTTTCTCAAAGTCCGAAGTCCGAGGTCCCCAGTCCCAAGTCTGAAGTATTGTATATGTAATTTTGTGCGTCAAGCCTGCCCGTATCGGACACGGATCGGGCGCAATTTTGGGTTAAAATGGCGGCGGCTGATAGGATCCCGAACTTTAAGCTATGATGCCCTCTGCCGACGCCTCGGACCTCGGACTTTCTTTTATGCATTCCATCACTTCCGGCCACATCTCGCTCGTCGGCGGATTTCTTCACCTCATTGATTACGTTGCCCTCTTTTATCTGATCCTGCTTCTCTGGATTCCCTTCTTCTGGTTTGTGTTTCACCCTGCCATTGGCTTCTGGCGGCGTCTGGGGAACCGCGCGTTCTGGGTGGCGTTGCCGGTGTGGCTGATCTTCGCGGCGGGGATTGTCATTTCACGTCATCCGTTGTTTTCCCGGCGCGTGGAGCGTAATGCGCTGACGTGGATTGTGGGCGGCGTTCTTTTTATCGTGGCACAATGGCTCGACGCGCAGACGCGGCATGCCTTCGGTTGGCGGCGGTTGGCGGGTCTGACGGAAATCAACCCGGAACATCGCTTGTGCGGGGTGATTCGCGCGGGCATTTACGGGCGCGTTCGCCATCCGCGTTACCTGCTTTACATGCTCATGATGTTGAGCATGGCTTTCCTGACGGGGGCGTACGCAATTTTTTTGCTGGCAATTCTGAACGTCCTGTTGTATCAAATCGTTGCACCCCTTGAGGAGCGCGAACTCCTGGACCAATATGGACCACAATACGAAGACTATCGGCGGTCGGTTCCGCGGTTTGTGCCTCGTCTCGGGCGGACGCCCGAATCCCGGATTTCGTCCTGACCGGAGGTTTTTATGCATAAACAATTATTTGTGTTCCTATTTGTCGTAATTGGCATGATGGCCCTGCCGCTGATGGCCCAACAGCCTTGCCCCAGTTTTACAGTTGCGGTGAACACGGATGAAGATCATCTGATGCTTGCCGTCAACGGAGCAGAAAACCCGAAGGATCAGCTCGATGCTCTTGATGCCTTCGCCAAGGAGCATGCCAACTCGTCCTTCATGCCTTGCGTGAACGAATACTACTCGATGATCAACTTGAAGTTGAAGGACTACGACAAGTCCATTGAATCCGCGGAAAAGGACCTGGCGGCAAACTATAAAGATCTGAATCTTTATCTCACGCTCATGCGCGCCTATGCTTCCAGCACCAAGGTGAGTGACACGATCTTTGATGTCATCAATAAGGTCCCGGACCAGGCCAAAGAGGAGACTGCCGCTCCGGTACGTCCTGCCAAGGCTACTGACGAGGAATGGGCGAAGATTCAGAAGGACAGCCAGGAATTAGGCAAGGATAGCCACGACTACGCGGTGTGGGCTTTCTTCCAGATATTGCCGCGCATCACCGATCCGGCGAAACAGATACAGGTGCTTGAGCCCTTCCTGAAGACCTATCCTGACGTGGAGAAGGACAACGCGACGCAGGTGAACACGATCTACTTTCAGGCATATCAGCGGCAAGGGAATCTGGATAAGACCATTGAGTACGGCGACAAAGTCATTGCCACTGATCCCAACAATGTTGTGGCGATGAACACTTTGGGTCTGATCTATGCTTTCTACCTGCCTCACCCCTCCCCGGAAAAAGGCGCCAGTTACGCGCAGAAAGCCCTGACTGCCGCGCAGGGATTGAAGAAGCCCGAGGGGGTTGATGATGCGGCGTTTAAGAAGGATATTGCCAACCAACTGGGAATGGCACACCTGACGCTGGGCTACGCCCAATTGATGAAGGCGGAAAAGACCACGAAGTTGGCTCCGGCGATCGACGAACTGAAAACTGCCAGCGGCCTGCTGGATGGTAACCCGGCTCTGGAAGGTCAGGCTCTGTATTACCTGGCCTTTGCTTATGAAAGGGGTTATCCCGCCAATCATCGCGCCGCTGCCGAGGCTTTGAACAAGGCCATAGCATTGCCTGGACCTTTCCAAGCTCAGGCGCGTACATTGCTTGCCAAAGTTAAGACCGCCAGGTAGCGGCGGTTTCTGATTGTGTTTACGTGGGAGATAACGGGGGAGAATCGCCAGGATTCCCCCCCGGCTTGGCTTTCCTTTTCCAGAACCAGTACACCACAGCACCGACGCCGAGCATGATGGCGCCGCATCCCGCCTCCACCGGTTCTTCCATCAAGGTGTTCACGAGGAACCATGCGGAACCCAGCACGAAAATAATCGGCACATAGGGATACCCGAACACGCGGTAAGGCCGCGGGGCATCCGGCCGTGTGCGCCGCAACACAATCACCGCCAGCGCCGTCAACGCATAGAACACAAATGCCGCAAAGATGACGTAAGTGAAAAGCTGTTCGTACGTCACCGCCGCCACCATGATAATCGCCCACGCGCCCTGCACCAGCAGCGCGATATGGGGCGTGTGGAAACGCGGATGCACGCGCGCGCACCAACGGAAGAACAGGCCATCCCTGGCCATGGCGTAGTACACGCGCGGTGCGGCCAGGATGCTGCCGTTCAGGCTCCCCAGGGTGGAAATGATGATCAGCAGTGAGACCAGGTACGATCCGGTGCGGCCGAAGATGCGAACCGCCGCATCCGCGCCCACACGCGACGATCGAGCCACCTGATCCATGGGCAGCACGTGATAATAAACCAGGTTCAGTAACAGATAGAGGAGGATCACCGCACCGGTGCCCAGGATCAGCGCCAGGGGGACATTGCGCTCCGGGCGCTTCACCTCACCCGCCGCAAACGTGCAGGCGTTCCAGCCTTCATAGGCCCAAAAGGCGCCGACCATCGCCACTCCGAACGAGGCCGCGAACCGATGCCCGGTGGGTGCCGCGAGTTCGGCAGGTCCTCCGGGCAATCCCTTTACCAGCACGTAACCCAGCAGGATGATTACGGCAAGGGCGCCCAACTTCAGCCCCGTCAGGATCGACTGCAAAATGCCGCCTTCGCGCACGCCGCGGTAGTTGACCGCTGTCAGCAGCACGATCGACGCTGCAGCAACCGCCTTCTGCTCCCAGGGTGTGAGGGGCAGGAACTCATGGGCATACTCGGCAAACCCCACAGCCAGTACGGAGATGCCACCGGTTTGCGCCGCGACGAAGAACGACCAGCCGCACAAATAACCCGTCAGGGGTCCGTAGGCCTCTCGCAGGTAAACGTACTGCCCGCCGGCCTGCGGCATCATCGCGGCCAATTCCGCAAAAGAAAGCGCGCCGAAAAGGCTTAATACCCCTGTGACGGCCCAGACGCAGAGCGCCGCATCGCGCGTGCCCATGGACCGGGTGATCTGCGCCGGCACAATGAAGATGCCCGTGCCAATCATGATTCCAATCACAATGGCAGTGGCTTCCCACCAGCCGAGTGCCCGCAGCAATTGCGGCGGGGCGGAGACGGCAGCCGTCGTGTCCAAAACAGTTTCAGGTGAATTCATGGAAGAGGTAAAAGCCCACCCGGAGCGGCCGGATCATTTCCCCACCCCAAGCTTGCCAAACAATAAAAGAATCCGCGCGCGCGGTCAATTGGAGATATGAAGCACTATTCCGTCGATGACGGGCCCTGACCTGATGGGGATGGTTGTGCGAGGTTGTGTCGGTTCCAAGATCGAAATACTTGGATCAGGACACCAAAATCAAAGGCAATTGGAACTATGAAGAGGCGAAACAACATTGAAGGTGTTGCTTTCCATGAAGGCAGCGGGAATGTTTACGCTGACTTGGGCTATCCCGACTCCGAGGACATGGCGGTGAAGGCACAACTTGTGACCAAGATCGCCGACCTCATACGCGAACGTGGCCTTACCCAGGAGGGCGCCGCAAAACTCCTGAACCTGACCCAACCGAAGGTTTCGAACTTGTTGAAGGGGCAATTTCGGGGGGGGGGCAGAACGCCTGCTACTGTGCTGCCTGACAAAACTGGGTAGGGATGTCGAGATTATGGTGAAACCCGCCCCGCCCCGGCGTGCGGGGCGCTTAACACTTCTTTTCGCCGCAGAGGCCCGTTGAGTAGAAGTGCTCTCCTGTTCGTGCGAGCCGAATCCAATTTTTCGTCAAGGTCGTGCTGGTGGTCATGTTAGTCTTGTCCATAACATATCGCGTCAAATTGGGAATGAGGTGCAGCACAAGCGTTTGCTATGCGGGGAAGCTGGGGCCCTTTCTCAAGCAGGCGGTCGAGGAAATTCAATGCCCTCGCCCCCTTGGGGGAGAGGGTGGCCTGCAACCGGCGTTTCCATCAGCCGGGGCAGGACGGGTGAGGGGGTCAAAGACTCTGGGGTCTATTGGACCGCTGCCGAAGCTTAGGGCTTTTCATTTTGGCGTCTGGACCTGCTTTGACGGCTATGGCAAATGATTCCCAGCTTGGTACGAACCCCCCCACCCCCACAACAAGCAGAACGTGGGGCCCCCTCCGCCTTGCGGTCCCCCCTCTC
>CAYTMD010000063.1:0-18691 GCA_964438685.1 uncultured Acidobacteriota bacterium
GATGCAATACAGTGTCAACCGCCTCATCGACCTGATCGAAACCCATCGGCTGGCGGGCACGGTCTTCTGGAGTTGGCAGGATATGCGCCAGTACAGCCGCATCGACAACGAGATGCGCGATGCGATTCTGGAATCGGGCGTGGTGACGGAAGGCCGCGAGCCCCGCGACGTTCCTTATATGGAACTGGCGCGACTCTGTGAGCGCAGACGCCACGCAAGCGAACCGGCCGCCACTCGCCCCGCGGTGATGCCCTTGAAGTGGTCGCCGTGGACGCGAAAAACTCAATTCACCTCGGTCGATCTTCAGCCGCTTGTGGAGAAACCGGAGGGCGCAATCGCGTGGGCGGATTTCGAAGACCGCATGGCCAAGTTCTGGACGACCGCGCCCATGGCCGACGATCAGTGGAAGAGGACCGGCGGCAAGTTCCTGCTGTGGCAAGGTTCGGAGGTGGAGATTGCCGGAGTCACTTTCCGGATCCCGGTGGTCAATGGTTACGTCCGTCCCGTGGTGGTAACTCCGGCAGTTCCGGAAGTTGAGATTCCCATTGGCCTGGAGGGATCCCGAGTCCACATTTTGGGTCAGGTTACTTTGCCGGCGGGGTTTCCGGTGGTGGGCCGCCGCGGAGAAACTGTTGCGGCTTACACCCTGCGCTATGCCTCGGGGAAGAGCCGCGAAGTTCCGCTGCGCAACGGCTATGAGGTGGCGCAATCGAACCTTGTTGCGGTCGCTACCCGAATTGATCCCCAAACCACAGAAGCGCAGCGTGCCCTGGTGTTTACCAAGGACGTCGTCCGTGAGCAATACCAAGTTCTGCTGTACTCGCTTTCTATCGAGCGAGGGGAATTGACGAGCCTTCGGTGCCAACTGCGCAGCCCGCAGTCGGTGCTGGCCATTTTTGCCCTGACCGTCGAACCCGCGCAGTAATGCTGCTCCGGCGGGGTGGTCTGAGAGGAAGGATAAGAACCGACAGCAGCTAACCCGTCAGCTGAAGCAGTGGCACCCTCGGTTTTCCCGGACAATCGCTCGTACGCTGCCGGGTGGAAGAGTGTTATATAAAAATTAAAAAGTGAGCAATTTTGAGCAGACAGGCAAAAGGTCCATGGTTAAAGTCACCCCCGTCATATGAGCGGAGAGCCACAATTTATAGCAAGCGAACCCCCTCTTCCGATAATCTGTGGATTCTTCTCCGCCTTTGCCCCTCGATCACAGCATGCCTTGAAGTGCAGTAACCAGTAGCCTGAAGGGCACTTCGGTTCTGGCCGAAGTGCCCTCCCTCCTAACTTAATCCAAATCATGGCTGTCCTCGTTCTGGTAAAAACGCGCCAGAGTTCATTCACTGTACTCGCGGGGTAGCCAGCGTATTAAGCCGGGGGAAACCAGCCTCCAGGGGTGGACTCGATTTGCAGATGAGCCTTGAAGTCCGCCATATTGCGGACCAATTCATTGATTCTCACATCGCCGGACAAGCCCTGACGCCACACTCGTGGGCCGACCGTTCCGAGCACCAAGTAGTCAGGCGTGGCGGCCGCTGCTTGCCCTGCCGAGGCCTTCATCGCCAACTCAATTTCCGCCTGGTGTGCGATCACCGTCTCGCAATCAAGGCAGAGGCGGCACGTCTTCCGCAGAATCAAAAGGCCGGCTCCCTCCACGTGAATGACTAAAGGAATCTTACGTACCCTGGTTTTGGCTTTGCAGCCAGGACAACTCGTGGCGCGATAATCCGTGTGGGGATTGAGCACAAAGGATTACCTGGGAGGCAGCGCGCCCATGAGGGCTTTCTGTGGTTTTCGAGCTGATGTGATGGCTAAAGTCTGGCTAACTCCTGTTCAGGCTCACCTGGGTGTAGATGGTCCTGGTGGGCCTTGGACGAACGCACAAGCGCCTTCCAGGCGATCATCATAAGTTTGCCGACCACAATATCCGAATCGTGAAACCGGGCGAGCCGTTCCCCGGCTGAAGTGTCAGTGAAAAGATGATTCCAAGTGAGCAGCGATTTTAGGAGTTAAGGGACTTCGTTCTACTCTGCGCCGTCACATGGGATCCATTCGCGTTTCGACGCGCGTAATGTCGACGACTGACCCTCCCAGGAGTTTTTCACGATCAAGCTTCCATGGGCTTAATTGGATGTAAGCCGTCACTTGACGATGCCGGGATGTTTGCGCCGGTGAGAAGTGCGGGATAGCGCGTGCTCGAAAGGCGTGCCTGATTTCTCATTGTCCCGTATAATGCCCGCGACATGCTGTTGACGATTACAAACACAAAGCCGCCAGCGAGTGATCTCGGGTACTTGCTTCACAAGAATCCGGCGAGATGGCAATCCTTCGAATTGGCGTTTGGCAAGGCCCACGTCTTTTACTCCGAGGTGTCGCCTGACCGTTGTACGGCCGCCCTGCTGCTGGATGTCGATCCCGTGGGTTTAGTGCGAAATCGTCGCGGGCCGGGAGGCGAGTCCGGCACTCTGGACCAGTACGTGAACGATCGCCCATACGTCGGGTCATCTTTTCTGAGCGTGGCTATTGCAAGGATATTTGGCAGCGCATTGGCCGGAACCAGCAAAGACCGACCGGATTTGGCGAAAGAAGCCCTACCGCTAGAGGCGAAGATCGCGGTTCTGCCTTGCCGCGGGGGTGAAGGATTCTTACGCCGCCTCTTTGAACCGTTGGGCTACGAGGTTAACACCACCCACCATCCGCTAGATGAAAAGTTCCCCGAATGGGGAGAAAGCCCTTACTACACGGTCACGCTGCGGGCCACCGTTCGGTTGCAAGACCTGCTAACCCACCTTTACGTCCTTATACCGGTGCTGGACGCGGAAAAACACTATTGGGTCGGACAGGACGAAGTTGAGAAGCTCCTGCGCCACGGCGAAGGTTGGCTCGCGACGCATCCTGAAAAAGAGGCGATTGTATTTCGGTACCTGAAGCGTTTCGGTCGTCTGGCCCGCGAGGCTTTAGCTCGATTAAGCGACGAGGACGATCCGGACCCCGACGCTGTGGAGGAGGAACACTCCCGCGGGGAGACCGTTTTCGAGGAGACCCTTAGGCTTAATGACCAGCGCGTCGGCGCCGTCATTGCGGTTCTGAAGAACAGCGGCGCTAAGCGCGTCCTCGACCTTGGGTGTGGGGAGGGAAAGATCCTCAAAGCGCTCCTCGAAACTCCGACATTCGAGGAAATCGTGGGCATGGATGTTTCCTATCGAAGCCTGGAGCGAGCGCAGGAAAGATTGCACCTCGACAACCTCCCTGCACAACGCCGTGCGCGCATTAAGCTGATTCAGGGCTCGTTGATCTATCGCGACCAGCGCCTTGCGGGATACGACGCCGCCATTGTGGTCGAGGTCATCGAGCATTTGGATCCCCCTCGTTTGGCGGCTTTCGAACGAGTCCTGTTTGAGCAGGCGAAACCACGGCTTGTGGTGCTGACGACTCCGAATTTCGAGTACAACGTTCGGTTCGAAACGCTGCCCGCCGGCCAGTTTCGTCACAAAGATCACCGGTTCGAGTGGACGCGCCCGCAGTTTGAGCGATGGGCGAGAGGCATAGCGGATCGTTTCAAATATTCCGTGAGCTTTCTGCCCGTTGGACCTCAAGATCCGCAAGTCGGCGCTCCAACGCAGATGGGAGTATTCACCCTGTGAAGATTACGCTGCCGGAACTCTCTCTGGTGGTTTTGATCGGTCCGTCGGGGAGCGGTAAGTCAACCTTTGCGAAGGTGCATTTTAAGCCCACGGAGGTACTCTCCTCCGACTTCTGCCGGGGACTCGTTTCCGATGACGAGAATGATCAGGCTGCCACCAACGACGCTTTTGAAGTGCTGCACTTCATTGCGCGCAAACGCTTGGCCGCCGGCAAACTAACGGCAATTGACGCCACCAACGTACAACTTGAGGCCCGGAAGCCGCTGGTAGCCCTGGCACGTGAATTCCACGTCCTGCCCGTGGCCATCGTGTTTGACTTGCCTGAAAAGCTTTGCCACGAGCGGAACCGGAATCGTGCAAATCGAGATTTCGGGCCTCACGTGGTGCGCTCCCAAGTGCAACAGATGCGGCGGTCTCTCCGTGGTCTGGAACGAGAGGGGTTTCGCCACGTTTTCGTCCTCTCTTCTACCGAAGAAGTCGAGTCCGTTTCGATTGAGCGTCAGCCCCTGTGGAACAACCTGAAACACGAACACGGCCCGTTCGACATCATCGGCGACGTGCACGGGTGTTTCGACGAGCTGAAAACCCTGTTGGAAAAGTTGGGATACTCCGTCGACGGCGACCATGTCACGCCTCCGGAGGGCCGGAAGGCCGTCTTCGTGGGCGATCTGGTGGACCGGGGGCTGAAGATCCCCCAGGTTTTGCGTCTCGTAATGAAGATGGTTGAACAGGGCACAGCCTTGTGCGTTCCCGGAAACCACGACATGAAACTGATGCGCAAGCTGAAAGGGCGCGATGTGCAGATAACTCATGGCATGGCAGAATCGCTCGCGCAACTGGCGGGTGAGCCGCCCGAATTCACGAAGGAGGTGGCAAAATTTATCGATGACCTCGTGAGCCACTACGTTTTCGATGAAGGGAAACTGGTGGTGGCCCACGCGGGTATGAAGGAAGAGATGCAGGGGAGAGGGTCCGGCAAAGTGCGTGAGTTTGCTCTTTTCGGGGAGACCACCGGTGAAACTGACGAGTATGGCTTGCCCGTACGCTATAACTGGGCTTCAGAGTATCGTGGCAAAGCCATGGTCGTTTATGGCCATACGCCCACAGTTGAGCCGGAATGGCTGAACCGAACCCTCAACATCGACACTGGGTGCGTATTCGGAGGAAAGCTGACAGCGTTTCGATATCCGGAAAAAGAGTTGGTTTCGAGTCCTGCACAACGCGTTTATTACGAACCGGCCAAGCCCTTCCTGCCGCCGGAAGCACTGCCAATCACACCGGAGCTCTCGGCTCAACAGATGCACGACGACCTGCTTGAGATCGAGGACGTTATTGGAAAGCGTTTGGTCCAAACCCGCTTGCGGGGAAACGTTACCATCCGCGAAGAGAATGCGATCACGGCCCTGGAGGTGATGAGCCGGTTTGCTGTGAATCCTAAATGGCTCATCTATTTGCCGCCGACAATGTCGCCGCCCGAAACGAGCCGCCAGGAAGGGTTGCTGGAACATCCCGCCGAGGCGTTCGCATTCTATCGTCACGAAGGGATCCCCAAAGTTATCTGCGAAGAGAAGCACATGGGTTCGAGGGCGGTGGTGATCGTCTGCCGTGATGAGGACTCGGCAATAAACCACTTCGGAGTCGTCGGCGAGGGAATCGGGGTTTGCTATACACGCACCGGCAGGAGATTCTTCTCAGATCTAAGCCTGGAAAACGAATTCCTGGCTCGCGTGCATTCCTCCCTGAGCGCAGCCCACATATGGGATGACCTGAAGACCAATTGGGTGTGTCTGGATTGCGAACTGATGCCATGGTCTGCAAAGGCCCAGGAACTTCTACGTCAGCAATACGCCCCTACGGGCTCTGCGGCACGTGCGGCGCTGGCCGAGACAATCTCCGAGTTGCAAAGAGCAAGTCAACGCCAACCGGAGATTGGAACCCTTCTCGAACGCTACAATTCGCGCCTGGGAATGGCTGAACTTTACGTGCAAGCCTATCGACAGTATTGCTGGCCTGTCCAATCCCTTGACGATCTCAAACTTGCACCCTTCCATCTGATGGCCTCGGAGGGCGCCGTTCACACGGACAAACCGCATCCGTGGCATATGGATATTGCTGAGCGCCTGGGCAAGGGGGGTGCAGGCCTGCTGATTTCAACCGCCACGCTTGAAATCGATCTTACCGACGAGGCGAGCCAAAAACAGGGAATCGCGTGGTGGGAAGAACATACGGGGCGGGGTGGCGAGGGGATGGTGGTGAAGCCCGTCGATTTTATCGCACGGGGGCGGCACGGGCTGATACAACCCGCGGTGAAATGCCGCGGCCGCGAGTACCTTCGCATCATTTACGGGCCGGAATATACCATGGATGAAAATCTCCAACGCCTTCGCTCCCGCGCGCTCGGGGCGAAGCGCTCCCTTGCCCTTCGCGAATTCGCACTGGGCATCGAGGCCCTTGAACGCTTTATCCGCAATGAACCTCTGCGGCGCATCCACGAGTGTAGCTTCGGTGTCCTTGCCCTGGAGAGCGAACCAGTCGATCCTCGACTATGATCTGGCTGGAATGGGATTCGGAACGATTGGCCCCCCCAAAAAGAAATCCGGTGGAAAACAGCAGAAAGGTGAGCTATGCTCAAGCCCGCCCTGATTTTGATTGTGACCGCGGGTTTACCCATCCTTCACTTCCCAGCCGTTCGCCAGGACTTCATGCAACGGTCGGCGAATCAGGACTTCTACTAGACGATGGACCCTACCCCCAGAGCTACAATTGCGGGGAGAATCCATTGGATTCGCCGGGAGGGACACGATGTCTCAGTTGACCGATTCCGAGAAGCAATCCGCACCAGAAGCCAACGAGGATCCCGGCGAGCTACAGAGCTTCCCTCCTCTCGGCCCGGCGATTAAAGTTCTCATGATTTGGCCGCGCTTCCCGTCCTCATTCTGGAGCATGGACGGATTATTGGATCTCGTTCCCATAAAGACTGACCAGCCGCCTCTGGGTCTGCTCACCGTGGCCGCGCTCTGTCCGAAAACATGGACCATCAAGCTGATCGACCGAAGCTTTGAGGCCCTGCTCGACGCGGACATCCTATGGGCTGACCTGGTCATGGTTAGCGGGATGCGCGTCCAGAAGGATGACATTCGCGAAACCCTTCTGAGGGCGCGGGCTCTTGGCCGGCGGACGATGATTGGCGGTCCCCTCGCCAGCAGTGAACCGGGGCTCATGCTTCCCTTGGCGGATCACGTCGTCGTCGGCGAGCCTGATGAAGTCTTCAGTGAGATTGCCGCCGACCTTGAGCGCGGCTCCGCAAAACAGCTCTACGATATTAAGGATAAGCCCGACATCAGCAAGACGCCACTCCCACGGTTTGATCTGCTCAAGATCGACAAGTATGCCTCCATGGCGGTGCAATTTTCCCGCGGCTGTCCGTTCCAGTGCGAGTTCTGCGACATCATCACCATTTACGGAAGGAAGCCCCGAACCAAGAGCCCCAGCCAATTGCTGGCGGAGTTTGATGCGTTATATGCGCTCGGGTGGCGCGACCAGGTCCTCATCGTCGACGATAATTTTATCGGCAACCACAAACTGGCCCTGGGAATGGTCCTCAAGCTGGAGGAATGGCAGATCGCTCATCACTACCCGATGTTGCTTTACACCGAGTCATCAATTGATCTCGCGCAGAAGCCCGAATTGATCAAAGCCATGGTGAGGGCGAACTTTTTTTATGTCTTCATCGGGATTGAGAGTCCCTCTCCCAAGGCCCAGACGGAGGCCAGGAAACTTCAAAACCTGCGGCGTGATCTGCTGGAGAGCGTTCGCTACATCCAGAGTGAAGGCCTTTGGGTTACGGCGGGGTTCATTGTAGGTTTCGATTCCGATACCGAGGACATCTTCGACCAGCAAATCGAGTTCATTGAGCGCGCCGCCATCCCATGGGCCATGGCCGGTTTCTTGCAGGCGCCTCCCACGACTCCGCTTTTTGATCGAATGATGAAAGAAGGCCGGTTAATAATGGACACCACGGCCACCAGCAATTTCGATCCACCCAATTTTAAAACGCTTCTCCCGTTGCCCGTGCTGTTGGAGGGGTACCGCAAGATGCTCATTTCCCTCTACTCCGCCGGCCCATTCTACGAACGCTGTTACCGCTCGCTGTTGCAGTGGATATCCCACAAGCCGCAAAAGCCGCCGGAACTTCCGTTCTCGATCGCGGTGGGAATCATTCTTCGCTCCATTCTCCACCAGGGCATCCTCTCCTCCTATAAGAAGGCCTACTGGAAGTTCCTCTTGCGGCTCGTCGCCCATTGGCCGTTCGATTCATGCAAATTGTGCATGGGATTTGCGATGCTGCTGTCAGGACACCACTTCATACATTATGCGGGGAACCTGGCGATTCAACTGGAAGCCGAACTCCATAAATCCCTTGCCCAGCAGGGTAGTGCCGGCCTGATTTGCCAGCCCGAGGTCAGTCCCTCTGCCGTATCCACGCAGTGACCCGGTCACTCACGCAGGCAATGGTATTGCCGGACGGCAGAGTCCCGCTACACTTTCACAATCAGCACTTCATGAATGGCAGCGGTTGTAAGGTGAATCTGTTTGCCGGTACTGCCAACCTTTGATCCCTTGTTGGCGGCAGCCACTCCCGAATGAGAGCGGTTCAAAGTCAGCCGCGCTTCGTAGCGCATGGGCTCCTCCATGGGAGGAGGGAGGACCTGCTTTCCCTTTCCGAATGTCGCGGTGGCGAGGGTGGCAGGTGAGGAAAAGCACAGCAGGTGTATCAGCAGCCGCTGGTGGGCGTCGTCCGATTGCAGCACAACTTCCACATTGGGCGGAGCTTCAACGGTGAGCAAAGGGTCGGGGTTGAGATACCGAATCAGGTTGCGGATCAATGCCCGATGTTCGGGAAGCCGGTAGTTCCCGGCAAATGCGCGGTCCGGCGCGCAGGCAACATAAACCACCGTTCCCGTGCCCACTTTGTTTACGAAGATCGCCGGCGCCACGACTTTTTCCGGCGAGAGTAAGCGTCCAAAGTGGCTCTCCGCGTGATAGGGCACCAGCAAGTCACCCAGCGGACGCGCTCCGGCCGCTTCAAACCTGCTGATAGGGCCGTTCACCATCATCGGCCAATCGGCGGGAACATCCCGCAACAAAGCCAGATCGTCTCCACCCAGTGATTCCGGCAAACGCACGAAATTATTCTCGGGTGCCAGGATCGTTTCCACCAAGCGCGCCCCGATGATATCCGCAAGAACGCTTTTATCCTGGGGCTTGCCATAGCGGTCGTAGGTGCCGCTCAGCCCGGTAAAGAGCAGTTTTCCACCGGCATTCGCGTAATCATGGAACAGTTGCACCTCATCGTCCGACAGGATTGCCGCGTTGGGAACGTAGACCACGGCAAATTCCTGTAGCCGCGCGGCTGAGACGTTTTCGTCCATGATCATGCCCGTGGTGAAATGGGCATCCATCAGCGCTTTGTGCGCCCCCACAAACGCCTGCATATATTTCGGAGGATCTTCCTGCCCAAACCAGTTGCGGCTGAGGGCCGAGTAATACAGGCCCACTTCGTTCAATGTCCGGTGGCCCGTGTACTCTTGCTTGCTCTTGGTCTCCCCAAAGACCTTGCCAATCCGCTCGTAGACCAGCGGGTCCAGGGTTCCGTCGTACCGAATTTTGTCGACGATGGTCACTTGCGCCCCGTGCGCGTGGCAGGTGGATACTTCCCAGGTCATATCCGCCACCGGGCGAATCGTGGGGTCATAGTACTCATACATGGAACGTGAAGTGGCAACCTGCGTGGGGCCGCCCAGTCGCGCCCCCGCCAGAAAAAGCGAGAGAAGGCTGGGATTGTTGTAACCGAAGATCCATGGAAGGCTCTCCGCCGTCACAAAATCGCCGTTCAACGCGTGACGTACGGGCAACTCACCCGGGACCCAGGAGAACGGCGGATAGCCATGGTAGTTGTAATCCACGGCCACCTCCGGCCGCGTGGAGTGGACGAAGGTTTGCAATTCCTTGCAGAACCGCGTGTTCGAGTTGGCGCGAAACTCCAGAATCTTGTCCCAATCGGGGTCCCATGTGGGCTTGGCCGGGCGTGGCATCTCCATTTTGTATTCGTCGCGAAAACGCGGTTGGCAATTGTTTTCACAGAAACATCCATAGGGAGGGCCAAAACCAAAATCCAGCATGTCGAAATGGAATCCCACGATGTCGTATTGCATCAACTCGGCGGCGATCTTCTTGGTGTATTCAAGATAGCCGGAGTTATAACAGAGGCGCGAGCTGATGCTGTTGCCGTTCCAGTCCTCCATCCGCCACTCCGGGTGCGCCCACCAGGCGGAAGTATCGTATTGGATCTGGCAATAGGCAATAATAGGTAGTCCATGTTTCCGCGCCGCGTCAGTGATCTCGCGCAGCAGGTCGCGCCCGCCAAGCCCCGGACACCGCCGCGCAAGGCTCGAGTTGTAATAGGCAAAGTCCTGATCCTTCATGAAGATTACGGCGTAGTCCACGTTTGCCTTCAGCAATCCCTCGACAATGGCCTGGCCGCTAGCGCGTGAATAGAAAGCGGGATCGTTCTGGTTAACTCCGCTCGGGCCCACTTCCATGCCGACCCACAAGCGGCGGTACCAGGGAAGTTCGGACGCACCTGCTCCACTTGTAGTTGCTTCCAAGCCGGGGCGCGCACCCGCGTGGATAATGCGGCTTAATCCCGCTTCGCTAACGGCAGTCGTACCCACAGCGGCCTTGAGTAGATCGCGTCGGGAAATGTTATGAGTCATGGTTTTTACACCGCCGAATCCTTTACCCACGCTCCCTTGATAAAATCCTCGTTCAGGGAATCCACCATAAATGCCTGCTGAAGTTCGGAAAGTTCCGCGTACCGGTGGGTGAGCAGGGCTTCCGCATCGATGAGCCCATCGCGCACGTACTCCATGGAGCGGCGATAAACCACGGGCGTTCCGTCCGGGTCGAATCCCCCGGAAGCACCGCAACTGGTCACGACATTAGACTCCGTGTACTGAAACGGTGTGAAGCACCCAACATCCCTGCCGGCGTGGCCCGCGCCGTAAAGTAGGAATGTCGCCTGGTGCCGTAGCACAAGCGGAATAACGTCAAAAACCGGTCCCGCGCCCGATGCCTCAATAAAGTAGTGGATCATTTCTCCGTTCGTGCGCTTCTTAATCTCAGAAGGCAAATCGCAGGTCCGCAGGTCCAAAGGTGTACCGCCAAGCTTCTCCGCCAGCGCCAGTTTGCTCGCCCGCATATCCGCCACAAAAATCTGGCCGTCGAATTTCTTGATGTTGCGGAGATATTGCAGGAACAGCAACCCGCTGGGACCGGCGCCCGTGATCAAGACATTCCGGGTGCGGTATCGCCCGTCAAAGTCATATCGGTTGCGGCTTCGCTCCATTCGGTCGCTGGCGTGAAGAACGCAAGCCAACGGTTCAATGATGGCGCCTTTCGTCAGGGATACGTTTGCGGGTAGCAGGACCACGTTGATTTCGGGAACGCTCACCAGATCAGCAAACGCGCCCGGCAGGCCGGTGATTCCCATTTCCTGACCAAACGCGCATTGGTGGGAGTCGCCCGTCTCACAAAACTCGCACAACGGCACGCGGCCCCTGCTATGGCAATTCAATACCTGGTCGGCAATCACTCTGTCACCGGGCTTGCATTTCGTGACCTCTTTTCCAACCGCCTGCACCGTGCCGCAAAACTCGTGGCCGAGAATCTGGGGCGCTTGCTTTAATGGAATCTGCCGGCCCTGCTGATCCATGTGGTAGTTGGCATAACCGTGGAAAATGTGCATGTCGGTTCCACAGATGCCTACGGCGCCAACGCGAATCAGTACGTCCCGAGGCCCCACCACCGGCGCCGGCGTCTCTCGAACTTCAAATTTCGCGACATCTTCCAGGACCAAGGCCTTCATCGCTTATTCTCCTCTTGTCGAATCCGCCGGCGTGCCACTTCAGCTTTTTTCATCCTGCGAGGTTGGGATGAATGTACTTATTGAATTTTTCCGCATAGTCTTCCCGAACCGGGCTGAAAACGTCCAGCACCACCGCTGGACCGTCCACGGACGCGGCTCGGTGCGGGATGTTCGGAGGAACAATATACATCGAACCCGGACCCACGGTTCTGGCTTCGTCACCAATGGTAAGTTCTATTTTGCCTTGCAGCACGATGCCGCCCTGCTCGTGCGGATGACTGTGAAAGGGCACCACTGCATCACGATCGAATTCCAGGTACGAGAGCATGAGGTTCTGCCCAAAGGGTGCCCGAATCCGCAGACCGGGGAGGAGCTCAAACGGCGGGATATCGGAAACTTGATAGAACGGCATTGGCATACTCCTTCCTGCGCATCACGCTTTACCCAGCTTCAACAGCAGCGCGGCGTAGCGCGGTGGATTCTGCAAAACAATTTCGGTACGCGAGCCCTGGGGTTGAAGGGCTAACTCCTCTTCCTTCGGCCACACCATCCGCGCTCCTGTCACCTTTAGCCGCATACCGTCCATTGCGATTCTCACCCTTGGAATTCCCCGATACTCCCCTTCCATCGCCGCTTCCACGGTGTTCAAAACTTGCACCAGGATATGTTCTCCCGATTTATCGTAGAAAAACGTGCCGTGCAAGTATTCCGTAAAGGGCTCGGGCCGCAATTCCGCGATGGGCTCCTTCACCAACTGGCGCATCAGTTCCGGAACCCACGCCCTGATCCAGAATGGCCGCAACTGCATCGCCCGGAAAATGGGGACCCCGAGATAGACTGCCTGCCCCTTCCCAAATTGGTTGTACGCCACCGCCGTGCCCCCGGACTCTGTCCCCGGCGGTGGCGGCCCCCAGTTGAACCAATGGTTGTGCGGCACATCTTCCACCATAAAAGGCAGCCGGTACTTCATTACTTCTTCCGCGGTTGTGCGCTTCAGCTTCAAGAAAGTCCCTGCCAAACCCACCGTGCTCACGGCAAGCATCTTTGCCAGGGGATGGCCCGCTGACTCCAGATAGATCGAGGTGAAATCTCCGGCCCGCCTCTCCGCCTGTCCTTCGCGCATGTACTCCGTTTCCTCGGATTCGTAATCGACGCCAAATACATCGGCCAGCGGAAAGTTCGACCGCGCCTGCCGCTTTTCGTCCAGCAAACCGCATTTGTAACTCGCCACCAGCGTTCCGCCTCGCTTTACCCAATCGCGAATCGCCTCCACCTGTGTGTCCGACAGCACTTCCACTTCCGGCAGCACCAGCGCCTCGAAATTTCCCAACTCCTCCGGAGTCAGACGGAACTCCGCCAGGCTCTCCACCGGCCGTCCCGCGTACGTCAATGCCTCAAGGGCGCCCACGGTGGAGTGCTGGAAGTCCACTGGCCGCTTCTGGCCCGCCAATGCCTCACGAGTGGAATCGCTGTATAGCATCGCCGTGCTGAGCACGGGCCGCACGCCTTCCAGCAGGGAATCAACGTGGCTGATGTCCGCCCAAGTCTCCTTGGCCACCGCAAACCAGCGCCTGGAGAAACCCTGGCCATCCAGATCGCTGATGATGGGCGCATTCCCAACAATGAAAGTCCGCGCATTCTGGACAATCAAGGCGTCCGCCTGGATTCTGGGGATGGACCCGGGAAACGTGTCGAGATACCCCTGCTGGCTGAACACGCCGGCCTGATAGTCCGGACGCCCCCACCCGCGCATCAGGATGGAACCAATCGAAATTCCGGTGGTGGTTGTAATCGGCTCGGCGTAAATGAAACTGACGCGCTGCATTACTTCATTGGGCTGGATTTCCGGGCCACCATTCAACGAGATCAACGCGCGGGGCCGATGCTTGCGCACCGCAGCAATAATCTCGTCCAGCATGTCGATAAGCGTCCGCTTCTTGTGCCATTCGTAGCGCGCGTACCAGCCCTCGGTGGTCTTAAAGCCCTCGCGGTAGGGGTCGCCAGGATGGTCGCGATCCCAAGCGGCTTCCGTGTACTTGCAGAAACAGAACGGATTGATCCCCTGGCCCAGGTATTCGTGAAATTGAATTCCGTAAGTGTCCAGAAAAAGCTCGTCCACTTCGTAGCGGGAGAAAATTTCGTCCATCATTCCCAAAACATACTGGCGGTAAGGGCTGTCAAGGCAAGGCAGGAACCAACGCATTCGCCGTCGCTGTTTTACCCCCTGTTCGTCAACCCAAGCCCAATCCGGGTGATTGAACACCACCTGGTTGTTATATTGCAGGCTGTAATAGGCGATCGCGGAAATACCTTGTTCGCGGGCGAGGCGAACTTCTTCTCCGAAGAAGTCGTTAGTCAGGCGGGGATGCCTGACGCCCACGTCGGTGTTATAGAAAGCGTAACCCCAGTGGTCCTGCGTGTAGAGCATCAAGGCCTGGGCGCCAGAATCGTGCGCGGCGGCCATGGCTGCTTTCAGATTGATGGTGAAGCCTTCCTCCGGCGGCGTGTGGAACTCCCATTCCATGGATCGATAAGTTTTGTTAGGAGGAACAATCCCGTGCGCAACGGGGCCCTCGCGGGGTTGCGCCTGGTTTCCGCCGAGTGGATTCGGCGCGGCTTCGGCCAATTCAGGCACACTCTGGCCATTGACCTTGGAAAGCAGAAATCGTCTACGGCTCAAATGTGTGTCGCCAGGTTGTGCCAAATTCCCCCCTTACGATTTGACCGGCTCGCCGAGCTTTAAATACACCGCGGCATATTGCGGCGGATTCTGGAGAACGATCTCGGTGCGGCCCCCGCGCGAGTGGACTTCCAAGTCCTGCTCCTTCGGCCACACCATACGCGCACCGGTTACCTTCAGCCGCTTGCCATCCACGCCGATTCGCACGCGGGGAATTTCCCGGTACTCGCCTTCCATCGCTGCTTCCACCGTGTTCAACATCTGCACCAGAACATATTCACCAGACTTGTCGTAGAAAAACGTCCCATGCAAATATTCGGTGAACGGTTCAGGCCGCAACTCGGCAATGGGTTCCTTCACCAACTGGCGCATCAACTCCGGAATCCACTGTCTGATCCAGAACGGCCGCCACTGCATCGCCCAGAATATCGGGACTCCGATGTAGAGCGATTGTCCTTTGCCAAACCGGTTGTGCGCCACCGCCGTACCCCCCGTCTCCGTTCCCGGCGGTGGCGGCCCCCAATTGAACCAGTGGTTGTGTTCCATATCTTCCACCATGAAAGGCAGACGGTACCGCATCACCTCTTCTCCGGAGGTCTTCTTCAGCCGCAAGAATGATCCTGCCAATCCAACAGTGCTCATTGCCAGCGTCTTTGCCAGCGGGCTTCCTGCCGATTCCAGATAGGTTGAAGTGTATTCGCCGGGCCGGGGTGGATTCTCCACACCTTTATGGATGTATTTGCGCTCATCGGATTCGAAGTCCACGCCAAAAACATCCGCCAGGGCAAAGTTTGAGCGCGCCTGCCGCTTCTCATCACGCAGGCCGCATTTATAACTCGCCACCAGCGTTCCGCCAGCCTTCACCCAATTGCGAATCACATCGGCCTGCGCATCCGACAGCACCTCTACTTCCGGCAATACCAATGCTTCGAACTTCGCAAGTTCCTCCGGAGTCAAACGAAACTCTGCCAGGCTTTCCACCGGCCGGCCCGCATAGGTCAAGGTTTCCAGCGCGCCAACCGTGGAGCGCCGAAAGTCCATCGGACGTTTCTCCGCATCCAGCGCGTCGCGCGTGGAGACGCTGTAGAGCATCGCGGTGCTCAGCACCGGCCGCACGCCTTCCAGCAGGGAATCCACGTTGCGCACGTCCGACCACGTCTCCTTGGCTACCGCAAACCAGCGTTTGGAGAATCCCTGGCCGTCAAGGTCGCTGATGATAGGGGCGTTGCCCACGATAAATGTGCGCGCGTTTTGCACCATCAGCGCGTTTGCCTTCACGCGGGGAATCGAGCCGGGATAGAGGTCGAGGTATCCCTGCTTGCTGAACACTCCCGCCTGATAGTCCGGGCGGCCGTATCCGCGCATCAGGATGGAACCGATGGAGATTCCCGTCGTAGTGGTGATGGGCTCAGCGTAGATGAAACTTACCTTCTGCATAATGTCATCGGGGAAGGACTCGGGACCGCCATTCAGGGATATGATCACGTTGGGCCGATGGCTTCGCGCTGCGGCGATAATCTCATCCAGCATGTCCGTCATCGTCCGCTTTTGGTGCCACCGGTATCGCAGTTCCCACCCCTCCGGGTTATTGAAGCCTTCGCGATAGGGGTCGCCCGGATGATCCCTATTCCAAGCTTCCTCCGTGTACTTGCAGAAGCAGAACGGACTGACACCGCTTCCATGAAAGTGGGCAAACTGAATGCCGTAGATATCCAGGAAGAGTTCCGCCACCTCGTAGCGGGAAAAGATCTCGTTCATCATGCCCAGCACATACTGCCGGTAAGGACTATCGAGGCAGGTGATGTACCAGCGCATTCTCTGCTGCTTGCCGTTTTCGTCCACCCATCCCCAATCCGGGTGGCTCAGCACAATCTGGTTGTTGAACTGCAGGCTGTAGTAGCAGACCACCGACATCTTCAACTTGTTGGCAAGTGACACCTCAGTGCCAAAGATGTCGCGGTCAAGATTCGGGTGCCGGACGGCGACATCGCTCTGGTAATAGGCATAGCCCCAATGGTCCTGCGAGTAGAACATCATGCTCTCAGCGCCGGAATCCCGGGCGGCCTGGGTGGCGGCCTCAAGGTTGATATTGAAGTGTTCCTCCGGCGGCGTATGGGCCTCCCACTCCATCATGCGATAGGTCTTTTGGGGAGAGATGATGCCGGCGGCTTCATGCCTGGCGCGCGCCTGGGCAAGGTTGGGATAACCGGTCTCCGCCGCCAGCGCCGCAGTTCGAGGCAGCAGCACCGCCGCTCCCGCACCTGAGCCTGCAACCTTCAGGAAGGTTCTGCGGTCTGGCAAGAAACTGGAAGTTTTCTCGTGACTCATAGTTTGCTCAGCTCCCTTGTAGCGGCGGGTTTACCCCGCCATCTGTAATGTGCGCGTTGAACTCAATGGCGGCGTAAAGCCGCCCCTACGTCACGCCACGTTTACGCCATACCGTTTGGCCGTCTCGCGAATCTGGCGCCAGGTTTCGTCATCCACCAGAATGCCATCGCGTTCCCGCCGTTCGCGCTCCCGGCGCTCGGGCTCGCCGGGAATGAGAATCTCGCTGAATCCCTCCGCCAACTTACTGCTTTTGACGTAGTCAACCAACTGGTCAACATCCAGGTCAAATTCCGCTCCCGTGCGAAGCTGGGCGGGATCCAGTAGCGTGGCGGTAAAACTGTTTCCCACTCTCTTCGCGGTGGGCCGGCTGCACCCCGCACCGGAAAATGCCCCCGCCAGGATGTCCGTGGCCAAGCTCAAAGCGAAACCCTTGTGCCCCGCGAAAGGAAGCAGCGCGCCTTGGGGCGGACCGATGAAATCTGCCGGATTGGTGCTGGGTCGCCCCTCGGAATCCAGAATGCAACCGGGCGGAACCGACTTCCCGCTGTTGTGCGCAATTGTTACCTTGCCTCCGGCGATGGCGCAGGTGGAAATATCGATCAGAATCGGCGGCTGCGATTTTCGCGGGATGGCAATGGCAATGGGATTGGCGGAAAGTCGCCTCTCGCGCCCACCCCAAGGCGCCACTAATTTCCCGCCCCCGTGCGTATTCACAAACATCACTGTGACCAGGCCGGCTTTCGCAGCCATGAGGGGATAATCCCCAATGCGGCCGAGGTGGCAGCATTGGCGCACCGAGACCGTCACCGCACCGGTGCGCAAAGCCTTCTTGATGGCGAGTTCCATTGCTTCCCGGCCCACCACCTGCCCCCAGCCCCAGTTACCGTCCATCACCGCAAAAGCGTCAGTCTCCTTGACGACTTGCAGATGGGCGCCGACGTTGATCATCTTCTCTTCCATCCACACCACGTACTCGGGAACGCGCACCACGCCATGCGAATCGTGGCCTTCCAGGTTCGCCTCGGTCAGCGCATCTGCGACGATGCGCGACTCCTCAGGCGTCGCGCCCGCCGCTTGAAAAATATCCTTCGCGAGAGTTGCCAATTGCGCTGCTTTAAATAGGGGCATATTTTCTTCTCAATCCTCTAGGGCGATTGCTCGAACGGGCGACCCGTCGCGTCCCGTGAACTTCAACGGAAGGACGATCAGATCGAATACATTTTTCTTCAAGGCAGAAAGGTTCGTGAGATTTTCAACAATGATGATGCCATTCCCCAGGAAAGCGACATGAACGGGGTAGGGGGCACGGTCGACTGAAGGGAAATCCACCGCTACCAAGCGGACTCCGCAATCCACCACAAACTCGGCTGCTTCCGGCGTGAACATGGGATGGCTGGCAAAGAATTCCAGCGTCCCCCATTTTTCCGACCACCCGCTGTGCACAACGATTCGCCGGATTTCCCGAATCCTGGCCTCGTGCGGCTTCAGATGTTCAACACCAATCATGCCCTCGCTGAGAGCGCCCTTCACGTCAATCATCAGAGCTTTCCCTACGCATACGTCGAGCGGCACCTGGTCAATCGAGATGCGATTCTCAAAGAAATGAAACGGGGCATCCATGTGAGTTCCGCAGTGGATTCCCAATGTGATCTTGCTACTGTTCAAAGCACGGCGTCCGTCCGTGCGGATGTAACGAGTGGATTCTAGAACTTCGATTGCCACCGGCGGATAGTTCGGGTAAACGGGAGTGGTTGGGTCCAGGTTATAGGCCAAATCGATTGGCTTTGCGTTCGACATTTCATTCCTCTCTGTTCGACATGTGAACCCTTCCACCAAACTGACTGGCGCTGAGGCAACCTAGGGGATTTAGATTTACTGCCCTCGCCCCCTTGGGGGAGAGGGAAATCAATCTCAGATTAGGTGCATCCCCAGCGCCTGGTCGAACACGGATCTCCGTGATCACCCCTGATAACGAATGTAGACCGTCTTCTTCTGAAGGTAGTGTTCCAGCCCGTACTTGCCGTCATCGCCGCCAATCCCACTCTGCTTCCAGCCGGTGTGGAATCCATGAATCGATTCCCCCGGACCGCGGTTGATGTAAAGTTCTCCGCACTCCAT
>CAYTMD010000064.1:0-18683 GCA_964438685.1 uncultured Acidobacteriota bacterium
GGGGGGAGGCGTGGTGTGACTCTCGCGATAGCTCCCTTACGCGCGGATTTGGCGGCGCTGGTAAATCAGCCCCCGGTGGTGGACCCCGCTGCCTGCCTTGTTCTGTCGGTGGATGGCAAGATTCCGGATTGCGCCGTCGCTCCCAATACGGCCGCGCAGGTGGCTGCGGTGCTGCATTACGCCAGCGAACATCATCTGGCGGTAATTCCACGCGGCCATGGCACGAAAATTTCGATGGGGAACGTCCCCAGGCGGTATGACGTTGCCCTTTCCCTGCGAGAATTGAATCGAGTCATTCATTATGAGCCTGCTGACCTGACGATCACCGTTGAGGCCGGCATGCCCTTGGGAGAGTTTCAGAACCTCGTGGGGCAGAACGGTTTATGGTTGCCTCTCGATCCACGCGGCGGGGCTGAGTCGAGCGTCGGTGGAATTATTGCGGCGAATGCGGCGGGGCCTTTGCGCCAGGGATTTGGTGGTCCTCGCGACATGGTTCTGGGTTTGAAGATTGCCACCACGCAGGGCAAAGTTGCAAAGACCGGCGGCCGGGTCGTAAAGAATGTCGCGGGTTACGATCTTGGCAAGTTGCTGACCGGCTCATTCGGCACGCTGGGCGTGATTGTTGAGGCCAGCTTAAAACTCTTTCCCAAGCCACCCGAGCGCGCCACTTTTGTCATGCGAGCGGGCACGTTAGGTATTGCCAGGGATCTGCGCCGAAGCATTCTGCGCTCGCCGATTGATCCCATGAGGTTGGCGCTGGTTGATTCGACCGCTGCGGCAATGCTGGCTGATTCCGCCCATGCCGAGGAGCGCCCGGAGGCGGAATTGTGGATTGAGGTGGGCGGATCGCATCGTGTTATCGAGCGATGCCTGCATGAACTTAAGCCGCTTGCCTCTGCCGTGGGAGCATCGCTGGAACGCCGGGAAGGCGCGGAAATAGCGTGGGAAAGCGTTTCGAACCTTGTTCATTGGCTCAAGCCCAAGTATCCGGATATCACAATTTTAAAGGCCGCACTGCCACTGGTTGCGACTGAGGAATTCCTGAGCCACGCGCAACAGGAATCCGAATCTGAACGGACACCGCTGGCGAGTTTTGCCCAGGTAGGGTTGGGCATTGTGCATTTGGGTGTGTTGCAGGAAGCGATGAGTGCCGGTCTGGTGGGCATGGTGACACGGCTTCGACAGGCAGCGAAAGACCTTGGGGGCGCGTTGGTGGTCGAGCATTGCCCGGTGGCACTGAAAGGCCAAGTGGACGTTTGGGGCGCGGGCGGCGACGACCTTGAAGTCATGCGCAGAATGAAATCCGTCTGGGACCCCAACGAAGTTTTGGCGCCGGGGCGGTTCCTTGGTGGAATTTAAAATATGGGGCACTGAGTGTCTGAATTGGTGAAAAACGGAAGCTTAGTGGTCGCGAAGGAAGAGCCCGTGGCCGCGAAATGCTCGGGCTATGGTGCGGGAGAGGCGCCGCGCTGGGTGGACTATTCCCGTTGCGTGCACTGCGGTTTGTGCCTGAACGCGTGCCCCACGTACCGCGAACTGGGACTGGAAGCGGATTCGCCGCGAGGCCGCATCTACCAGATGATTCAGGTGGAAAAGGGGCGGCTGGAGATCGGCAAGAGTTTTGTTCATCACATCGAACTTTGTCTTGATTGCCGCTCCTGCGAAACCGCGTGCCCATCGGGTGTCGAATATGGGAAGCTTGTGGAAGTTGCCCGCGGGCAAATCGAACAGCACTATCATCGGGCTCCCCTCACAACCTTGGCGCGCAAACTCTTTTACTATGAGGTCCTGCCATACCCCGGGCGTCTGCAATTTCTGGGTAAACTATTGCGGCTGTACCAGCGCTCCGGGCTGGAGAAGCTGGTACTTGCATCGCGAGTGCTGAAGTTGTTTCCTGGCCGGCTCGAGCAGGTGGCGCAACTCGCTCCGTGGATGGAAAAGCCGTTCTTCTACGATCGACTGGGGACGACAGTTCCAGCGGAAGGTAAGCAGCGTTACCGCGTGGCGTTGCTCGCCGGGTGTATTGCCAACCTCTGCTTTGCCCGGCTGAATGACGCGACGATTCGAGTGTTGGTAAAGAATGGATGCGAGGTGGTGATCCCCAAGGACCAGGGGTGCTGCGGCGCGCTGCACGTTCACGCCGGCATGCGGAGCATCGCGAGGGACATGGCCAAGCGTAATATCACGGCATTCCTGGCGGGGGGATATGACGCCGTCATTTCCAATGCTGCCGGTTGCGGTTCTGTTCTCAAGGAGTATCCGCTCCTTTTTGAGGAAGAGGACAAGGAGTTTTACGAGCCCGCAAAACAGTTTGTAGCGAAATTGCGCGATGTCACAGAATTTCTGGCGGGGATTGACATAAACAAGGAACTGGGAATAATGAAAATGCGGGCTACTTATCAGGATCCTTGCCATCTGGGACATGCGCAGCGCATTCGAAGCGCGCCACGTAAACTGCTGGCAGCCATACCGGGCTTGGAACTCATAGAATTGAAGGAAGCGGAAATCTGTTGTGGGAGCGCGGGCGTTTACAACGTTATTCACAACGAGATGTCAGACCGGTTGCTTGAGAATAAAATGCGCCGCATTGGCGAGACCCGGGCGGAGTTGGTCCTGACCGCCAATCCCGGTTGCATGTTACAACTTCGCGCCGGGGTGAAACGCGAGGGCAAGCAACGGCGCGTGCTGCACGTAATCGAATTGCTGGACGAAGCGTACGGAAATGCAGTGACAAGTGAAAAGTGACGAGGGAAGCGCCCGAACACGTTTTATCAGCAGGCTGGTCACTTGCCACTTGTCACTGGTCACTTGGTTTTAGGCAGGGCTAAATTCCCAATCGAGGTTCTTTCATGTCCACGAATACTCCGTCGGACTCGAATAATGTTTTGCGCCCATTCGACGATCCCCATCCGTATCACCTGAAGGATTATGAGTCGAGCTATGCGTCGTTTCGCTGGGAAGATGCGCACAAGGAGTTTGACTGGTCGAAGACCGGCAAGGTGAACATGGCGCACGAGGCGATTGACCGTCACCTTACGCGCGGTCGGCGCAACAAATTGGCGCTGATTTACACCGACAAAGAGCACACCGAGCGCTTCACCTTTGAAGACATGTCGCTGCAGTCAAACCGGTTTGCCAATGTCCTGCGCAAATTGGGTGTGGGGAAGGGTGACCGCGTATTCGTATTTTTGGGACGCCGGCCGGAGCTTTACATCGCGATCCTCGGCATTCTGAAAATCGGGGCCATTCCCAGCCCGCTCTTTGAAGCTTTTATGGAGGATGCCGTTCGCGACCGCATGGCCAATGCGGAAGCAGTGGCTCTGGTGACATCGCCGGCGCTGGTGGAGCGCGTGCCGCAATATGATCTGCCGGCCCTTAAGCACATAATCCTGGTGGGCGCCACGGCGAGCGAGTTGGGGGAAGGGCAGAAGAGTTATGAAAGCCTGATGAATAAGGCTGACGACAAAACGGAAATCGAGTGGCTGACGCTGGAAGATCCGCTCATCATGCACTACACCTCAGGTTCAACAGGAAAGCCCAAGGGCGTGCTGCACGTGCAAAAGGCGATGCTGGGGCAAATGATGACCGGTCGATGGGTTCTCGACATGCGGGAAGACGATATCTACTGGTGTACCGCCGATCCTGGTTGGGTAACGGGAACGTCGTATGGGATTTTCGCCCCGTGGCTCAACGGCACCACCAATCTGATTCGGGGTGGTAGATTTAATGCCGCAGATTGGTATGAAACCATCCAACGCTTTCGCATCAACATCTGGTACAGCGCTCCCACGGCCTTCCGTATGCTGATGGCCGCGGGTGAGGACGTTGTGCAGCGGTTTGATCTTTCCAGCCTCCGGCACGTGCTGAGCGTGGGTGAACCGCTGAACCCCGAGGTTGTTTGGTGGGGTTGGAAGACCTACGGCAGGAGAATCCATGACAATTGGTGGATGACCGAGACGGGCCATATCCTCGTTTCGAATTATCCCGGAATGACCATCCGGCCGGGGTCAATGGGGCGGCCCATCCCCGGCGTGTACGCAGCCATTGTGGATGACAACGGAAAGGAATTGCCGCCTAACACGCTTGGCAACCTGGTGGTAAAGCCCGGGTGGCCCGGCATGATGAAAACGATTTGGAAACAGCCGGAGCGCTATGAGAGCTACTTTCGCATTCCCGGCTGGTACGTCACGGGGGATAGCGCCTATAAGGACCCTGACGGTTACTTCTGGTTCCAGGGGCGCGTGGACGACCTGATCATCACGGCGGGGGAGAACGTGGGGCCGTTTGAGGTCGAAAGCTGCTTGGTGGAACATCCGGCAGTGGCGGAGGCAGGCGTGATTGGAAAACCCGATGCCATGCGCGGACATATCATCAAGGCGTTCATATCATTGCGCGAAGGGTATGTGCCCAGCGACGAACTGAAGGACGAAATTCAAAAGTTTGTACGGCAAAAATTGGCCGCGCACGCCGCCCCGCGTGAGATTGAATTCCGTGAGAAGCTCCCCAAAACGCGCAGCGGGAAAATTATGCGCCGGGTCCTGAAGGCATGGGAGCTGGGATTGCCGACGGGCGATCTTTCCACGTTGGAAGACTAGCAAGGAGAGACTGAACATGATGAACAGGATGGACAGGATATTTAGCCTGTTCTGTTTGGCCTTTATGTCATGTCTATCCCGCCCATCCATGTGAATAAAGCCGGGGGCATCACCAATTCAATCGTAAAGAGAATTGTATCTGCCGCGAATTTTCCGCGGAGCTGATCATTCCAAAATTTGAAGTGCCGTATATCAAGCCTGGCCTGTCGAAATTCGGATGATTGGTGAGATTGAAGAAGTCCGCGCGGAAGACCGTGTTTACGTGCTCGCTGAGGCGGAAGTGGCGTTCCAGGCTTGAATCCCAGGTTCCCAGGCCGGGCCCGGTAATGACATTGCGGCCTTCATTGCCGGGGATGCTGTAGGTGCCCTGTGCATCATCGAAGATCGGCGGTGTGACGAAAGCGCTGGTATTAAACCAACGGCTTACGCCGCGCTGGCCGCCGGGCAGGTTGCGGTCGCCGACCAGATCAGGGCGATCGGTTCCATTCGATTGCGTTCCACTTAAAGCGGTGTCGAGTACCGCAGTAAGCGGCTGCCCGGTTTGAAGCGTGAAGATATTCGCGAGTTGCCACTCACCCAGGATACGGCGAGACACGCCTTCCTTTGCCCATCGTGCGCGGGCGCCGAAAGGTAACTGCCAAAGGCCCGATACCGTCACGCGTTGGCGCATATCAAAGTCAGAAAGCCCATACTCGGCGCGCAGATTGTAGTCGTCCTGTGCCTGGTTTGTGCCGTTCAGGCCAGATGCGGTGTCGAGTGACTTGCCATAAGTATATCCAGCAGCGAAGGTGAGCCCCCCCGAAAGCCGCCGCTCCAGGCGCGCTACCAGTGCGTTGTAATTGGTATTGACGTCGGTTGCCCGCACATACTGGTTGGAACCGGGTTGGGGGTGGGTGCCGCGCCGCTCCCCGGGCAGGTTCGGGAGACCTTGATTCTGGAGGCTTCGTCGCGGCAACTTGTGGCCGTCGGAGCCCGTATAGCTCAGGGAGAGGACCGTGTTGGGCGTCAATTCCTGTTCATAGGAAAGACTCCACTCGTACACATATCCGTTGCGGATATTAGGGGGAGATGAAATGGCCACGGGAGATGAATTGCCAAGCTGATAAGCAAGACCGTAGCTCAGGGTGGCCGGCGCATACGATTGTCCGCAGGCCCCCGGCCCGTAGAATCGGCACAGGTCGAGCCCAAAGAGAAACTCCGTCAGGGGAGCGCTTAGCCGCGTCTCCGCAGTGTAATCCAGTTCACCAAGGGAATTGAAGATTCCCAGGCCGCCGCGTAGGGCGCGCTTGCTTGTTCCAGAGAGGTCATAGGCAAATCCCATTCGCGGCGCCCAGCCTGACCAATCAGGCCGAATTAATGAAGCAGGCAGCGCTGCCTGTTGCGAGGTCTCATACTGCAAGCCGTATTGTTGCTGCAGGCTCACGGCGAGAGGATTGGATATGAGGGCCTGGGCTTGGCCGTGATCGTTGCGAACGATGAAGCGTGCGGCGTCCGTAGGATCCAGAATGGACGCTCGCCCGTCCGCATTGACCGCCGGAGAGTAGAACTCCTCACGGAGCCCGTAGCTCAGCGTCAAACGGCGGGTGGCGTGGTATTCATCCGCGATGTACGCCCCGAAGTAGTCCAGGCGGTCATTGCCGCCGGAATTACCAGCTTGCGCATACGAAAGGAATGGGCGTCCCAAGAGGAAGTCGGAGATTGCCGTACCTGAAACTGACCCCAACCCATCGCTAAAGGAGAATAGCCCCTGGCCAAAATCCTCCACGAGGTAAAACAAGCGGTAGCGGCGAAGGTCGGCGCCAGCCTTCCAGGTGTGCCTTCCCTTTACCCAAACCAGATTGTCGGTGAATTGGAAGGTATGGTTCTTGCGAAGCTGGGGCTGGAAGATGTCGCTGTCGCCGAGGTCGGCATACCCTGGCACGTTGATGGCAGGGATTCCGTCATTCGTAGTGCCAGGTGCCCGGCTGATTCCCAGGGATTCCAGAAAGCCGCTGTGGATGTTCTGGGCCTCCTTGGTGCCGAGGTAATATGCGTACCCGAAGCGAGCGTCGTTTACGAGGGTGGGACGAAAGACCGAAGTCAGCCCAAGTGCGAGGTTCCTTCCCGTATCGTTTTTGTTGGTGCCAAATCCTGGCGGCGCGGAAGGGTTCTGAGCGAAGCTGTCGGGCACAAAAGGAAAACCCTGTGCGCTATTGAAAAGCAGAAAGCGGCCAAAGAGCTGATGCCGCGGGCTCAGTTGATGGTCGAGACGCGCCAGAAACTGGTCCATGACTACGGGGCGCAATCCAATATTGAGATTATTGTTTTGACCTGCGCCGGCGCTGGCCAGGTTGGGCAGCGGCTCACGTGCCAGTACGGCGCGGGAAAGGGGATCGACGGCCGACGCGGGAATCTGGTTCCCGGAAAACTGCTGGCCGGTGGCCGGGTTGAGAATTGCCGGGAAGGGTTGGCCGGTGAGGGGATTGGCGCCACTGAAATCGCCCTGTCGCAGGGCAGCGGTCGGCAACAAAGTAGTGTTGGTCAGACTCTGCGCAATACGAAGGCCCTCGTAATTCGCGAAGAAAAATGTGTGGTCGCGCCGCACAGGACCGCCCAGGCTCACCCCAAACTGATTCTGGCGGTAGGGCGGGATGTTCCGGCCGGGAGAGTCAAAGAAATTTTTGGCATCGAACGCGCTGTTGCGCACAAACTCATATGCTGTGCCAGACAATCGATTGCCCCCGGATCGCGAGGCAATATTGACCTGCGCCCCCGAGGTCAAGCCCTGCTCGGCGGAATAGGAATCCTCCACCACGCGAAACTCGCGGATGGCGTCGACCGAAGGATTTACGGTCAGGCTATAGGCAAAGGGCTCCATCAGCGTGACGCCATCAAGGGAGAAATTGTTGCGTTCCGCACGTTGTCCATTCACCGAAAAGCCGAGGCCGAGTGCAGCGGTGTTGAACTGTTGGCTGGAGCCATTAGGATAGGGCGGGACGGCGCCCGCCGCCAGCAGCGCGAGCTGGGAGAATTGGCGGCCATTTAAGGGCAGGGAAGTGACGTGCTGGTTCGATATTTCATCACCGAGGGCTGGCGACGCAGTTTCCACCAGCGGCGGTCGGGCGTCAACATTCATCACGGCTTGACCGCGAGCGAGTTGCAAGGTGAGGTCCATGCGCTCGACCTGCCCGACTTGCAGTGTCAGGCCACGCAGGACGCGTGTGGCAAAGCCGGGGGCAACTACGGTCAAATCGTACGTACCCACAGGCATAAGGGGGAGGGTGTAAAAGCCCCGCTGGTCGGTCTGCGTGCGGCGGACTTGGCCCGAGGCGTTATTTTTCAGGGTAATTTGTGCTTGTGGTATCACGGCTCCGCTGGGGTCAGTAATCAGTCCTTCGAGGTGACTGTTCCAACTCTGGGCATGAATCGCACGCGGAATTACAACCGCAACCAGCAAAAGGAAAAAGACTGCGCATGCAATTGAAGTGGACAAAATACGAAATCGATCAGTTGTGGGTCCCAAAGGGATTTCCTCATGGCGGGGCAGGGAGGAGGAGACCGGGATGAAGGGATACACCTACGGACCGCTCCCCTCGCTCGTCACGAGGGCAGCATTGTCCGGTAAGCGTAGACCGGCCCTAACCTTCTTTCATCCGGACTTTACCGTCGGCTCCGGAGTTTCACCGGATCCTGGGGGGAAGGTAGTGAAGAGTGACGAGTGAAAAGTGACGAGCAAGAACCCTATTGGCCTGGGGACTCTTGCTCATCACCCGTCACTCTTTACTTGTCACTGCTTTTCCGCCCCTCGCGGGCTATACCGCCGATCGGGAATTGGACTCGCGGCCGATGCTTCTGGCTGCAATTCCTCACCCTGCCCCGAAGGTCATTAACTTACATCACTAAATTTATCACCTCGTCGAAGTTTCCTCAAGGCTGCGATTAATTTTGCCCAAAGTCGTCAACCCGATATAATCTCAGAGCCACTTGGTTTGATCACATCGAGCAAACATTCGGAGATCATGGAAACTTCATCATCGCCTCAAATTCGCCGCCGCGGGGAGCCTTGGGCACTGGGCACCGTGCTGGGATACGCTTCCGCCAGCATTTTTGACCGGGTTGCGGTGGAAACTGCTGATCCACTCATTGGACCCGTGCTGCGCGGCCTTCCGAGTTTACTCCTGGGTATTTTCCTGGTTTGGAAGCACGGCACGCTGGATCAAATGCGGCCAAGTTCACCGCGCTACATCGGCCACCGGGCCATTTTGGCTTTTGTGGCGGCGGGAGTAATATCCACGCTGGGCCTTTTCCTTTATTATTTCGCCATACGCCTCGGTGGCGTAATCATCACGATTCCAGTGCAGGAAACCTATGTGATCTGGGGAACGCTGATTGCCTGGGTGTTTCTCCACGAGCGGATCCACCGGCACGCCCTTCTGGGGGTTGGCTTCATCTGCGCGGGGCTGGTGGCGCTTTCTCTGGGGACGTTGGGAGGCCAGCCCATCTCTCCTCGATGGTACTGGGCAATTCCCCTGGCGTTCAGCACGGCGCTGGCTTATGGGGTTTCCGGCGTGCTTTGGCGTGACGGACAGCTTCGCGGGGCGCACCAGTCGACGGCGATCTTCGTCCAGTTCGCCACCAGCGTGGTGGTGGGTCTGGGGGGACTGTTACTGGTGGTCCCTGGACTGGTTCTCCACAGGGCAGCGTGGAGAGGTTTGGAGGCGCTGCTGATGAGCGGGGTGCTTTCCGGAGTCCTCGCGATCTATTGTATGTTTACCGCGCTCCGGCTGATGGCGGTGGCGCGGGTGTATGCTATTTCCTCAATTCAACCGCTTGTAGCGACATTGTTCGCACACTTCTTTTTGCATGAGTTCCTTAATCTCACCATGTTGGTGGGGATACTTCTGGTATCAGCAGGTGTGATCTTGACGCAAGTCTTCCGGCCCAAGGAAGAACGCCAGGCGTAAGCTCCGCATAACAGATTCAGAGCCGTTTTACGGATGAGTGCAGCGGCGAGCATTGATCTGCGCAATGTGAGTGCGCAATCTTTCGACTATCTCACTCTCGCGTCCGTTCGCCAGTTCGTCGCGCAGTTCATTCAATGCGAAATGGATGATATCGTGGTGATGAACTTCATTCGGAGCGAGTTCGGCACTGAACCTCAACCAGAGGCTGTGCAGAAGATCGATTTCATTGGGCGTCAGGTGGGGAGCATGTGGGCCAAGGTAGAAGATCTCTTCCTGTCCATCAGGGGTAAAAATTTCGAGGGTCAGATGGGGCTTGGGTTCAGGGAGTTTTTCCCATGCGAGCCCGGCATTACGCGCCTCCTCGGCCACGGGCATGATTGCGGAGGATCCCAGGACTATGGTGGAAGATTGCAGGGATTGTGCGGAACGCTGGATGCCTTCCCATATTTCGCTGGCGGCGGCTACCGACAAATGAATGCTCTTGCCCTCGTGTTCGGCGATGGCCAGCGCGCGCGTGAAGAGAAGTTGTTCCCTTCCACTAAAGAGTTGTTCCGGCACCAGGTCACTTGCGCCTGAGGCAGCGCGTTGCAGAATGCGGATGTGAAGTACCGCTACATCCTGCCGGGCGGTGTTAACGCGCCGGAGTGCAGTTGCGAGGTGGTAAAGCGTATGGTAATCGCGCACTAATACCAGGATATTGCCCGGCCGGACGCCCACAGCCTTGGGGGTAAGGTCTTCCCCCGGGACCAGATGAAACTGGTCAAGCTCCTGGTGAACGCCCTGGCGTGAGCGGGTTATTTTTTCGGAAATTGTGAAAACGGCAAAGAGGACGATCGTGAATGCGACCCCGGAGACCGTGGCAATCTGCTTGGTTAGGAGATTGACTACCGCAACGCCGAAAAGCACCAGGGTAATGAGGCCAAGTCCAACCGGAATTTCCCGTCCCGCGATATGAAAATTCATGGGGACCCGGTATTCCCGCGCGGTACGGTCCTTAAACCGCAACACGAGTACTGCCAAGCCCTTCATGACGAAGCTCCAAATAACGCCAAATGCATAAGCTTCGCCCAAGAGAATGACATTGCCCCGGCTCAGTAAAATCGTCAGGATTTGGAGGCCGACCACCATATCGATGATGCGATAGGAAGTGCCGAAACGGGGATGTGGGCGACGGAACCAGTCGGAAAGAACGCCATCTTCCGAAACGCGATTCAGAACGCCATTTGAACCAACGATGGCGGTGTTCACAGCGCCGGCGAGAATCAAGGTCCCCACCAAGACAACAAATCCGTGGAACACCAGGCGAAGCATTAAGGGCCCCGCCACGTTCATCGCCAGTCCGCCAATAAGGTTCTCGAAATAGTTCTTACGCACGCCATCCGGAATGATCATCACCGCGAAGAAGGAGACCAGGGAGGTAAAGAGCATGCTATAGATGAAGATAACCAAGCCTGCCTTCTTCAAGTTGGGCAGCTTGGGATGCTCAATTTCGCGATAGACCTGGGCCAGTGATTCCTCGCCGCTCATGGCCAGGATGGAGTGGCCAAGGCCAATAAAGATCCCCAGAAGGCCGATGGTGTGGGGTAGTTGGCTGGTGCGTAACCACCCGAGTGCGTCGGGGGCAAAATGCAGGTGCGCCAGCGTGGGTGGGGGGGGGAGGTGGGCACCTCGTATCCAAAGAGTGTAGGAACACCAGCCGATCAGGAGCACCACCATGACGGTGGTAAACTGCATAATGCGTAGCGCCTTCTCGCTTGATTCCGGGATTCCCTTGATGTTTTCCCACCAGAAATAGAGCGTGACCATTATGGCAAAGGCAGCGGCCGTTCCGTTTACCGGCAGAACAACCGCGATGTGCAGGTTCGCCAGAACTTCGTTCAGGAAACCCACCAGGTATTGGCCGGCGGATACACCACTGATGGGGCCCGTCAGAATATAATCGAACATCAGGGCAGATACGGAAAACTTGGCGAGCGTTCCGCCCATGGCTTCTTTAACGACTCGATAGACACCGCCCCGCACAAACATGCTGCAGCTTTCCACGTAGATCGCGCGGACGGCATAGGAAAACAACATGACGGCCAGAATGAACCAGGGGGCGGATTTGCCCACAGCCTGCTCCGCGATACCACCCGCGTAATAGGCGGAGGAAGCGAGATCATTTAAAACGATGGCCGCTGCTCGCCAGAAAGTAATAAAGGTGAGCATGGCGGTCGTTGCCACCATGACGCGAGGGAGTGCGGTTGTACTGGGATGAGGTGCTGGTTGTTCTGTCGATTTACTATCCATATTTTCTGGGTAGACGGGATGGCCTGCCTGCGTGAACTACTCATAAACATGATCTCACAAGAGTCCGATTCGTGCAATTGGCTTGTCATGAAAGCGTCACACAAATGGTCAAAGAAACCCATAAACCATTGTGAACCATAGAAATAGATGGTCGATCTTTCTCGTGCGCGGCTAATTTCTCTAGCCGGGAGACTCGACACTTCAGACATTTAACACTTTATGGCGATTATTCCTTTTGCCTGGTCCTTGCACCGTCCGGCTGTTTGCTTGCGCCGCTGGGCTGGCTTACAATGAGTTCCGAATTTCACCTTCGTGCCTTGTGTGTTGGGCCACCACCCCGGTCTGAGAGTCTTGCGTGGACGTTGCCTACGAACTTACACCGCTTGTTGCCGCCAAGCTTGTTGTTTACACCTTCGGGACGCTGATCCATCTCTTTATGATGGTCCTGATCCTGGGAAACCGCCGCTTACGACGGTTGGAATGGCTGCTGTTTGCCCTGATGTCGGGACTGTTCATGTGGTATTCAGGCAATCTTTTGGCCCTCAACATCAGTCTTTACTACGGGGCCGGCCCGGCGGTTCTCTCCGGTTTTTCCCGAACTGTCTCCATGCTGGGGTTCATTGCGGCGGTGCCCCTGCTGGTCCACGTACAAACAGAGTATTTTGCGGGCATAGTTCCCAGCCGGTTTTGGCAGCGGTTGGTGGTGGGGTGTTTCTATCTTCCTGTAATTTCCTGCCCGTGGCTGGTGGGAAGGATATTGGGTCGCCTCGGTCTGGAGCCGTTGGTGGCGCTCGGCCTGCCGGATCGATTGCTGGTTCTTTGGGCCGTCGGCGCGCTGATTTTCGCCGTTGGCATCAACGTGCATCTAAGTCTCCATCGGCGCGCCGCCGCCCCCACGCTGGCGAGATTCCATGGTTACCTGGCCGGACTCCAAGGGTTGCTGGCACTCGGTTGGGCAATTGCTTATTTGCCGCACGCGTTGCCGCCCGTAGGTGGTTTAGGAGGGTATTTCGTCACCGGTTTGATGCTGCTGGGTCTACTCCCCAGCGCGCTGCTGGGTTATTCCATTTTTCACTACAACTTCCTGGACCTGCGCGTCCAGCGGAATGTGGTGTATTCGGTGGCGGCAATTTTTGGATTTCTGATCTACCTGAATTTCATGCGTCGGCTGAGTGGCTGGTTGGAAGTGCACGATATCCTGCCTGTAGCGGTTACCGAAGGAGTGATGATCTTTGTTCTTGTTGTGCTGGTGGAGCCGCTGAAGCGCTTGGTCAGTCGAGCCTTACATCGGCAATTCGTTTCTGAATTTGAGAAGGTCCAGAAACTGGCATTGGAAATTGAGGAACATGCCAAACGGACGGGGGATGTGGCATCGCTGCAATCTCTGGTGGAAGAACGAGTGCCCCAGGAGCTAGGTCTGGAGCGGGTAAGGTTGCTGCACGGCCTGATTCCCAATGCCAATTCGGCTCAGGGGGTTCCGTCGAAGGCTCACCTTGTGCCCATCTCTCGTGGCGGCGCAACCATTTCCTATTTGGAGGTCGTACCCGCCACCGGCGCTGTATCCGGGGAGCAGGCTGCCGCCCTGGAAATGCTCGCGGATCGCCTTGCTGCGGCGCTGGAACTTTGCCGGCTCATCGCCGACAAGATCCAATTGGAGCGTGAGCTGGCCGCAAAGGAGAAGATGGCTTTCCTCGGCGAGATGGCGGCGCGCATTGCGCACAATGTTAAGAATCCGCTGAGCGGCATGAAGACCATTGTGCAGCTTATGGAAGAGGACAAAGGGCTTCCGGAGAATGCCCGGCGTGATTGCGGGATGCTGGTTAATGAGATTGATCGTTTGAACCGGAACATCTCGCAGGTACTGCGCTATGCCAAGCCCGCTCGGGATACGGACCGCCCAGCCGATTTAGCGGCCATCGTCGGCACGGTTACCGCCATCTCGCGAATGGATGCGGATCGGCGCGGCATTGCCCTTGATGTGGTCGACGCCGGCCCGTGCCTGGTTGAAGGCGGCGGGGAAGCTGCAAGTGACATTGTTTCGAACCTTCTCGTCAACGCCATGGAGGCCAGCGGACAGGGTGGCGTGATTCGGATTCGCGTTATGTGTCAGCAACGCGGGGAAGGGTATGCGGAACTCTCGGTGGAGGATCATGGGTGCGGTATCCCTAAAGATAAGTTGGATAAAATCTTCCAGCCATTCTTCACCACCAGGGCGGGAGGGACCGGATTGGGTCTCGCCATCGTGAAGCGTCGCGTCGATGAAATTGGCGGGTCAATAGGATGCGAAAGTCCCGTCGGTGCGGGCAGCACAACCTCTGCTCACCCTGGCACGCGATTTGTTGTACACTTTCGCGTGGCCAAATCGCCGAGTGACTTGGAGCGCGGGGCTAGCGATGCGGGCCCCGCCCGAAACATTAGCCCCGAGCCGCGAATTGCAGAGCGCTGATCGGCCGTCGCAAGTACGAGGAACATGAGCCAATTAAAGTCATTAACTCCGAAACAAGCATCTCCAACCCTTCTGATTGTCGATGACGACAGCACCGCCCGCTACGGCATGCGGCGCGCCTTGGACGGCCAGTATCGCGTCCTGGAGGCCGAAAGCGTCTCCGCCGCCCGCCAGGTGATGGCGCGGGAAAATCCGCACCTCCTATTACTTGACATCGAAATGCCCGAGGAGAATGGTCTGGATTTTCTGCGTGAGCTGAAGTCCCTTCCACATAGTCCTGCTGTCATCATGAACACGGCCTACGGATCGGAAAAGATAGCCGTCGAGGCGATGAAGAGTGGCGCCTATGACTACCTGTCCAAGCCTTTTGAGGTGGATGAACTTCGCCTTGTGGTGGAGCGCGCGTTCGAGCACATGGCCATGGCGGCGGAGAACGTCCGCCTGAAGCGCCAACTGGTTTCTGAGGGACAGTTCGGAGCCATGATCGGGTCCAGCAAGATCATGCGTGAGCTTTTCGATTTGGCTGACCGCATCGCGCAGGCGGAGGTGACCGTACTGATTCAGGGCGAGAGTGGGACGGGCAAGGACCTGATTGCCACGGAAATCCACCGGCGCAGCAATCGCGGCAAAGGCCCGTTTGTGGCGCTCAATTGTGCAGCGCTTCCCGAGCACCTGATTGAAAGCGAACTCTTCGGATACGAAAAGGGAGCATTCACCGGCGCCACGGCAATGAAGCGCGGCAAGTTCGAGTTGGCGCACGGCGGCGTGCTTTTTCTTGACGAAGTGGGCGACATGTCTCTCTCCACCCAGTCCAAGCTTTTGCGGGTGTTGGAAACGCGCCGGGTTGAGAGACTGGGGGGAACGACTTCGCAGGAAGTGGATGTGCGCATCGTGAGCGCCACCAACAAAGATCTGGCTGCCGAGATCACCAAACAGACCTTTCGTGAGGATCTCTATTACCGCTTGCGGGTCGTCCTGTTGCGGGCGCCTGCGCTGCGAGAACACCGGGAAGACCTGCCGCTGCTGGTTGGGGAATTCTGCCGAATGCTGGGAGAAAAACACGGCAGGCCCACGGCCGTGATTTCCAAACAAGCCATGGAGCTTCTGCAGCAGGCGGATTGGAAAGGAAACGTCCGCGAGCTCAAGAATGTGCTGGAAAGCGCTATCGTAATGAGCCGTGGTGATACCTTGGTGCCGGAGGATTTCTCCACTGATTTCTTGCGGCCCGGTGGAGGGCGGGAGGTCGCTTCCGGGGACGTGGGCTTCCTTGCGACCGATGATTATCGCGAGGCACGACGGCAATTTGAAATCGCCTATATCAAAGGCAAGCTTCGCGAGCACGGTGGAAACATTACGAAGACAGCAGCGGCCATCGGCCTGCATCGTCAGAGCCTCCAGGAAAAGCTCCGGGAATTGGAAATCCGCGCTGAATAATACTAAGGAAAGAGGAACGCAAATAATGACTTTTCAATTAGGCCGTAGGGAACTACTCACGTTGTTAACTGCTGGAGGCCCGGCGATGATGGCTTCGCGCGCGGCTGTTGCGGGTCAGGAGGGTATGGGAAAGGTCGGCAGTGGGAAGCCGCTTGCACGTGACCATGGCCTTTGTGTGAATGAAGATAATAGCCACTTTTTTCTTGATTTTGAAAAGCATGGCTTTGGGCTGGAAGCAATTGATGCCTGGGTGGACCAGTACGCACACACGCAAGTACGTGAATTAATGCTCTGCCCCAACGCTATGCGGACGAACTACAGCAGCAAGGTGTGGAATCCCATTTGGAAAGGGCTCGACCCGCAGGCTGGCCCGGACCAACCGCTTTTTGCCAGCCTCAAGCCGGAGGAACGGCCAGACTCGTGGCAGTTTACTCACAACGCGTGGAAGCTTGACCATGACGGGATTGACGTCTACAAGCGTTGGATCAACCGGTCCCGCAAGTGGGGCATCTCCCCTTGGATTTCCATGCGTATGAACGATATTCACTGTGTTGACGACGAGCACCATTACTTTCACAGTGATTTGTGGCGGCAAAACCCGCAATTTCGCCGTGTCAACTATCGTTTTTCGAGCTGGCCCGACCGCGCTCTGGATTATGGTCACCCGGAGGTCAGGGAACACGCCATGGCCCTGGTTCGCGAACTCGCAGAACGATACGACTTCGACGGATTGGAGCTTGACTGGATGCGATTCGGCTTTCACTTTCGCCCTGGACACGAGGCTGAAGGCGTGGGGCTGCTGACGGAATTTACCGCGGAAGTGCGCGATCTCTTGAACGGATGGCAGAAAAAACGCGGCCACCGGATTCGCTTGAGCGCGCGGGTTCCATCGCGCCCACAGACTGCCGTGGGTTTGGGAATGGACGCTTCCACCTGGGCGCAGCGGGGTCTGGTGGATATGCTTGTCATCACACCGTTCTGGGCCAGCATCGAGACCGACATGCCGGTGGAATTATGGAAGGACCTTCTGCGCGGGACCAACGTAAAACTGGCGGCGGGATTGGAAGTATTGGCGCGGCCCTACCATGACTTCAAGATCCAGACGAACTCGCACGAGACCGTGAGGGGCGCTGCTGCAACGCTGCTGGACCGTGGCGCCGACCGCATCTATCTGTTCAACTACATGGGATATGGCGGAATCATGCAAGGCTTTGAGGACTATGCCGGTCTTCTGCGCGAAGCCGGGAGCGTGGAGACACTTGCCGGCAAGGCGCGCCGTCACATGACCACCTACGCGGATACTTGGGCTCCCGGTGAGCCGCACCTGCAACAACTGCCCGTTAACTGTGTTCCCAAGGAATGGAATGCTTTCCGCGTTCCAACAGGTCCCAAGCCCGCTTCCGGTCCCGCTGTGGCACGCCTCGGCATCCAGGGCGGTGTGGACGCAAAGGATTGGGAAGTGCGGATGAACGGCGAGCTCTGCCATTTCTCCGGCATGGTCAACCCGGAGTACTGCCGGCCTGATGATCCAATGTTTGAATTCCGGATACCCGCGAGCGCGATGAATCGTGGTTATAACCTTATCGAGGTATTGCCGCAGGCCGAGGGGAAAATTGTTTGGGTGGAAGTGGCCATTGATTCTGCGTTGATACCGTCATGATCTGCAGCACGGGCATGATTCACGCGGACGGGCAGCAATGATTACTCTTTGGGCTTGATCTCGCAGCTTGATGGTTTATCTTTCCCCGACGGGGAATTGGTCCGGGACGATCAGGTGAAGCGCGACACCCCGGGGATGCGAGGAAGGACGAAGAACCACAGGAACATGAACCCGGCGTAAAGCAGTAGTAACTTCATGTGACTATTATACACCCTTGAACGTACCGCTCGCCCGCGATTCGAGGTGCGCTGCCATCCTGTACTGTACGGGCGGCTTTATGCTGCAAGGGGCGGGGTATGCTGTTACGTCGCAACCGTCACAGCGCTGGCCAGAGGGATTCCCAAATCTTGAATTCGTTGTGAAAGCCAATCTGCTCGGTACGGGTAAGCTTGCGGCCGGAAGCCACGTCCAGTGTTTCCTGAAAAATCCGGCGACCAACCGCTTCAATCGTCTCGACGCGCTCCAGAATCGTGCCCGCGTTGATATCAAGATCGGCGTAGCTGCGGGCAAGTTGCGGGTTGGTGCCGATTTTCATCACCGGGCCCAGCGCACAGCCGATGCCAGTGCCTCGTCCAGTGGTGAATAGAGCAACCTGTGCACCACTGAGGAAAAGGGCCGGGGTGCAAAGGTGATCGTAACCGGGGGTATAAAGCACATAGAGGCCCTTGCGATCGCCCAGCCATTCGCCATATTCGATCAGATCTTCCACGATTGATGTTCCGCCCTTGGCTTTCACTCCGCTGGACTTGAGGTAAATGTTGTAAAGCCCGCCTTTGATGTTTCCGGGGGAAGGATTATCGGCAAAGTAATCGCCGAATTTCCGCACGTAGGCTTCATAGCGTTTGAGTGCGTCCGTTAATTTGTGGCCGACTTTCTTCGTGCGCGCGCGCTGGACAAGGTCAATCATGGCGGCGCCCTGCAGTTCCGGGATCTCCGGAAGAAAGACCGCAGCTCCGGCCTTAACGAATAGATCAGCAGCCACTCCCACGGCCGGATTGGCTGTAACGCCCGACCAGCGATCGGAGCCACCGCATTCAGTTCCAACGATGAGTTTGGAAATGGGAACCGGCTGGCGCTGAAACTGGTTGGCGTAATGCAGCAGGTTTTCCGTTACTTCCAGACCGCGTTCCACGGTTTTCTCGCTGCCGCCCAACTGTTGGACGGTCAGATTCACAACGCGGCGGTTGTAGTCATTTACGGTATTCTGGAACAGCGGTGCCGAGCATTCTACGCACGTTTTCCCGCAGCCCAAGTCAACATATACCACTGCGCCCAGGTTGGGATGGCGCAGCGTATTGGTGAGGAGATTATTCAGG
>CAYTMD010000065.1:0-18599 GCA_964438685.1 uncultured Acidobacteriota bacterium
GAAAGTTTGCCGATGTCCTCGATGCGGCCATCGCGAATGCCGAGGTCTGCCTGGAAGCCGGGGTGCCCGGTCCCATCTACAATGAGCCCGTTGGTGATAACCAGGTCGTAAGCGCGTGGAGGGGTTGCGGATAATCCGCAGATTACGCAGATTGCGCAGATTAGAAAGGCAGAAGAAACGCCCAAGCCCCAGGAGCATGTGCGAACCGCGAGCGGTTTGGTCTTCATACAATGACAGTACAGGAATGCCAGCCACACGAGGGACTGGGCACTCCTCCCCAGTCCCTTGTGGTTTGCACCTTCATCCTCGAATATGCGTAATCTGTGGACCCATAGTTACTTGATTTCGATGACGTACTTGCCGAGGTAGAGTTTTGCCGGAGCGTCTTTGGCGGTGGTCACTGCGAGCGGCCGAGGTTGCTTAACGCTGTCGTCTTTCTTGGTGGCGCACTCGCCCACCTTGTCGCCTGCCTGATTATAAAGCTTGAACGGGGCGTCGGCGTTACTGGTGGCGGCGGGGCGATCAAGCCCAAATCCATAGCTGCCCACGCCAATCGTATTGCCACAGACGGAAAGCGTTGTTTCCGTGATTAGCATGCCGATGTATTTCTGCTTGATTTGCGAACTGTATCCCGTGGTGTCGATGAGGGCCAGAACCACACGTTTTCCCGCGGCATTCTTTAACATGGCGGCGTTCCGCTTTTCCGCCGGGATGTGATTTCCCTCCAGGTAAAAGTCAGTGGGCACAGCGCGATTGAAGGCGTCGCCGGTTACCGGTTGGAACCCTCCCTGGGCATGCGCCGTTTTCGCCCCCATGGTTAGTAGGCAAACCAACGCAACGGATCCAATGAACATCAATCTTCTCTTCATGATTTGTCTCCCTTTGATATTGCATCGGTACGGTGTGATGGCCCGCGGCCACCTGAAACAGGCGAAGTCTATCATGAATGGCTACTTGATTTACACTCGCCGTGCACCATACGGCACCTACCCCGGAATAGGGGTTGCTTTGAAGCTTCGTGAGCAGTAGGATTCGCCACGCGCGCCCCGGCAGATCAGCGGGGTTGCGGATTCCCGGAGGGAACAATGACCCACAAGGAGCGGTTGCTGACTGCCATCAATCATGAGGAACCGGACCGTGTTCCGGTCTGCGCGTGGTACACGCCGGAGGCGGAGAAGACCCTGCTGCGCCACCTGGGGGTTGAATCCGACCAGACCGAAACCTACAAGTCCGCGGGTGGTCCGCTGCCGATTCTGATGGATCACGACTTCCTGATCTCCTGGGTGGGCCCGTGTACAGGCTACTATGCGGATCCTGCCGATGAGTATACGGACGAATGGGGGATTGGCTGGAAGTGGTTCAAGTTTGCCGACAGCGGTTCCTACACGGAGATGGTGCGGCGTCCTCTGGCTGACATCGTAGACCCGGCGGATTTCACCATGCCCGACTTCACCCGCGAGGACCGGTACACCGGAGCTTGCAGACTTGTTGCCGAATATGGGAAGGAGTTCGGCATTATGGGCGGGTGCGCCTGCACGCTCTTTGAGCTGGCTTGGTATTTGCGCGGCATGGAGCAGGTTATGGCGGACATGGTATCCAATAAAGATTTCATGCACGCCTATCTGGACCGGCTGATGAAGTGGATTGACGAAGCGGGTTCACGCATGGTCGGGCTGGGTGTGGACATAATCTGGATCGGCGACGATTTCGGCATGCAGACGGGGATGATCATCTCGCCTCAGCTTTTTCGAGAGTTCTTCAAGCCGCGCTACGCGTATCTTTTTGCCAAGTGGAAGGCGCTCAACCCCAATGTGAAAATCGCTTTTCACTCCGACGGCAATATCTTCCCGATCATTCCCGATCTCATCGAAGTGGGGCTGGATATCCTCAATCCTGTACAGCCAAAATCCATGGATCCCGCGAAGGTCAAGAAGGATTACGGAGACAAGCTCACTTTGTGGGGGACGGTGGATATTCAGGAGGTTTTGCCCTTTGGCACACCCGAGGATGTGGCCAACGAGGTGAAGTTGCGCATACAAACCGCAGGCAAAGGCGGCGGGCTGATTATTTCCCCCGCCCACAACATCCAAAGCGAGGTGCCGCTCCGAAACATTCTGTCTTTCTACGAAGCGGCGAAGAAGTATGGCTGTTATCCCCTTAGCGGCAATTGATCACCCGGCTAAGGAGCATACTTCAGGACGGCGGTGTTCTTCTCGTCGGAGGCGATGATGCGGTAGAATTTTCGCAGTTGCGGAGTTTCACTGACGGGCACACTCAGTTCCTTCAGTTCAAACGTGCGGCGATAGCGCAGAACATTTCCCACAACTTCCGTTTTGGCGTGATAGCTGGCAAAAGGATATTCCGCATCGGTGGCCGGGGGCAGGTCATCCACCACATAGCCCGGCGGCAGGGTGATATCGAAGCTATCAATGTCCTGTACTGGCCCCTCGAATTCGATGGGATAGCGGCGGGGCTCCGTGGTCTCCAGCAAGCTGTTGGACTGGATTCCCAGCACACGGGGGCGCACCAGCAGCAGGTTGCCCGCAAATTTGGCATAATTCTCGGCGGCGAAAGAGTAGTTCCAAATGAAAGGGTTGTTGGTCTGGGAAGGATTGGTTACGCTGGCCTTGCCGATCCGAAAACCCGTTAGGGAATCGGCCAGCAGTTTCTCCACAGGTTTGATCTGGTCGGTATCCTTTTGGGCCGCGGCAAAAATTTCCCGCTCCCTTCTGGCTCGGTCACCCACGCGCACTTCCTCCACGCTTCCCTGAAGGTCGCCGGAGATGGTCAGGGTCAGTTTGCCGGTTCGCCGAATGCCATTCATAGCGGATGGTTGCCGCGGCAATACCACCAGTTCACCGCCGGAAGGAGCCACCAATAAACCATAATTGGCCTGAAGATGCCCGGGAATCTGCCCGAAGGGGGTCTTTTCACTTGTGGGATCGAAGATCAGAAGTGTCCCCAGCTTGGGGTGCTTCATGGTGGCGACCAGTGAAGGGTCCGTCAGGCCCTCCGGCAGCTTGATCGCCACAATCACATGATTGAAGGCAAACTCATTGGCCGGCGTTTCGGGTGTAACCGATCCCCGATAGACGTTGATGTCCACATAAAATGATTCCACGCCAATTTCCCGCAGCATGGACCTCATCAGCGTGGCTTTGTCTTTGCAGTCCCCGTAGCGGTGCTTGTAGATTTGTGCGGCCGGGTGGGGTTGCCACCCTCCTATGCCCAATTCGATGGCGACGTAGCGAATGTTTTGCTGTATGAATTCCGCCAGAGCCTGCATCTTGGCGAGGACCGTGGGCGCAGAAGTTGTAAGTGCGCTGACTTCCTGTTTGATCTCCGGCGAAGCATCCGTTCGGCCACTCGTCAGCCTGTTTTCCCACTCGCCCACATCATGCCAGGAGGGAAGGCTGTTCGCCGCGGCGCCTCCAGGAGGGAAGAGGGTCACCGCCATTTGCCCGGCGACGCGCCGCCAGGGTGGCATTTCCGGTTCTCTTCGAATTGCTTTCAAATCCCCGAGGGTCCACTGCCAAAGACCATTTCCAGCGTCGCGAGGTTTCACTTCCGGATAGTTTACCCACGCGTCTTTGAATTCCCATCCGGGAGGAAGCGTCAGGGAATAATGGCTTTCGCGGACTGGAATGACATCCTGGAAGTCCCAGGCATCCTGCAAAACCAGCGGATGCCATTCCCTGACGTATTCGTATCCGAGGATATTCCCCGGGTCGGGCGCGGGGATATCCAGAACTTTCACGCGCTCGTCCGTGACCAAAGACTCGCCGCTGAGCGGCGACATCTCCGCCGCCGACTTATCATTCACCTCATAGTCTTTCCCCTCCTTGGGGATGCACCACGCGTGGATGCTGGAGATTTTTTCATTGGTGGAATCAAAAGGAATAATCAGCGTGCCGTAATGGCGACCCTCCGGCCGCAAAATCTTGTAGGCCTCCCGGACCGTGGTCCGGAACTTGTCCGCGGAGAGGACCGTGAGGTTTTCCTCCGAATACAGGAGTACCGCGGTCGTTTTTTCATCGTGAGCGGGCAGGGGCACGCTCGACAGCGCGTGCATCCATTCGGGCGCCTCGGAGTGTGCCCCGAGGAGAGGCAAACCCGTGATGATGCACGCCACCACCGCAAACAAGAGCCGTTTCATCATGACCTCGCTGATTCGATTATTCTCGCGCGTCCTTTGGGGGATGCCCAAACATGGCTGCTCCACACCCCCCATGTCCAAATCTCGGTGCTTGAGATGGCTGATTCGGAAAGTGCCGGGTTCAGCCCTGCGCCTTCCGGTCCACCGGTACCCATTGTTCACAACCTGGATTCCAGAATGTGCGGGGTGCCGCCCTCCCGCCCTCGTCGGGACACGTTCCGGGTGCCGCCACATCTTTAATTCGCTGCCCTCGCCGTGCCTGGGTCCAAAACGATTTGCTGATCGTCACTGGTCTTTATCTGCTGGAAATAATCTCTTAAGGCAGAGTAATACTCCACCCCCGCGAGGAGGAAATTTACTGACAGGGTTCGGGAAACATGCAAATTCCCATTCTTGTCCTCTGCCTTGAGGGTGTAAGAAACTGACTTCCCCGTGTCATCCCTTCCTTGCGGCAGGCTGGATATTCGCCAACCGGCAGGGATTTGGATGTTAATGTCATCCGCTTCCGAGTAGGGATACTCAACATAAATCGGATGGACACGCTCGGCATGGTCAAAAATGTGCTTCTCACGCGCCGTAAACAGACCCACGGGAACAATGAAATGATGGCCTGCCCCTGATGCCCAGGCGGGGATCTTGATTTTGAACTCGGCTACCAGAGGCACGGCAGAATTCGTCCATGCCGGTTGATTCGTCAGCTTAACCTCGCTGGTGGACGGAATGGTTTCCTTGATGCTCGTCTCCAGATACGTCTTACGCTCCGTCTCATCCGCGTGCTGTTCAGACAGCCGCAAATGTGCCGCCCTGATATCCGTGTGGGTAACGGTCAGCGTGCCTTCCAAATCGCCGCTGTCCGACAAGGTCAAGGTGGCGCGGCGCTCAGTTTGTGCCTGCGCGGAGGTGGGCGCCCAGGTCTGGACCCAGGCCGATCCTTTCTTGTCGATCTGCAACCCTGAAACGCCCGTTATCGCCCAGGGTAACTGGCCATAGGGGGTGAAGGCCGCACCGGGATTGCAAAAGATGTCCTTGCCGTTCAGCTTGATGAGCACCAGGCTGGAACTCAGCCTTTCGCTCTGCATGAGGCTGGGATTGAAAAAGTACTCTTCACGGTCGGCCGCCCAAACCCCGTAGGCTTCAAACCCCGCGGCGCGCACCAGGGCTAGATAGAGCCAGTTCAGGTCCTTTCGATTGGCGTAGCCGCGCTTCAAAACATCATCCACGTTGGCCGGCTCTTTCTCCTTTGAGCGCTTGGATTCCTCTTCCGTCTTTTCCACTTCGTAGGTGGTGTTGCGCAATTGCTGCACGCGTGCGTAGAGTTTTTGCAGTTTCACTTCCGGCGGGTCGTTCGGCCCAACGATTTCGCCGACAGCCTGTTCTGCGGCTTTGTGTTTGCCGATAAAGCTCTCCAGGTAGCCATCCAGGCGCTTGCCAACACCGGACCAGTAATGGTTGGCGTCGCTGTCTGGTGTGTCCAGCGAATAATCAAAATCGACGCGCGCTTTCAACTCATTCTCCGGCGGCATCATGTCTTCTGTCTGGAAGGCGGGAAGGTTGGCCACTTGCAGGCGGACGATATGATCGGGGCCTGCCGCGGGTTGGGGTGCATCGGGTGGCAGGTTTTGCCAGACCCAGGACAGATGATATTCGGTGGGATAGGGTTTCAACGAAAAATTGGCAGCCTTGGTGAAGAGTTCACTGCTCAAGATCCAGTGCGAATCATAGAAGGACTCCTCCCTCATATCAAGGGTGTAATAATACTCGATGATACAGCCGGGCGAAATCTCGGGAAGGGTGAAGGTTTTCGCCAGATATTTTATTCCCCTTGCCTTGACGACGGATTTGGTGAAGACCTTGTCGTCAAATTTTACGATGGTGCCATCCGGCTTAATCGTTCGCGCATGGATGCCGATGATGTTTCCGCCCTCCTTGTTGTATAGGATTTCCACATCCCCGTACTTGCGTCCCTCCTCCTTCAGAATCTTAATTCGAAAGTAATCATATTCGTGGCGGGTTGCCGTGCTGTCGTCACGGTCGACCTCGCGGGACAGGATGATGGCCGGCGCGCCGGGCGCTAAGGGTTCAGCCGTCATCTTCAATTCCTCGGGATCAATAGGGCGAAATGAGGTGACCGAAGCAGCTGCGCTGGCTGACTGTGGGCTCCAAGCCCCCACCAACATGCTGATGACAATAAGAGATAAGAAATAGCGAAGTAAACGATCGATGGACATGAGATACCTCAGGAAGGAATCCCTGCGGAGGGCAGATTCTACCGTTTGCGAAGCGAAAGACATGATTTTGCCACGGTACAAGACCAACCACTACGCGGCACACATGATTCTTTAATCGCAGGGACAATACACTTGCTAATACCCCATGTCAACTAGACTAATAGTCGTTAATCCGATCACCGCAACCAGGGACAAGGGAATGCTATTGGTGCTCGATGGCAAGAATATCGTGGTATTCGTTCATCGTAAGGCGCGGTGGGCAAATCCGCCGTGCGTGCTCCCAGCAATAAGCTGAGACACAATACCAAATGCAGGTCTGGGCGAGCATTAGAAGGGTCTCTAAGATCAGGGTGTGGACCTGATCGGAATAACGACACAATGCTACCATTCATATCGTGGCGCACATCAGATGTCCAATACGGCGGCGAGTCAAATGTGGTGCGTCACCATCGATTGTTACGGTCGGTGTTATAGCGCTGGGCTTGAACTCAGCACATGCCGACCTCAAGACCGACGCCACTTATCGGTGCCTGCGGCCATACTTTTGGTTACCGGGTTGGAAGGAGCAGGGGGCGGAGTGGTGGGTGGCTTGGGTGTGACCACCTCTTTCTTCAGAGGTTCAGGGGATTCTCCTGGGGGACTCGTCTGGGGTGTTGGCTTGCTTGTCGCCGGCACGATGGGAGGTGGTGCTGTCGGCGCCAGCAACCGTTCCGGAGTAGCGTCCGCCAGAATCTCCTTGACCTGCTCGGGATTGGTGAGCAGGGGCGAGTGCGCAAAGTCCTCCGCCGGCTTGTCATTGGTGATCTGCTGCATGAAGTCCAGCCAGATGGGTAATGCCACGCGGGCGCCTTCTTCCTTGGGGCCAAGGGTGCGATGGTCGTCAAATCCCACAAAGACGCCGCAGGTTGTGGAGGGTGTGAAACCCAGGAACCATGCGTCAGTAAAATCGTTGGTGGTCCCGGTTTTGCCTGCCACGGGGTGCTTTGCCGCGAAGGCTTTTCCTGAAACCGCAGTGCCGGAGTTGAAGACCTCCCTTAACATTGAAACCAGAATGCGCGCGGTGGAGGCGGGAACGACGTCAGCTATCTCGGGCGGAAAATCATCGATCAGCCGTCCATCGTAGTTGGTCACCCGAATCACCATGCGCGGCGCGATGTGGACCCCGTCGTTGGGAAATGTGGTGAAGGCCGAGGTGTGTTCCAGCAGCGTCAGGTCAGATGCGCCCAGCGCCAAGGGCAGGTTGGGGACGAGCCGGGAAGTGAGGCCGAATTTGCGGCAGAGTTTAATGACCTTGTCCACTCCAACCCGCGCCAGGGTGCGCACGGCGGGAACGTTGCGGGACTCCGCGAGCGCGTGCAGCACCGTGATGGTTCCCTCGAACTTGTCGTCATAATTGTGCGGCGCCCAAAATCCGGAGGAAGTATGGTAGCCGATGGGAGCATCCACCACCGTGTCAAAGGGAGAAGTCCCGTCCGTTACCGCTTGGGCGTAGACATAGACTTTGAACGATGAGCCCACCTGGCGTTCCGCCTGCACGGCGCGGTTATACTTGCTTTCCGTCCAGTCGTACCCGCCCACCATTGCCTTGATCTCGCCGGTGGAGTTGTCCAGGGCCAGCAGTGCGCCTTGCACATCGGGATCCTGATCGAGTGTGGCCTTGGCGTTGCTTCCCTTGACTTCCTTGATCAGGAAAAGGTCAACGTCGCCCGGAGCGAACAAGTCGGTGGGGAGATCCTTTTTGGTCCAGGAAAAATCCGCCGGGCTGATCCGCGCCATCACGTTGCCGAAGCGCACATCGGCGTGATCAGCCTTCACGTCCATAACCAGCCCGTTGACCAGATCATCTGCGGCAACGGGCCGCTTCCAGTCCTCATCAACGTAAGTTTCGAGCGTAATGGGACTGCCGCCCGGGTTCAGCAGGGGGGTCTTCAGAATGTTCTTCTCCGGCCCCCGCCAGCCGCGCCGCTTGTCGTCGTTACGCAGGCCCTTCTTCAGGGTTTGTTCGGCCAATTCCTGGGTTTTGATGTTCAGCGTGGTGTAAACGCGCAGGCCCTTTTCGCGCACCGCTTCCGGCCCGTATTTTCTCTCCAGAAACTGCCGGACCTCTTCCACGAAATAGGGGGCAACTGTGTAACTCCAGCGCTGGATGTTTAATCCCAACGGGGCTGCGGTGGCCTCGTGAAGCTGGGTGGAATTGATCGCGCCCGTTTCGTACATGGCAAGCAGCACCTGGTTGCGCCGCCTTCGCGCCAACTCCGGGTGGACAAGGGGTGAGTAAGCCGTGGGCGAACGCGGAATTCCAGCCAGCGTTGCCGCCTCCGGAAGGGTCAATTCATTCAGATGCTTGCCGAAATAGAATTGCGCCGCGGCTTCAAACCCGAAATTCCCGTGCCCCAGATCCACCTGGTTCGCGTACATGGTAAAAATCTGCGATTTTGTGAAATATCGCTCAATCTGGATGGCCAGCAGCACTTCCTGGAATTTTCTGCGGAAGCTCTTGTCAGGCGTGAGGAAAAGCATCTTGCTGAGTTGCTGGGTCAAGGTGCTTGCGCCCTGCGTCTTGCGCCATTCCACCAGGTCTTTGATGGCGGCGCGGAGGATTCCGAAAACATCCACTCCCACGTGGCTCTCAAAGTGCCGGTCCTCGATCGCGATCACCGCATTGCGAAAAACGGGCGGGATCTGGTTGGAACTTACAATGACGCGGTGCTCCAGGGCGAAGCTGCCGATGGCGGTGCCGTCGTCGGCGTAGAGCTCTGTCATCACATCGGGGCGGTAATCCTCCAACGAGCGCACCTTGGGGAGGTCGGAAGAGTAAACAAACACCAGCCCCCCCAGGGCGCCAACACCCGCGGAAAAAAGCAGCAGGATCAGGAATACAAATTGGCCAAAGATCTTCCGGTTGTTCACCGGAGGGGGAGTGTCACGCCGTAGGGGCCCGGAGGTTATGGAATAGAAATCAGGAGCCATCTGGTACGTCCGAAACTCATTTTAGGCGGACGCAGCATTGCAGTCAAACGCATGATGAAGACGAGGGTGTGTCAATTGGACTCAGAGCGGCCACGGCGCATCTCCGCAGCCTTGGAATTGGGAATGGACAATGGAGAATGGATAAGATGTGAGACAAAGGCGGCGTCGAGCCGCCGCAGTCCAAGGCGCGTCGCGCAGCCGGCTTGAAGGAATTGCTTCCCCGTTGTCTCCCTCTTCCCTGTTGCCTCCGTGCGGCATCGCAGGTAGATTGGGAGCATGTCCTGGTGGTGGCGTTCCGTATTGAGGGCTACATCTTCGTGACCGTGAAAAGGCGACTTGCCGCCATGAACCGACGTTGGCTTGTTCTCGCGCTTGTCTTTTTCGGCATCCTCGTCAGCTATATCGATCGCGGCAACCTGAGCGTCGCGGCGCCATCGATCATGCGGGATTTCCGCATCGCGCCGTCCACCATGGGGGTGCTCCTCTCGGCATTTTTCTGGACGTACGCTGCCTTTCAGATTCCGGCCGGCGCGCTGGTGGACCGGTTTGGAGTGCGCCGGGCATACGCGGCCGGTTTCCTAGTCTGGTCGATGGCATCGGCGGCCATCGCCCTCAGCCGGGGGACGGGCGACGTCATCGGCATGCGCATGTTGCTGGGCCTTGCCGAGTCGATCGGTCCGCTGGCAAGCATATCCTTCATCCGCAACAATTTTGCGGGGACGGAGCAAGGTTTGCCCACCTCGATCTACATCGCCGGCCAGAATCTCGGCCCCGCGCTGGGGGCGCTGGTGGGAGCCATTCTGCTGGATCGGTATGGCTGGCGCATGATGTTCGCCATTACGGGATTAGGGGCGCTGATCTGGCTGCCCGGCTGGCTGGCGGCCGCCCCGCCGGATGGAACACGCGCCGAACGCCAGGCAGTAAAGGCGGCTGACGATCTGGCCGAACCCCGGCGATGGACCTGGCAAATGCTTGTGGCCAACCGAACCTTTTGGGCCATGTCGTTTGCCATCCTGCTGTCCTCATACTTTTGGTACTTCGTATTGACCTGGGTGCCCAGTTATTTGATTCTGGCCCGGGGGTTCTCCACTCTCGAAATGGGACGCGTGGTTTCGACAGCGCTGGTTACGATGGCCATTGTGAACGTCATCGGGGGCTCCGTGGTGGATAAACTGGCGGCCCGCATTGGAGTGTTTCGAGCCCGTTTGGGGTTTGCGGCGGCAGGGTGGGCGGGGACGGCAGCAATTTTGCTGCTGCTGTTCACCCCGGATCGATCCTGGGCACTTCCGATTCTCACCTTCGCCATGTGCGCGACCGGAATCGGCAATTCGAACTTCTGGACGATCGCGCAACACGTTCCGCCGAAGAACATGGTGGGGCGGACGGTGGGATACCTGAACACGGTCTCCGTGGCGGCGGGCGCGGCGGCGCCAGTGATTACGGGCTACCTGCTGGGGCCGCAAAAACATTTCGGAACGGCGATTCTGGTCGCGGGAGTGTGTCCTGCTCTGGCCGCCGTGTGCCTGCTGGCGGCGGGATCCCAGGGACTCGAACGGATGAAGGAGTATCTTGCTGGGAGCTCGGAAGGTAGGCAGTAGGCAGAAAGCGGAAGGCGGAAAGCAGAAAGCAGAAGGCAGAACGTGGCAATGACGGCTTTACGGTGCCTTATGACGGGATAAACACCGGCCGCGAGGCCGACAGGGGAACGTAGCGCCGACCTTGAGGTCGGCACATGCCGGGCTGAACAGGCAGCGGAAAAACCTATTTTTGTTGTCATGATTAGCACCCGCCTGGTTCAGCACCACCCCGTCGCTCGGCGCGCCACCCCTCCTCATCTGAGGAGGGGAGCCGTTAAGAACTCCCCTCCTGATTCAGGAGGGGTGGCGCCTTGAGCGCCGGGGTGGTTACCCGCGGGGAGGCGTTTCTCCTCAGCGTGTGAAGCCCGGCGCTACATCGAGGTCGAACGTTGTTCGGCCCGACAGGGCCGGCAGTTTCCATGTCCTGAAACACACTCTCCCCGGACCGGGCCCTTAGCGATAACACCGTAGACCACATGTTCTGTTCGGCGAACCCCGAGTTGCTGCATGCTGCGGAGGATAGTTTCCGTGCGGGTGACGATAAACCTCCGTCGGGTGGCACTTTTTCTGCGCTTTACAGGTGTTGACTTGAAAATCGGCGCTATTGCGAGGATAGTGGTTTGGTGCCAGGGAATTCTGCAAAGCGGGCATCGTTTGTTGCTATTCGCGGGTGAATATTGCGCTACACTTTTGAGTGGGATCCGATCAAAGCCAAGGAGAACCTGAGAAAGCACAGGATCAGCTTTGATCGCGCGGGGGAGGTCATTTTGGACCCGCTGGCTGTCTCCATCGTTGACGAGGAGCACAGCGAACATGAGGAACGGTGGGTGAGCATTGGGAAGGATCGGCGCGGAAGCATACTGGTTCTTATCCACACGTTTTTGGAGCTTTCGGCGGAAGAGTGCAGAATACGCATCATCTCGGCGCGGAAAGCGAACAAGCAAGAAACCAGGCAGTATGAGGAAACTTAGCTATGAAGAAAGAATATGATTTTTCCAAGGGCGAGCGCGGAAAGTTCTACCATCCCGACGCTGAACTCAGCATCCCCATTTACCTGGAGCCGGACGTTGCCAAGGTATTCCGGAGCTCAGCAGCAGTGAGTCAGGCCCTCCGATCTCTCCTGCGCATATCCGCGACCACCCGCCGCCTGACGAGGCCCGCGAGCAGACGCGAAGTCGGCCCCCGCAGCTGACCACCAGCCTTAAGCGGAAAAGTGCTTTTCGTAGCTTCCTTCCTTTCAGCCTCCGCACAGGCGCGAGAGTTCGTAGCGCGGACCGCAAGAGCGGCTGCGAACTTCCAGACCACGGTCAAATATTTTGGGCTGCAAGCGACTGTCAGGGAAGAGACTCTGTCTAAATCCTATTTTAGACCTGCAATATCCCGCTAGCAGCGCCAAATCCAGGCTCGCGGCAAGGCTGGCAGCGGTAATGCGTCGCCAAAGCAGGCGGGCTGGAGACTTACAGAAACGAGGATCGTTTAGCGCGCGGGTTAACCGTTCGAACTCGCGATGGGCTCCCCTTTCTGCGCTTGTCACTTACACAGAAGAGCCAGACCAGGGCAACGGCAGCCACGATGATGACCATGGTGATGTAGAGCCAACCCATGGGTCCGGGGAGGGTGATGTATTCCGCCGGGCCGGAAAATCCGATGAGGAGAAGCACCAGCGTCACGGCCAGCAACACCGCGGTGATGACCTTTCGGTCTGCGCTCCAATCAAGACATGAGGGCCTTTTGCGGCGCAATTTCATGTCCTTGCTCCTTCCTAATCTCCGGCCTCGTCAATGTGTACGGAGTCAGCCCCGGGGAGCACGTCGCCTTCCCCAGCGATCCAGACATACAGCGTAGGCAGCAAGAAGACGCTCATCACCAAGCCTGAAATCAGCCCGCCCACAATGACAATGGCAAATGGCCGCTGCGAGTCGGAGCCGATGGCGTGTGACAGAGCGGCGGGCAGAAGTCCCAGCGTCGCCACCAACATGGTCATCATGATGGGGCGCAGCCGAAGGACGGCGCCCTCCACCGCTGACTCTTCGATCGTGTGGCCTCTCATCCTGCGTTGGTTGATGTACTCCAGCATGATCACGCCGGTTTGCACCGACACGCCGAACAGCGCAAGAAATCCAATTCCCGAGGACACGCTGAAGTGGGTGCCTGTAACCAACAGGGCAAGCAGTCCGCCAATGGGCGCCATCATGACGTTGGCAAGGACCAGCAGCGCCCATTTGAAGGATTTGAACATCGTGTAGAGGATGATGAAAATCAGCAGAACCGTGAGGGGCACAATAACGAGCAGGCGGGCCTCGGCGCGCTTTTCACTCTCGTACTCGCCCTCCCAGTCGATGTGATACCCACGCGGCAGTTGCATTTGGGAATTGACCTTCCGGATTGCTTCTTCCACTGCGCTGCCCAGGTCGCGGCCACGCACGCTGTACTTGATGGCGATGTAGCGCTCGTTGCCTTCGCGATAGATTTCGGAAGCACCGTCCCGTTCGTTGATCGTGCAGAGTTGCTGCAGGGAAACTCGTTCGCCCGAAGGCGACAGCAGGCGAATATTTTCGAGTGCTTCCCGTGTGTCGCGGTACTGGGGGAGGTACCGCACCACCAGGTCGTAGCGCTGCTCGCCTTGGAGCACCTGGGTCAGAGCGTTGCCCCCCACCGCCGTTTGGATAGCATCCTGCACGTCGGCGACGTTGATCTGGTAGCGCGCGGCCTGCTGTCGGTCCACTTCGAAGTTTTCATTGGGTTGGCCCAGGACGCGAAAGACCCCAAGGTCCTCAATTCCCCTTACGGTGCGCATGATGCTGACAATCTGGTCGGCCTTTTGTTCCAGGAGCTTTAAATCCTCGCCATAAACTTTCGTCGCCAGCTCACCCTTTACACCGCTGACCGCCTCTTCCATGTTGTCTTCAATAGGCTGGGAAAAGCCCCAGACTACGCCAGGGAATCTCTCCAGTTGGTGGCTCATAGCGGCGATCAATTCCTCCTTGTTCTGGTGAAATCTCGGGCGCCAGAGTTCCTTGGATTTCAGCCCCACGAAGTATTCGGTGTTAAAGAAACCGGTTGTGTCCGTGCCATCATCCGGCCGCCCCACCTGACTGGTGGTCTCGGTAACTTCGGGGAACGAAGCCAGCAACACGCGAGCTTGATTGGCCACGCGGATTCCCTCGCTCGGCCCGGTGCTCGGCGCCAAAGTGCCGCGGACCCAGAGCGAGCCCTCATCGAGGTGGGGAAGAAACTCCGACCCGATCACTCCGCCGGCAGCCAGATAAATCGCGGCGATAAGACTTGCTCCCACCACTCCCAGGGTCACCGCGCGGTGCCGAATGGCCCAGCGCACGGAAACGCGGTAACGATTGATCAGGAAGCTCACCAGCGGGTTGTGCCATTCGCGTGCGCCGTTGCGGAAAAGGAAACTTGCCAGCACCGGGGCGACAATAATAGAGAACAGCAGCGCGCCCAGCAGCGCGAACGCCACGGTCCAGGCCATGGGTTTGAAAAGGCGGCCCTCCACTCGCTGCAAGGTGAAAATGGGAATGTAAGCCGTAATGATAATCGCGATCGCGAAGAACACCGGCCGCTGGACTTCGTGCGCGGCGGCCCGAATTCGATCCTCGATGGAGCCAGCCTCATCCCGGTTCAAGTGGCGGACAATGTTCTCAATCATCACCACGGCGCCGTCCACCACCATGCCGAAATCGAGCGCGCCGAGTGACAGAAGGTTGGCGGGAATATGTTTGAGGTCCAGGCAGATCGATGCGAACAGCAGGGAAAACGGAATCGTCACCGCCACAATGAGTGCCCCCCGGACATTCCCGAGGAAGAGGAGCAGCACAATAACAACCAGCATCATGCCCTCTCCGAGATTGTGCAACACGGTGTGAGTGGTGAAATGAATCAGATCGCTGCGGTCGATAAACGGTACGATCTTCACGCCCGGCGGCAGAATGCGATCGTTCATTTCTTGCACTTTCGCTTTCAGGCCTCCGAGCGCGGTTTGGGTGTCGGCGCCTTTTCGCATTAAAGCAATGCCGGAGACGACGTCGTCGTTATAGATGATCTTTCCGTCCTCGTGGTGAATCGCCCGGCCGAACTGCCCCAGGCGGATTTTGGGTCCCTGCTCGACCACCGCAAGATCCTTCACCCGCAGGGGCGTGCCGCCCTTGGTGACGATTACCGTGTTTTCAATGTCGGACACGTTCCTAACCAGCCCGACTTCGCGGATGTTGATTTGTTGCAGGCCAGCCTCAAAGAAGCTGCCGCCGGCGTTGACATTGTTATTGGCAAGCTGCTGCTCCACCTGGGCAAGGCTCAACCCGTAATTGACCAGCTTGACGGGATCGATGCGAACCTGGTACTCGCGCGTAGGCCCGCCAAAACTGGAAACATCCACGATGTCGGGAACAGCCTTAAGATTCTTTTCCACCACCCAGTCTTCAATCGATTTCAAATCCATCACGTCGTATTGGGGATTGTTGCTGTGCAGGGTGAAAAAGTAGATTTGGCCGACGGGGCTCCAATCGGTGCCCATTTGCGGCGTGACGCCAGGGGGCAGAGCCACTTGCGAAAGCCGCTCCAGAACGCTCTCGCGGTTCCAGGAATTCTCCGATTCGTCATCAAAGAGCAGCTTGAGGTCGGAAAGCCCAAAAAGGGAGAATGACCGCAAATGCACCACGTGGGGAATTCCGTTCATGGCGGTTTCGAGCGGGATGGTTACTTGCTGTTCAATCTGCTCGGCCGAGATTCCCGGCCACTGGGTAATGATCTCAACATAGTTGTTCGCCACATCCGGATAGGCTTCGATGGGTAGCCGGTGGAACGAAACCATGCCCCAAATAAAGAGCAAAACGGCAAAGCCGATGACCAGCAGGCGGTTGTTCAGGGCGTAGTCGACGAGGTGGCGTATCATTTATTGCTCCACTGTGTTTTGAAGGTCTAAAGCATTGGCCACGACCTGCTGACCCGGTGCGAGGCCCGAAACGATCTCCTGCGTAGGACCGGGCGCGGCGGAAATGGTTTTACCAGCCACAACTTCCACACGCCGAAAGCGCCCGCCTCCCATCGGCAGGTAAACCCAGTTGCGGTCGTGCAGGTGCAGAATCGCGGATGCCGGAACCGTGGCGTGGGCCTCTTTTCTGGGGCCATAAAACGTCGCGGAGGCAAACATGCCAAGGCGCAACATGCCGGGGTTCTGGACTTCCAGGCGCACCTTGGCCGTGCGCAGATTGGGGTCGAGGATGGGGCCGATGTTTCCAATCCGTCCCCTCAGAACCTGGCCGGGGTAAGCATTCAAGTGAACATCCGCGTATTCCCCCAGGCGAATAAAAGGCAGGTCGTTTTCATACACGTCGCACAGAATCCAGACATGCGAGAGGTCGGAGATGGTGAACGCATTGGGAGATGCGAGGCCTTGGGTGCCGGCGGCGGCGGTCACCTGTTGATCGGTGATCACGCCGGAGGCGGGGGCGCGGACATCGATAATCGCCGCAGGGTTATGGACGTCCGCTCCCAGGATGTGAAGATGATCCAGCGTGGTTTCAACGGTGACCTTCGCCTTGGTGTCGGCGTCCTCAGCAACTTGCAGATCGTTCAGGGCCACGGCGCCATGTTCATACAGGTCTTTCGCGCGCTCGAGTTGCGTGTGCGCCAGAGTTTCATCCGCCACCGCCTGCCGGTAATCGGAAAATGCCTGGGAAATGTCCTGGCTCTGCACGCGCATCAGGAGTTGCCCTTTACTCACGGTGTCGCCGAGCCGGGCGTGAATATCCACCACGCGCCCGGAAGCCAGCGAAACCACGGGAATGTTTCGTGAAACGTCGGGGCTGACGGCGCCGGTTACGTTCAATTCCGGGGCAGCGTCATGCTCGCCCGCCGTGGCCAGCGGATACTGCTCGGGATGATCGACGCTGAAGGCGCCGCCATCCTGTTCCTTCTCCACCTGTGCGGGCGGTTGACCGGTATCGCTGTCCTGCACGGATGTGGCGGCCACTCGCCTTCCGCATCCGGTGGTGGAAAGAACCACGAATAAAAAGAGACTTATTTGGAAATGAAGCAAACGATTCATGGAATCTCCTTTTGGACTACTGCTATCGTCGAGTAACGATGCGTCCTTCTAGTCTTCCCCTTCGGGAAACAAGACCTGGGCACGTCCCCATTCGTCCTCGGCCTTGGCGAGTTTGGGCAAGCTTTTGGTTAACCCGCCGCCACATGCGACCAACGGGTTTTTCCATCAGCCTGCTCGTCAAGGGCAACTGGCTACGCGTCAAGCGCGGCAATCGTGAGGTAGCGCTACTGTTCGGCTGTTAGCTTGTTTGTGGAAGGAGGGAAGAAGGCGGAGCTCTGGTTCGCGGCTGGCATAGGGCCAGTTCAGGTAAACTGGAAGTGGTGGGGCCAAGCCGCAGGCGTCCAATGGGTAGTTCGCTCCAGAAGTGGAATTCCTTGGAAAAGTCGAGCCACGACTGGCGCGACTGCGGGGCAATGGCTGGAAACATTCGCTGTGCGTTGTCCGAGGAGATTCCAGGACCTCGGGTCCAGATGGATCGTGGGTATGCAGTGGGATCGCTTGGAGTGAACCTGCCATGGCCGTCGTTGATCCACACCCCGACCGGGGCAAGCGACCTGGCGCTGGCAATGACCAGATCCAAATCCCCATCCCCATCCACGTCGCGGGGGATAATAGTTAGTCCGCCTTCCTCGGCGGAGACGTTGAAAGAACTTGGGCCAACTCCTGAGGTGAGAGCGAGTTCAATTCGATAGCGGAAGGTGTTCGAACCCCCACTCTTTGACGTCACGGTGGCGAGGTCAGGAAAGCCGTCCCCGTCCAGATCAGCTATAGCATCTCCGTAATTCCGCAGTGGGGATGCCGTGAGCAATTGTGAGGCTGAAAGAGACTGCGCTGCCGCTCCCGGTGAGGCAAACGAAAGCGCCCACAGGGTCCAAAGGGCAAGACCGATGAAACGGAAGCTGCCAGTCTGCCCGGCCACCGTCGGAGTCTTACGGCCAACTCCAAAAGCGAGCCCGGATTGAAGAAGAGATCGCATGGTTATAAAAGAATTTGTATGCTTTCAGCCGCACCCAAGATCACTTTCAGGTTAGACCAGGATAGCAATGCGAGTCAATGTCTGATCCGAACGTGTCTGATCCGAATCCCACCGCAGTGGATTAGTCGGGCGCTTACCGTACAACTGAACGTATAAGGGCCCAACCGCGGAAATGCGCGCCCGCGTCGCCGGCCCCTGCATCTCTCGTTCCGGCTCCGCCGCGCAACGCTACACGCTGCTCGAAGGTGCCGGATTCTTGAGTCTGGGGTATCCCTCAATCGGCTGGCGATTCTTGGCTCAAGCAATGATACTATAGGGGACTGTGGCGGCTTTGCGGCGATCCGTTACAGGTGCTGCGCCAATACAATCCGATGAAACTCTCTCAGGTCGATGCCCTCCCCGGGTGGCCCCCCAATGGATGAGATTATGATCCATGATTCACGTCCAAGTGACACGCCCATTTTGCAAGGCAACGGAACGAAAATGATGCTTCCCCCCCAAACACGCGAGTTGGCCCAAAGCCTTATTGATCACGAGGGCGCTGCGGGCAATACCTCCGAGCCCATGGAATTCGCGGCCTTTCGCGTCTGTGAGAAGTTGCGCCGGCCCGTGTCTGCACTCACGGGAGATG
>CAYTMD010000066.1:0-18447 GCA_964438685.1 uncultured Acidobacteriota bacterium
ACCTCCCACCAAAAACTCCTGGTGATCGAATTCAATGACCGCCAAAAAGCGCCGGTCGCCGAGCGACAACGTTTCGCATACACGCAGGCGCCGATTCTTCCGGACCTTTACCGCGCGCCGGGCCCGTTGCCATGCGTTCTTAAGGACGACCATCCAGGCCGTCTCCATCGGGGCGGTGGTTTGGCTGGCAGCATTGGCTTCCATAGCTTTTGTTCCTCTCCTTGGATCAGGACGGGCGATGCGGGTTAGACCATTTCCGTCATTCGGACCGCCAGCCGTCCATCAATTACGTCAAATTCCGCCCACCCCACCATGATGCTGTTTACCCGCACCGGCACATGCGCACCTTCACGGCGCTGCGTATCCACCAATGAGTTAACACTTAGAGATAGGAGGTCGCGGATAGTGAAATGAGGAACATCTAATGCCACGTGGAGCTGGCACGGCAATTCAAGCGCCTCCGGCCAGAGTTCCCGGGACGGGGGGATTGCTTCCACAACACGGGTTTGAGTCTCATTTCCCATAAGTCATCGCTGCACGAGGAAATCTGTGAAATAGACCTCTTTCACTCCCAGCTCAGGGACACGTTCCCGAAGCGCGTGCAAGAGTTCATCCTTAAGTTTTTGCTTGCCTTCAGGGGCCAGCAGAGCGTCCGAATGCCAGGTGGACAGCACCGCCAGGATGGAATCCCGGATGCGTGCTGTGGGTATTTCCCCTTCCCCTCCCTTGCCCTCTTTACCGGGTAACGGGTTTTCCAACCCCAAGTCGATATCTACGCGGAGGAACCTGTTGTCTTCAGTGTCCGCCAGGTTCACGACAAAGCTTTCGAGATGCAACATGCCCTGGACCTGTGAGGAATGTGTGCCTGTGCCAGGTTCTTTGGAGGCGGGGGAAGAGCTTTTGCAACCGAGGCAGCCCATAGCGCCAAGCACAACCAAACCCCATAGCGGGAACAGCACGCAACCCGCTCTTGCCTTATTGCCTTTCTGTTCCGTTCGCCTAATGTTTGCCATATGCACATGTCCAAAAAAGCAAGTCCCTGCCCACAAGGGAGGGAATCACCCGGGAGGTCCGCAATTGCTTGGAAGAGGGAAGCGAACCCTTTATTCTTCCAGCGGTTGCAGATTGTGGAAGGTGAGAGGTAAGCCCACGGCGCGACAGTTCACCAGGGTTGGGGCGTTCCAAATTGGGAAAGATTCATGAGCAGGTTCCAATGTGGTCACATTCCTTACCAGATCTGTTTCGCGGACGTCCTGAGCCTCTGGCTCCCTGCCGCGACATTGCGAAGGTAGTTGGCGGGCGGTTCCGGATGCGTTACGATGCTGCCTTAAGTTTCACCAAGCGCGAAAGCTTGGATGCTGACAATCACAGAGCATTGTTGACTGGGAGGATGGGATGATACTGACGGGAAAAGTAGCTTTGATTACCGGGGCTTCAAGCGGAATCGGCCACGCGACGGCGTTAGCCTTGGCGCGGGAAGGCGCCCGCGTGGGCGTGAACTATCTGAAGAATCAAAAGGGCGCGGAGGAGACCGTGGAGGCCGTCCGCAAGGCGGGTGGTGAAGCCTTGGCGATTCGCTGCGACGTTACACGCCGGGATGAGGTTCATGCCCTGGTGGCGGAAGTACGCAAACAGTGGGGCGGCATCGATATTCTGGTCAACAACGCCGGCGACCTGATTGCTCGCCGCACTCTCGTGGACATGACGGAAGAGTATTGGGATCAGATTATGGATTTGAACTTGAAGAGCGCCTTCCTGTGTACGCAAGCTGTGTGGGAGGGAATGGCGGAGCGCAAGAGCGGATGCATCGTCAACGTCACTTCCATCGCCGGACGCAATGGCGGAGGATTGGGCGCAGCGGCCTATGCGGCAGCCAAGGGCGGATTACTAACCTACACCAAGGGGTTGGCCAAGGAACTTGCTCCGCACGGAATTCGCGTCAATGCGGTTGCGCCGGGAGTGATCGCGACTCCCTATCACGAGCGTTTCAGCCCACCTGAACTCATGGCAAAATTCGTGGCGAGTATTCCCATGGGCCGCGCGGGGGCGTCGGAAGAGGTTGCTGACGTCATCCTGTTCCTCGTGTCCCCCGCCGCGCGCTACCTCCTCGGAGAGACAGTGGAAGTCAATGGCGGAATGCTGATGGACTGAGGTTATCGGGCCATTGAGCCATCGGGTCATCGAGTCATTGAGTCATCGGGCCATTTAGCGATTTGGCCATTTAGTGATTGGACTACTTTGAAAAGCGCGGGCTGGCGCAGAAAGGCGGCTTTCAGCATTCAGCGCTCAGCTTTCAGCTCTTGGTTCTCCGTTCACAGAGCGAGCGTAGCGCGGACCTGTTTTGTAGGTCCGCGGCACTTGGGCGTGCCCCCAAAAGCCGCAGAGCTTGAAAAGCGGCTCTGCGCCAGCCGGCCCGCATTGCAGATCCCCAAACCTCCCACTCAACTCCGTTGCGCCATCTCGGCGACATCTCGGCGACACGTTGCATTCCGACGTGGTCAGGTGTATGTTCCCGACCTTGCAATAGGACGTAAACGCAAATGCCGGTTGATGAGGAGGTCCGTCGGTGGAGACAACGGGTGCGTCTGACAATGAGGTTGGGAAGAGAGAACTTCGGAACAGTATCTCCACACTACAGCGCTTGAACCTGCCGCAGACACTCCTGATCATCTTCCTGGCCGCCGCGAACGTGCCCGGACAGGCCCCGGCAGTTAACGTCAAACCCAACCCCACTCCGGATTACTCCAAGGAAGCGTTCATCATCGAGAAACTCCGCACGGTGGCCACCTTTGAAAACGATGGCACTTCCAGCCAGGCTACCACCAGCGCCGTGCGCGTGCAGTCGCAGGCTGGCGTCGAGCACTGGGGCGTCCTCTCGGCCGGCTACAGCAGCGCCAACGAGCAAGTGGAGATTGACTACGTTCGCGTGCGCAAGGCGGATGGGAGGGTGGTCGAGACACCGGTCGACAGTGCACAAGATGTGACTTCGGAGATTATGCGCGTTGCGCCCATGTACAGCGACTATCACGAAAAGCACGTGGCGGTGAAAGGCCTGGGCGTCGGCGACGTGCTCGAATACCAGATCACGAAACACCTCCATACCCCGCTCATCGCCAACCAATTCTGGTTCGCGTACGACTTCGAGAAGACGGCCATCGCGCTCGACGATGAGGTGGAAGTCAACGTGCCGAAGGACCGTGAGGTTAAGGTAAAGAGCCCGGATCTGAAGCCGATGATCGGGGAAGAGGGAGGACGGCGGGTCTACACCTGGAAGATAGCGAACCGAGAGGCCAAGAAGAACGATGAACCGCGGCACGAATTTCCACCACCTGCGATTTTGGTCAGTTCGTTCAAGAGTTGGGTGGATGTGGGCCGCTGGTGGAACGGGCTTGAGCAGGAGACGGTGACACCCACGCCAGAGATTCGGGCCAAGGCTGCCGAGTTGACCAGAGGCGCCACGACGCGGGAAGAAAAGGTACGCGCCCTTTACAACTACGTGGCCACCCGATTCCGCTACATCAGCATCTCGTTTGGCATTGGCCGATACCAGCCCCATGCAGCCATTGATGTTTTGAAGAATGAATACGGCGATTGCAAGGACAAGCACACGCTGCTCGTCTCGCTGCTCCAAGCCGTGGGAATCGAGGCTTACCCGGTCTTAATGAACTCCTCGCGCCACATTGATCCCGACGTGCCATCACCGGGACAATTCGACCACGTCATCACTGCTGTGCCAGAGACGTCAGGCGGTGGGAGATTCACCTGGCTGGATACCACCACCGAAATCGCACCCTTCGGCTTTCTGGCGTTTGTTCTTAGGGACAAGCAAGCTCTGGTGATAACCAGCGCCGCGGCGCCCACGCTTATGACCACCCCGGCCGATCCCCCATTCAAGAGCTTTCGGCACTTTGAGATCGACGCCAAACTGGACGAAGCCGGTACCCTCAAGGGCAAGGTCCAGCGCAGTTATCGCGGCGACTCGGAATTAATCCTACGCGCCGCGTTTCGCCAGACGCCGCAGCCGCAGTGGAGAGATTTCACACAGGCCATTTCTCAGGCATCGGGATTCATGGGAGACGTGAGCGAAGTCGAGGTAATCTCCCCCGAGGCAACGAGCGAACCTTTCCGTTTCTCCAACACGTACACGCGAAAGGACTACTCCGATTGGGCCAACCATCGCATCACACCGCCGCTGGGCTTTGTCGGCTTCCCCGAAATTAAAGAGGACGAGCATCGAACGCAGCCGATTCTTCTCGGCGGGCGTGAGGAGATCACCTGTATCGCTATGGTCGAGTTGCCCAAGGGCTACGCCCCCACGCTGCTGACTGGTGTTGATCTGGTGCGTGACTTTGCCGAGTATCACTCAAGCTACACGTTCAAGGACGGTGTTTTCGGAGCAGAGGTTCGCCTGGTCGTCAAGCAAAGCGAGGTCCCCCTTACTGCTCTGAAGGACTATCAGTCGTTCCAGAAGGCGGTCAGCGACGACCAGAACCGATACACAGAATTGAGCAATGGGACCGAGCCGTTGATTGTTCCGCCGCTGAAAGCAACGTCGATGCCAGCCCCATCGCCGAACCCCGAAGCCACTAGTCTGGCTGAGAAAGCGCAGGAAGCTTTCATGCGGCTCGACCTTGATGGGGCGTCGAAATTGCTGGAACAAGCCGTCAAGCTGGATGCTCACTACAAGGCTGCCTGGTTGGAATTGGGTGATGTTCGCTTGGGCCAGGGCCGCTTTGATGAGGGGCTAACGGCCTTCCGCAAGGCGATCAACCTTGATCCGAAAGACACACGGTCCTACATGACGCTTGCCGCCGCATACGAGAGCCTGCGCCGCCCGGAAGAGGCCGTCAAGGTGTGGCGGGAGGTTTTGAAGCAGGATCCCAATCAAAAAGAAGCGCACTTGCAGCTTGGAACGACCCTCCTGCAGCTCAAGCGCTATGGTGAAGCGGTTCCCGAGCTTGAAGTTGCGTCATCGCTGTACTGGCGTGATCCGGACCTGGAGCTGGGTTTGGCAGACGCATACTTCGGGTCAGGGGAAAGGGACAAAGCGGCTGCCGCCCTCAAGAAAGCCGGGCAGATAAGCAGCAATCCCGATACTTGGAATAAGGTGGCATCCATCCTCGCCGAACATAATTTGAATCTTCTGGATGCACAACTCTATGCGGTGAAAGCGGTGCATTCGGTCGAAGATAGCGTTGTACAAACGAGCCTTAAAGAACTCGGAGGGGCTGACCTGGAACGCATGACGCAACTCGCCAGCTACTGGGACACACTGGGCTGGGTTTACTTTCGGCAGGGAGACGCTGATAAAGCGCAGAGATATGTCGAGGCGGCTTGGGACTTACAGCAGACCCGGCCGATTGGCGAGCACTTGGCACAAATCTATGATAAGCAGGGCAAGAAAGCCGCGGCTAAGCACCAATCTGATTTGACACGCGAGTTGCCGGATTTGGGTGGGGTAGCACCTCCTTTAATGCGTCGCAACGGCAGCTATGTTCATGCCGAACTCGGGAAGGTTTCTGCGGGCGAGGAATTATCCGAAATGCGGCGGACTAAACTCGGCAAGTTGTCCACCAAGCAAGGTAGTGCCGAGTTCTTTGTCTTGCTGGCACCCGGCGGCACGGTGGAAGATGTGAAATTCATCAGCGGTGACGAGTGTATTCGTCCTCTGAGCAAGGCTTTGGCGCCCCTCAAATTCAAGGCTCCGTTGCCCGACGATGCGCCTGTCAGGCTGGTACGGCGTGGCGTGATGGTATGTCCCGGAAGCGGCTTCGCCTGCGATTTCACACTGTTTGCCGTTGACTCAGTCAATTCCGTAAAGTGACTTTTAGTGGCGGAGGGCCAGCCCCACAAAAGCAACTCAAAAGGCTGGCGCAGAGCGCAGCTCTGCGTCTCGGCATATCAGGGCCGTCCGCCAGAATCAACGCAAATCGCAGAGCTTGAAACGCGGCTCTGCGCCAGCCGGCCTTGGAGTGCGGCGGCTCGACGCCGCCTTGGAATGGAGATCGATTTCAGTTGGATCAGGATTCAATCTTCATTGGCACAGCCAGCGAGAAAGGCGGCGTCGAGCCGCCGCACTCCAAGGCGCTTCGCGCACTCAGATTGCATGAGGTGCCTGTTCCCCCGGCGCGTCTCTATGACTTTAGATGCCATGACGATTTATCACTAACGCCATCCTTCAGCGACAACTTGCCATCTTGACATTGTCAGCCTTTTAGTATAGGCTACAGAAGCGATGAAGGTCTGGCGCACCACCGCCCCTGCAATCCTCCCCAGTCTTGACGCACGCCCTGAACAAATCACCGAAGAGATGGCAAATTCGAAACCCGAGTTTCCAGGCTCGCAGATTGGCGCAGCGTAAATGAAGGTGCATCCGGGGATGTTGATGAAAACACAGGAAGGCGGGCATCCGGTGCCGGAAGGTCAGGCGCGAAACTGGGGCAGGGCTCAGGAAGATTTTCTTGATCTTCACGCTGGGCGACGTGCAACAAATCTCGTGCTAACCCACGATGTGGTAGAAAACAAAGACAGTTAGCCGTAAACAGTGAGAATTCCAGGAAAAGGTATCCTATTTAAAATGTGAGGTTTAGCTCATCCCCACAGGGCGCGAGAGAAGGGAAAAAGGGAATCAAAAAATGAGGGATGATCCCACGATTTTATTGAAAATAAAAGGAAAACAAAAACGACATTCGGATCTACCCACGATATTAATGAAAACAAACAAGTTATTTTCAAGAACCCACGATGTTATTGAGACTAAATACAGTTAGCTTAAATTAAGGATTCAGAAAAGAAAATCTATAGATTGTTGCATACTTCTAGTATAATCGAATTATGAGAACTCACCAAGACTCTGAATCCGTAACCCGCTACGCCGATATGTTTGCTGCCATGGGGGCGGAACCCCGGCTGCGCATCATGCAACTCCTCCTTACCGCGCACCCGCAGGGGTTGATTGTGGGCGACATCCAGAACGAGTTGGACATTCCCGCCTCCACGCTTTCGCATCACCTCGACAAGCTGAAGAATGAGGAACTCGTGAAGGTGCGGCGCGAAGGGACGTTTCTGTGGTACTCGGCGAACCTGGAGGCCTTGCAGGAAGTCATCAACTTTCTATATGCGGAGTGCTGCACCCGGAACAAGGGGATTGTCGATTTGCGATTGCCGATTGTCGATTGAAACAGGAAGTGGTCAGTTTTCAGTCATCAGTATTCAGTCCTCAGTCTTCACTAAAGCTCCTCCTGATAACTGAGAACTGATGACTGACAACTGATGACTAATGCCGGAAGGGAAAAGCAAATGAGCGAACAGAGTATCAAAGAAGTGGTGAAAGAGAGGTACGGGCAGGCGGCGTTGCGCGTGATCAAAGGCGGCAGCACTTGTTGCGGCGCGGCGCCGGCGGTGGAAGGTTGTCCTGACCCCATTACTTCCAACCTCTACGACGGCAGCCAAACCAGTGAGATTCCGGAAGCGGCACTAATGGCTTCCCTGGGCTGCGGAAACCCCACGGCGCTGGCCGAACTAAAGCCTGGCGAAACCGTTCTCGATTTGGGATCGGGAGGCGGCATTGACGTGCTGCTCTCCGCGAAACGCGTGGGGCCCACCGGCAAGGCTTACGGCCTGGATATGACCGATGAAATGCTTTCGCTGGCGCACGAGAATCAGCGGAAATCCGGAATTAAGAACGTGGAATTCCTGAAGGGCGAGATTGAGAACATTCCCCTGCCCGACAATTCTGTGGATGTGATCATCTCGAATTGCGTCATCAACCTTTCCGCCGATAAAGATCGAGTGTTGGCCGAAGCTTTTCGCGTTCTCAAGCCCGGCGGGAGGTTCGCTGTGTCTGACATTGTGGTTCGCGGGGAAGTTCCCGCCGACGTTCGGCGCAATGTGGAACTGTGGGTTGGCTGCATGGCCGGAGCGCTGGAGGAAAACGAATACCTCGGCAAGCTCGCCCGCGCGGGGTTTGAAGTGGTCACCGTGGAGCCGACGCGCATTTACCGGATCGAAGATGCGCGTGAACTGCTTTCCAGCAAAGGGATCGATGTGGACGCGATTGCGCCTTTGGTGGACGGCAAGTTTATGAGCGCCTTCGTGAGGGCGAAGAAACCGAGCAATTAAGCTCTCAGCGATCAGCGTTCAGCAGTCAGCGAAGGCACATTGGGCAGTCGAATGGTCCGCCAATTTGGACAATCCTATGTCAGAGCACTTGACGCGCAAGCTCTCTTTTCTTGACCGCTACCTTACGGTTTGGATTTTCCTTGCCATGGCCTTGGGCGTGGCTTGCGGCTATTTCCTGCCCAGCGTGGTCCAGGCGATTACGGCGTTTCAGGTGGGCACCACTTCCATTCCCATTGCTGCGGGCTTAATCCTGATGATGTACCCTCCCCTGGCCAAAGTACGCTATGAAGAAATGGGCGAAGTCTTCCGGAACAAACGAGTGCTATTGCTGTCGTTACTTCAGAACTGGCTGATCGGGCCGGTCCTGATGTTTATCCTGGCTGTAACCTTCTTGCGTCACTATCCCGAATACATGGTGGGGCTGATCATGATCGGGCTGGCACGGTGCATCGCCATGGTGATTGTGTGGAATGAACTCGCCAAGGGAGACACAGAATACGCCGCCGGACTGGTGGCCTTCAATTCCGTCTTCCAGGTGCTGTTCTACTCCGTCTACGCGTGGTTCTTCATCACGATGTTGCCTTCGTGGATCGGCTTGAAAGGAATCGTCGTCAATGTATCCATGAAGCAGATCGCGCAGAGCGTCTTCTTTTACCTCGGCATTCCGTTTCTTGCCGGAATGATCACGCGCTTCACGCTGGTCCGCGCGCGCGGGCGGGAGTGGTACGAAAAGAAGTTTGTGCCGCGCATCAGCCCGCTCACATTGGTGGCTTTACTGTTCACGATTGTGGTGATGTTCTCGCTCAAGGGGCAGTACATCATTCAACTGCCGTTGGACGTGTTGCGCATCGCCCTTCCCCTATTGATCTATTTCGTGGTGATGTTCCTGGTCTCGTTTTACATGGGCCGCAAGCTGGGCGCGGATTACTCCAAGACCGCCACACTCTCCTTCACAGCGGCGAGCAACAACTTTGAGCTGGCCATTGCCGTGGCGGTGGCGGTTTTTGGAATTCACTCGGGCGCGGCCTTCGCGGCGGTGATCGGTCCGCTCGTGGAGGTTCCGGTATTGATAGGGCTGGTGGGAGTCGCAACGCGTTTTCAACGCTTCTTCCCTTCCCCGACTCTCACGCCGATGGGTGAAGCGAAATTGGTTCAGGGCTAGTTACAATACTGTTCACTTAATAGACTTCAGGGCTTTAGCTGGTAATTGGTTACAGGGCGACCCCCTCACCCGTCCCGCCCCGGCTGGTGAAAACGCCGGATGCGGTCCACCCTCTCCCCCAAAGGGGCGAGGGAAGTAAATTCAAATTACCTCTCCCCTCGCCCCTTTGGGGGAGAGGGGCGGGGGTGAGGGGGTCGAGTCGGGACCAGTCAGCTTAAGTGAACAGCATTGGGGCTAGTTGGGATTCTCCAAAGGTGCCAATCCATGCGAGTCTTGATTCTCTGCACAGGAAATTCCGCGCGCAGCCAGATGGCGGAAGGGTTACTTCGCCACGATGGGGGTTCCGCGTTTGAGGTTGAGAGCGCCGGCACCAAGCCCAGCCACGTGCGCCCGGAAGCCATTGCCGCGATGCGTGAAATCGGCATCGACATTTCGGGCCACCGATCGAAATCCGTGGACGAGTTTGCCGGGCAGAAGTTCGATTATGTGATTACCGTCTGCGACAACGCCAAAGAAAGTTGCCCCGTCTTTCCCGCCGCCACCAAGCGCCTTCACTGGAGCCTCAATGACCCTGCCGCCGTTCAGGGCTCGGAAGAACAGAGGCTGGCGGAATTTCGCCGCGTGCGCGACCAACTTCGATCGCTGCTGCGCCAATTCGCGGCAGAGAATCAGTGAGTGAAAATGGGCTGCTCGGTTCGAACCGCAATTCTTTCGTGCCTTTTCTTGAGTGTCACTCCCTTGGCCTTGCCGGCACCGCTTGTCCATTTTGTTTTGGACCGGACCTTAAAGACCCCCGTCCAGCCCATTCGCGGACTGGCGTTTGGCGGCGACCGCAACACACTTGCCGCGCTGGGAGTGGACGGCTACGTACGTGTTTGGAATGCGGCTACCGGTGAAACGCTGAAGACCATCGCGCTTGCCGGGCATCCCAAGTCGGTTTCCTGTATTGCCTTCAGCCCTGATGGCAAGTGGATTGTCGTTGGCGAGGGTTTTACCAAGGCCCAACTCTATACGGGGAAGATTGAACTATTGGATGCGGTGCAGGGTCAGGATGTTCGCTCACTGTTCACACATCATTGGGAGGTGGAAGGACTCGCCTTCAGCGGCGATGGCAAGTGGCTGATTTCCAGCAATTGGGACCGCAAGGTACGGGTCTTTGAATTCTCAACAGGAACTCAGGTGCAGGATTTTGAGAGCGAGTCAAAGCCCCTCTGTGTGGCCATTAGCGCCAACTCAAAGTTCATCGCGGCCGGCGGTATGGACTCCACCGTGACGCTATGGGACCGCCCGGTGGGCAAAGTGATCCACAACCTAACCGGGCATAGCGGCAGCATTGTAAGCGTAGCCTTCAGCCCCGATGCCCAGCGCCTGGTTTCTGCCAGCGCTGACGGCTCGGCGCGCATATGGAACGTCTTGGGGGGCCAGTCTCTCTGCACCCTATCAGGACACGTGGGCACGGTGATGTCCGCAACCTTTAGTCCTGATGGGCAGTTTGTTGTTACCGGCGGGGTGGACCATACAGTGCGCGTTTGGGACGCTGCCACCGGCCAGAACATTGAAACCCTGGGCGCGCATTCGAGCGTGTGGCACGTAGCCCTCAGCACGGACGGCAAATACCTCGCCGCAGGCTACGCCGACGGAACCATTAACATTTGGAGGAGGCAATTCTGACGCGTTCAGGTGGGGCAGACCAGGTGTCGCAGAACAGAAGTGGGGCGGAGTTTCCTTTGCGGTGGCGTGGGCATCCCGCCCGCACTACAACTTACACTGTTCTAAGCGGCAGAAGTCTTGGGGAGCAACCCTTGGGCGGCCATTACCTTTTCGAGTTTGGCACGGTTTTCGGGCTTCATGGGAACCATCGGCAGACGGTAGACTTCTTCGATCATGCCCATCATGGCGAGGGCGGCCTTTACCGGAATGGGGTTGGTTTCAATGAAGTTGATTTGCATCAAGGGCAGCAGATGGGCATTCAGTTTGCGCGCCTCGTCGTACTTGCCATCGAGCGCCAGGTGAGCGAGCCTGGTCATGGGCCCGGGAATTTCATTGGCCACTACGGAAATCACACCCACGCCACCCACCGCGATCAGCGGGAAAGTGAAGGCGTCATCTCCAGAAAGTACGTTAAAACCGGGGGGCACAGCGTTCAGCACTTCCATCTGTTGCACAATGCTTCCGGAAGCTTCCTTGATGCCGATGATGTTGGGAACCTGCGCGAGGCGCCCAACGGTGGCGGGCTCAATATTCGAAGAGGTACGCCCCGGCACGTTGTAGAGAATGACCGGCAGGTCAGAGGCCTCCGCTATTGCCTTGAAGTGCTGGTACAGACCTTCCTGGGTGGGTTTGTTGTAGTAAGGCGCAACAGAAAGTATGGCCTGGACGCCCAGTTCTTTGATTTCGCCGGCCAGATTGCACACTTTCTTGGTGCTGTTGCCGCCAAGTCCCACGACGATGGGAACCTTTCCACCCGCTTCTTCCAGGACGACGCGAATCACTCCCAGATACTCACCGTGCTCCAGCGTCGGGGTTTCACCCGTAGTGCCGCAGGGAACAAGAAAGTCGATCCCTTCGCGCAGTTGGAATTGCACCAGACGCCGCAGCGCCGCTTCATCCACGGAACCGTTCTTCCGAAAGGGGGTGACAAGGGCTGTGCCGCAACCGCGAATTTCCAAGCTCATGGGGTGACCTCCAAATGCACGTACCGGGCGCTGACCAACAGAAGCGAAACACGAAATTGGAATATCGAAATTCAGTGCCCTGCTTACGAGTTTCGAATTTCAAGTTTCCAGTTTCGTACCTTTCCTAGGACCCAGCACCCATTTCCAGCACTTCTGCGAAACTGTATAATCCCTTTTTGCCGACCACCCAGCGGGCGGCATAAAGAGCCCCTTCCGCAAAGCCCTGCCGGCCTCGTGCCGTGTGGCTCAAAACCACGGTGTCCGCCTCGGAATCAAAACCCAGCTCATGCGTCCCGGGGATGTAACCGGCGCGCACGCTGGCCACGGGGATATCGCGGTCCACGAAGTAAGGCTGAATCTGCCGCGAGATTTCGAGCGCGGTCCCCGATGGGGCATCCTTCTTCATCTTGTGATGCGCCTCGACAAGGAAAGGATCGTACATTGGAAACGGAGCAAAGATCTCCGCCGCCGCACGCGCCAACCGGTAGAACAGGTTTACCCCGATGGAGAAGTTGGCGGCATACACCATGCCAACCCCTGCCTGCTCGATTACCTTGCGAACCTCCGCCTGGTGCTTCTGCCAACCGGTGGTGCCAACCACAAGGTTCACACCCAGGGCGGCCACCCGGTGAGCGTTTTCCACTACAGCATCGGGCGTGGTGAAGTCGATGCAGACGTCAACACCCTTGAACTTCTCACGAGTGATGCCGCAGCTTTGCGCGTTGACGTCAATATCCATCACCAAGCGCACTTCAAAGCCGCGCTGGGGCGCAAGCAGGGCCAGCGTCTTCCCCATTTTCCCATAACCGAGTAGTGCGAGGTTGATCATTGTTCACCGCAGAGGCGCTGAGGCGCGGAGAAAGGCTTTTTCAGGCAACTGCTATACTGAATTTGCCCCCTGTGATTCGATGGTACCGTAGTCCCTACCTCGTTCCGAGCTTTCATCAAAGTGATTAACAATTCTCTTGATCCCGCGCCGCAATACGGGGACGTTGAAATTAATCAGTAGGCCCACTGTCAAGCCCGAGAGTCTCAAATAAGTCAAGATTTACGCATCGTGGATGGGCGCCAACACCTCAACCGACTTAAGTTCTACTAATAGCTTGTTCTCAACGACAACGTCCAAGCGATAGCCACAGTCAAGCTGCACCCCCTTGTACGCAACAGGAAGTGACCTTTGGCGCTCAAAGCCGAAACCTGCCAACCGTAACTCGTGGCACAAGCATTCTTCGTAAGCTGATTCGAGGAGCCCCGGGCCGAGCGTTTTGTGAATCTCAATGCAGGCCCCAATAACCCGCTCGGTCAGTTGATTGATCTCCATTGCGTCCGTTCTGGCATGTTCCCTCAGCGCCTCTGCGCCTCCGCGGTGAACTCAGTCCAGGTACCCTTCCGACTTCATCAACTCCGCGTTGAGCAGTGCTGCGCCGGCTGCGCCGCGGATGGTATTGTGACTGAACGCCACGTATTTGAATTGCAGCACGGGACATTCGCGCAGGCGGCCGACCACGGTTGACATGCCGTTTCCGGCGTTCAAGTCGAATTTCGGCTGAGGCCGGTCACGCTCCTCCCGCACAATAATGGGGTGCTTCGGGGCGGAAGGCAAGTTGCGCTCCTGCGGCACGGAGCGATAGGCGCGCCAGGCTTCCGCAATTTCAGCAACCGATGCTTTGGTTTTGAATGACACGGAAATGGTCTCCGTATGGCCATCTTCCACCATCACGCGGTTGCAATGTGCGCTGACGATAAACTCGCCCATCTTGACCTGGCCATCCACCAGTTTACCCAATAGCTTGCGCGTTTCGCGCTCCACTTTCTCTTCTTCCCCACCGATATAAGGAACCACGTTGCCCAGGATGTCGAGCGTGGGGATTCCCGGGTATCCTGCGCCGGAAACCGCCTGCATGCTGGTCATCAGGACTTTTTCGAGTCCAAAAGCTCTTTGCAGCGGCGCGAGCGACATCACCAAACCCACCGTTGTGCAGTTGGGATTGGTTACGATCATGCCCTTCCAATTGCGCAGCTTCTGTTGCTGGCGGACCAGCGCCATGTGGTCGGGGTTGACGTCCGGAATGAGCAGCGGCACGTCATGCTCCATGCGGAAATTCGAGGAGTTCGAAACCACAACATGGCCGGCCTGGGCAAATTCCTTCTCCACCTGTCCCGCAACTTTGGAATCCAGAGAAGAGAACAACAATTGCGGAGCGCCCCCCGGCTTGCACTCGTACACGGGAAGGCTCCACGCGCTCTCGGGCATGGCATCGCGCACACGCCAATTGCAGGCTTCGCGATAGGTCTTGCCTGCCGACCGTTCCGAGGCTGCAAGCCATTTGATTTCAAACCAGGGGTGATGCTCGAGCAGGCTTACAAAGCGCTGCCCCACCATCCCTGTTGCTCCCAGAATTCCCACTTCAATCTTCTTCATGGCCAATAACGGTGAATTGATTCCACCTTCCCCTTTCTTGAAAACAGGTACTCGGGGTTCGGGATACGGGCGAACCTCTGACCTCTACCCCCCAATCCCTAACCCCTGCTTTTCAGGTCGCGCACCATGCGGTAATAAAGATCGGCCGCAGCCGACAGGTCCGCCTTGCGTACGCACTCACGATCGGTGTGCGCGGTGCTGATGGAGCCCGGCCCCAGGAGCAGCGGGCGCCCCCAATGGGTCAGCGACGGCAGGTCAGTGGTAAACGCCACCACATCCGTTTCGTAACCCTCAAGTTTTTCCATCAGTAGCGGTGGCGTGTCGCGCACCACCTCCAGCTCGCAGCGGTCACCGATCGCTGCCACAAACTTCTGCCGCAGGGGCTCGGAATTCTCCACGATTCGAATCAGGATCTGGGCCACAGCTTCATCGGGGACAACATTGGCAGCGCGGCCGCCGGTGATCATGCCGATATTCATGGTTGAGGGCCCCAGCATCGTGCTGTTTGGCAGGGGAATCTTGCGCACGTCCGCAAGCACGTCCAACAGCTTCTCAATGGCATTCACGCCCAACTGCGGGTAAGCAGAATGCGCCATCTTGCCGTGGGCGCGAATGTCGACCCGCAAGTTTCCCTTGGTGCCAATCACCAGTTTGTTTTCCGTCGGTTCACCATTGATGATGTAACGCGAACCACGCGGGTGCAGGTTGGCTTCGCGCGCGCCATCACTGGTGGTTTCCTCTCCTACCAGAAAAAGCAGGGCGAAATCCTCCACGCCATCTTTCTTGAGCCGTTCCGCAGCGGACACTTGCGAGGCCAGGATTCCCTTGGCGTCGCATGAGCCGCGGCCGTAAATGAAGTCAGCATCTTCGTTCGCCGGAAAGAAGGGCGGCACGGTGTCCATGTGCGTGCTCATCACAATGTCCGGCTTTCCCCACGTGGCGAATACGTTTGACCGGTCGCGCGACACGGGCATTAGTTCTGTCTGAAAACCCAGTTGGGCAAGATACCCCCTTACAAATTCCGCGCAGGCCCTCTCATGCCCGGTGACGGAGGCCATGTTGACCAGGCTTTTCGTGAGTTCAAAAAGATCCATAGGAATTCCCATTCCGACTCGTGTCTCGAGACCGCTTGGGCCGTCTTTAAGGCAACGATTTTAGATTTACGCGCAACTTTACAACGTTAGCCCACTATCGAAAACAGCGTCAAGCCCAATCGGGAATGGGCCTTTGTCACCACCACCACGGCGCTCAGTGCGCCAGGGTGGTTAGCCGCGGCGAGGAGTTTTCACACTGGCCGCAAACGGTTCGCATTCAATTCATGAGAATGCTATAATGGAGGTGTTTTAAGAGGCACCTCGGCTCCGATTGAGGAGGCCATATGAGTCAGAGATCCCGCGGTATCCTCTATTCCGCGATTGTAATCACTTTGGTATCCACTCCCCTCTTTGCCCAGCGAAGGGCCGTTTCCGCTGGCACCCACTCCTATAATTCCTACGCTGCTCAACCTATATTTGAGCAGGGGTATTATGGTGGTTGGTACGGGTACCCTGCCTTTGGTGCTTCCGGTTTATTCGCTTCGCAAAGTTCACCGCTTGATGTTCCTCCCAATTATTGGTGGGCCAGCCCGTATCCCAGTGAAAATCCGTGCCAGGCAGGCTGCAACCCCAAGGCTGGTTACGAATGGGACAGCGTGGGGACGCTGATCCTCGATACGAATCCTCCCAAGGCTCGCGTCACGCTTGACGGCGTTTACGCGGGAACAACCGACAAGCTCGGTCCTTTCCAACTTCCCGTTGGCGAGCACACCCTGCACATTGAAGCTGCAGGTTTTGAATCTTCCGACATCATCGTCAAGTTCGACCAGCCCGGCGTGCAAAGCATGAATGTTGTGTTGAAACGCTTGGCGGCCAACGCCAAGCCCGCACCCCGGCAATAGCGGTTTCCTGTTTACATCTAATGCCCCCACCCGCTGGCGGTTCCTTGGACGCACACCCGTATTGAATTGGCACCCCTGTCTCCGAACCCCGTCTGCCAAAAACTACAAAGTCCGCAACGGAATGCCGGTGCTTGCCTGCTTGGAGTAGAATGGCCTGCGCGAGAACCCATAATGTATTTTCAACCTGAGCCAATTGCTGCGCTTGATTGCCGCGGCAGAGGGAAGTGGGCGGGATTGGTAGGCAGGTTTGGTTCACGCTCTTTGCAAGGCAACGGAAGGCAAGAGCAAACCAAAAGGCAAAGGCCGAGTCCTGGAATGAGAACTAAGGGCATGGTCCGCCAGAGAACTCTGGACATCCCTCACCATCGTTCCCTTTGCCTTTTGCCTATGGCCTTTTGCCTCTTGGTTTGTTTTTCACTGTCCTTCGCAGCGCCTCCCCAAGATGCCGTGGGAACGCTGCCTTCGTCGCAAGCAGATCCCGGCCCCCGCTTCGTCGTTCAGCTCATCTCCGTCGGCCCGGCGGAAAATGAGCAGAACCGCGAGTGCGCGGCCACTGGTTTCCTCATCAATGAGGATGGCTACCTCATTACCAATTGGCATGTGGTGGAATCCGCAAAGGGGTGCCTGGAGAAGGCTCCAGGTGCAAAGATCCTGGCGAAGTTGGCGGTAACCAACTCGCGAACCGCCAAGGCAGTTCCCTGTGATGTGATCGGAGCGGACGTTTCCAATGATTTGGCCTTACTCAAAACCGAACGGACGCTCTCTGCAGTCGGAAACGACAAGCTGCCTTACGCGACGCTCGATGCACGCCCCGTGCCAGTGGGAACAGCGGTGAAGGTCACTGGCTACCCTGCGTTTTCGTGGCAAACGGTTACGCAGGCGGGGCATGTTCTTTGGGCCGGCAGCACGCGACTCGAAGAAATCGATAACCCGCTCCCTGCTTCCAGCGATGCTCTGATGTTTGACATCCGCCTGCGCCCGGGAAACAGCGGCAGCCCCGTATACCGCCCGGGTGGCGGGGTGATTGCCGTTGTCGACAAGCGAGACCCCCTGCGGCCCGCGTATTCCGTTGGCGTGGCGATTCATTATGCCATCGAACTCGCCGAACGCCACGGTGTGTGGTGGCACGCCGCCGATTAAAACACGCATTTACTTAGGATGAGGCCGAATGTCGTGGAGATGATACTCATCACCTTCAATGGTGAAGTAGAACCTCCAGTTGCGATTTACGCGCCCCTGCCAAAGGCCAAGCGCTTCGTCGTATTTCTTGGCTCGTAATGACGGATGGTTGAGGTTTTCGAGCAAAAATCCGCTTTGCTTTCCAAAGGCCTTCTGCACTTCCGCAGGCGCGGAGGCATAATGGCGGAGGAACCGCTGCGAGTACAGGACCCTCATGTTCGTTAGGCTTTGCGGCCAGGCTTCTTGGAACGCAACTTTGCGGCTTCCTTGTGAAGCGACGCCACGAGATCGTCCCGGGTTTCAAATGGCCCGAAGGCACGGCCTTCTTTGAAGTCCGTCAGGCTCTCTGCGATGCCGCGATCCACAAGCGATTTCGGGGTGAACGTGATTTTTCCCCGTACTACCGCGGCCTCCAAGATGTCGCCCACGTTAACACCAATCTTCATGCGGACGGTTCGAGGAATCACGATTTGGAATTTGTTTTTGACAGAAACCAGGGCCATGGCAGTTCATAAGTTGAACTATCAAACAGTTCAACTCTCCACCTCAAGGATAGCAGGCGAAAATCCGCTGTCAAGGGGCAAACGATGCCAACATGCCCCCGCCCTTAATCAATCGAACTTAAACGAGTACAGCTTCGCATCGCGCATAACGAATCGCAGCCGGACCGGCTTTCCCGCCCAGGCTTGCACGGCAGTGCTGTCACGCCAGGAAACAATTTTCTGGATGAAGTTCCCGTTGATGGGGTCGCAATCATCCGCCGAAAATCCCGCCAGCGGTTTGGCAGACTCATCCTGAAGCTCCACGCGAACGTGTCCCCCTGCGCTCGTGTCCGTGTTGAGGCTGAGTTGGTTGCCCGTGAACAGCAGTGTCGGAGTGGTAAACTCCCCGCCGGAATATTCCGCGTCCACCGAAACAAACCCATCCAGACGCATGCGCGCCCGGGTAATGG
>CAYTMD010000067.1:0-18419 GCA_964438685.1 uncultured Acidobacteriota bacterium
GTAATGTGGCTGTCGCGACTACGAGTGAATGGTTATTTTTGCGTGGACCCTTAGCTTACCAAATGGCGGGGTAAACCCGCCGCTACGATTCGGCAGTAGGACGTTAGGGCAAGATCTTAGGCAGCAACCCTCGCACGCGAAACCAATTCTCCAACAGCTTCGGCCATGTGGACAGCACGGGATCATCCTGTGCCAGGCCCACGCCGTGCACACCGTGCTGGTAGATATGAAGCTCGGCAGGAACGCCCGCTTTGCGCAGAGCGGAGAAGAAGGCCACGCTGTTTTCCACGGAAACCGTCTCGTCATCGTAGGTGTGGAATAGAAACGTAGGTGGCGTCTTCGCCGTTACGTGCTTTTCATTTGAAACCAACGCGGCCTGCGCCGGATCCGCATGCGGGCCCAGCAGATTTGAGCATGACGTGGTGTGTTGAAAGGGCTCGGAGCAGGAAATTACGGGATAGATGAGAACCAGAAAATCCGGGCGCGAACTGACGCGGTCGATACCATCGCTGGGAGAGGATTTGCCCGCGTCGTAGTGCGTCGCCGCCATTGCCGCCAAATGGCCGCCGGCGGAAAATCCCATGATGCCGATCTCATTCTCCACCACGTTATAAAGTGAGGCGTTGGAGCGAACGTAGCGCAGCGCCCGTTGGGCGTCAAGAAGTTGCACGGGATAGTGGTACGTTGGGGCAATGCGGTAATTCAGAACAAAAGCGGCAATCCCCAGTTTATTCAGCCACTCCGCCACCTGGCGGCCTTCGTTGTCCAATGAGAGCGCGCTATAGCTTCCCCCCGGACAAATGACGACTCCCGGCGTGGGCTGATTTGATGAAGGAAGGTAAAGAAGAATCGCCGCATTGTCGTCCGTACTTGCGCCTCTGGCCATGGGAGCAGCCAGCGGCCAGAGGGGTATTTGGTTGTCCTGCTGGCAGAGCGCGGGAGCAACGAGGAACAAACAGACCGCAGCCGTAAGGCAGGCAGACTTTATCAATCGCGGGGGCCAGATCCCACTCATTTCACCTCCAAACTGCTACTGGAGTTTTCCCTCTTCGGCCTTTCATACTCACTCCCGCCCTGCGACCGGCTGGGCCGTGGGCGGCACTTCCAGTCGCGTGATTCCGGCTCCGGGGAGATAGAACCACGAGGATGCGGATGACATTAGATGAACTGTTGGGCATTTGCAACCGCCTCGGGGCGGGACAATATTTTCAAAAGGATCGACAGGCCAACAGGGACCACGAAATCAAATTACCAATGGTTTATGAAGCACATCGCGTTTTGTGGGAGTAGAATGCTCTGTGGGGGCCGGAACATGCTCCTCGCCGGCTGTTTCTAGGGAGACGACTTGAGGAGCGGGAAGCCGGGTAACGTGGAATTCTATGGCCAGAGGCTGGGAAAGCAAATCGGTTGAATCGCAGATGGAAACCTCGCAGTCAAATAAAGACGAAGCTGCCAGGAAGAAAATAAGTTTGGAAGCGGCAGAAGCGATGCGCAAGAAGGAAACGCTGCTGTTGGGTCGCGCCCACGTGCAACAACAGTTACAGGCCAGTCAGCACCCGCGCCATCGGGCGATGCTCCAAAACGCACTTACGGATTTGGACAAGCAGCTCGCGGAGCTCGGTGCGGCGGACCACGCTCTGGACAGCCAGTGATTGAGCCTAGCGAGGGCCTCGGTTTGTAGCGGCGGTCGAACAAGCGCGACGAGGTTGGTGAGCCCCAGAGGTGGACCAGGCAAAACCCACGCCAACGGCCTGGGCAAGGGCGCAAGGTTTTTGCTTTAGCCCGCACAGCGGGCGAAAGATCGTAGCCCATGGCGCCAGCCGTGGGAGAATCGCCCCACCCCACCCCACCAAGCCCCGGCAGGGGCGAAAGAAATCACGACCCAATGTGACCCCCCGGCAGAATTTTCCTTGGTTTGGCAAACAGGGGTGGCGGTGTGAAATCGCCGCAAAGATTGGTTCTTTCGCCCCTCTGGGGCTTGCCTGAATTTTCCTCGATCCCTTCACCCACCGCTTACGCAGTGGGCTATGGTCTTACGCCCGCTTTGCGGGCTGGAGCGAAAGCCTTTTGCTTTTATTAAGGATTGCAGAATATAGCGCGTAGCGCAAAGGTACGCGTATTTTGCGTTCCTGTGCGGCTTTTAATCCCGCCTTGGCGTTAACAAAAACCTGAACACCGCGTGTATTGGGGAAGAACCGCGGAGGAACGCAAACCACGCGCTACCTGCTGCTACCCGCTTTTGCTTTTAGCTCATAGGTTTGCTTATTCGCTCTTCACAAATTTCAGCGCGGCGGAGTTAATGCAATAGCGAAGATGCGTGGGGGGCGGCCCGTCCTCAAACACATGCCCCAGATGGGCGTCGCACCTGGCGCACTGCACTTCGGTGCGTCTCATCCCATAACTCACGTCGGTTTTCACCTGGATATTCTGGTTCGCCACCGGATCCCAGAAGCTTGGCCAACCCGTGCCCGATTCGAATTTCTTTTGGGAATGGAACAGATCGGTCCCGCAGCAGACGCACTGGAAAACGCCGTCTTCGTGGCAATCCCAGAATTGACCGGTGAACGCGCACTCCGTGCCTCCATGGCGTGTCACCTGGTACTGTTCCGGCGTGAGGATCTGCTTCCATTCCGCGTCTGACTTCACAATCTTTTTCATGCTCATCCTGGCGAGGTGACAGGTCACAGGGGACAGAAGAGCAGGTTGCAGGTGACAGGTGACAGTTTCTCGTACCCTATAACCTGTACTTTGAAACGTGGATTCTCTGTGCCCTAAGCCCTATGACCCGTAACCTGGGTTTTCTGTACCCTATAACCTGTTCCCTGTCAGCTGCAACCTGCTTTTCTGTACCCTGTCACCTGTAACCTGTCACCTGCTTTTCAGCTATTTCTTGAGTGAACGAAGATACTTGAGCAGTAGTTGAATCTGGTCATCACTCAGCTTGTCCGCGAAGGCGGGCATCGCCGTGCCCTTTTTCCCGTTCTTGATGGTCTCCACGATATGCTTGTCCGTCAGGGAAGCCTGCACCTTGGGATTGGTGAAGTCCGGCGTCTTCAAAGCCGAAAATCCCTTGCCATCAACGCCATGGCACATTGAGCACTTTTGTTTGAAGAGGTCGCCGCCTTCATCGGGCTTCGGTCCGGCCTGAAGCGCCAGGCTGAAAACGAACAGGAAAATCCCCACTCCCAAAACCTTGAAGTATGTCGATATCTGGAATCGCATTGGGCTCCTTGGAAATTGGAAATCATTCTGAAGACAAGAACGCAAGTGGCTAGCGGATGGTTGCTAATAGCTAGCCACTAACCACTGTCCACCAACCATTGCTTTACTTAACCGGAACATAGCCGGGAACTTGCGATGAACCTTCACCAAAGAAGAATGCTTCCATCTGCTTGGCAATGAATTCCTGGGCCTCCTTGGACGCCGGCACCAGCCGATATTCGTTGATCAGCATCCTTAAGAAGTTGACCCACTGGTCCCACGCTTCTTGCGATACGTTGTCGTAAATCCGCTGGCCGAGTTCCCCTGACCAGGGAGCCTCTTCCAGACCGGGTAGTTCCTTGTGCAGCTTCACGCACTTCACCATTCGTTGTGCCATAAAGACGTTTCTCCCAAGAATGCGTTCTTTGATTCAGACCTGCCCTTTATTAGATGCTGCGACATAAACTGTTGCCGCGCACCAGGGTCGCTGACTTGTGGCGCCGACCATGAGGTCGGCAGATGCATGGCACAGCAGCGCTGGGCCGGGCCGAACGCTGTTCGGCCTTACAAAACATGTGCTGACCTCAAGGTCAGCGCTACAACGGCAACCCTTGCCGAACTTATTATACAGGAAATTTGTCGCTCGATGAGCCACCCTTGGTGCGTCATGACGCCACATCTGCATGGCGGGGTAAATCCGCCGCTACGCTGTTGGTTTATTTCTTGCGGTGTATCTTCAATTCCACTTCTTCGCCGTCGAGCAGTGAAAGCTGCCCGTGCGGATGCAGCGCGCCACTCTGGAATGTTGCAGGGATACTCCGGGGCTCAACGGGAGCAGACCTGGAAACAATTGGCGCCGGGACAGGCAGAGCTGGGGCGCGGGGCACGGGAGCGGATGGCGTTTTGCCGCGCGCGGCATCGTCCATGGCCTGATTCGCCAGGCGGTCGGCTTCGCGGTTGTGCTCGCGATAAACGTGCCGGATGGAAAATGACTCAAACTGGGTGATCATCGCCCGGGCCTTGTCGTACAACGGCTTCAGGTCAGGGCTGCGGACTTTGTAGCGTCCGGAAATCTGCCGCGCCATCAATTCCGAATCCGTCATGATGCGCAGGCGCGAATAGCCATGACTCAGAGCGTACTCCAAGGCGGCCAGCAGTCCCTGGTATTCGGCAACGTTGTTGGTGGTCCGGCCAATGAACTTCCCAAATGCCGCGACGGGCTCGCCCTGCACTGTTTCAATGGCCACTCCATAGGCAGCGGGGCCGGGATTGCCGCGCGATCCACCGTCAATGTGCGCTGTGATTTCTGCTGAGTTGACCATACTTGGAAGAAGGTTACAGGTGACGGGGAACAGGGTACAGAAAATTCAGGTTATAGGTCACAGGGAACTGAGATTCAAGGTATGAGGAGCTGTACCTGTCCCCTGTAACCTGTAACCTATTCCCTGCTTTTGTCCCCTATACCCTGTCCCCTGTAACCTGCTCTTGGCCCTGCTCTTCCTCTTTGGGCTCGATGTAATAGAGGATGCGGCTGCAATTTTCGCAAACCATGACCGACTCACTGAGCCGGATTTCGTTATACCACTGTGGGCGCAAGCGAACGTTGCACGCCGTGCAAAGCCCGTCGCGGACCTCCGCCACTGCCGGCAGGGCTCGATAGGTGCGGATGCGCTCGTAGAGTTCCAGGACGGAAGCGGTTAGAGTGGCCGCCACTTCCTTGCGCTGGTCCTGCAAGTGCCCCCGCTCCTCCTGGTGTTTCTGCCGCTCATTCTCCAGACCCTTGATTTCCGCCGCCACACGTGCTTTTTCACCATCCAGCCGGGCCGCCGCCTCCTGCACAAGCTTCTGGATCTCTTCCGCTTCCACCATCTTTTCCAGGATCTTGTCTTCGATCTTGCCGATGTCGGCTTCTTCCCCCTCAATCTCCTTGACCATGGCGCGGTACTGCTCGTTGGTCTTCATCTGGTAGAGCTGGTCTTTGTGTTTGGCGATTTTTTCCTGGATGCTTTTGATCTCCACTTCCAGGTCTTTGCGTTCTTTCAGGTTGGCGGTCAGGCGTTTCTTACGTTCTTCGTGGGCGTGGATGAAATCATCCAGCCGTAGTTGCAGGGTTTGAATCTGTCCGGGTAGGGAATCGATCAGCTTCGTCAGCTCCGCAGCCTGTTGGTCAAGTTGCTGGACCTCGACGATGGCTTTAAGATCAGGATGCACTTACTCTCCTTGGTTACCTGGTGTCGCCCCGATGCGAAGGTGCATGCTACAGCCCACCAGCGCCGCACCTTCCTCAACCAATATTTTTGCATATTCCCAGCCTGCGGGGCAAGAAAATGCGCGGGAGGCAGTGGACGGTAGACAGCATACGGTAGACGGTAGACAGGTTTTTTAGGGCCGAACGGCGTTCGGCAGGACCAGCGCCGCTGGTCCCCACTCGCTGCTGCGCCTGAGAGTACCACGAGCGCGCCCTCGTAGCGGCGCGTTTACCCCGCCGCTACTTGAGGTCATTCGCGATCAGCGAAAACTGTTCCAGGGCGGCTTCCAGGTCTTCGGCGATTTCGGTGGCGATGATGTCTGGCGCGGGCAAGTCGGCGGAGTCTTCCAGGCTGTCGTCTTTCAGCCAGAAGATATCGAGGTTCACTTTGTCGCGTTTGAGCAGGTCCTCATACTCGAACGAATGGAAACGGTCGGAAGGCTTACGCTCGAACCGGTTCTCCGGGTTATAGCAGGCGACGAAATCGTCAAGGTCGGAGCGCTTCAGCGAATTGGTTTTCAGCGTGAAGTGCTGGTTGGTGCGGAAATCATAAATCCAAACGGTCTTGGTCCAGGGTTTTTCGCTGGCGGGTTTGCGGTCGAAGAAAAGGACATTGGCTTTCACCCCCTGAGCGTAGAAGATGCCAGTGGGCAGCCGCAGCAGGGTGTGGACATCGCATTGTTGCAGCAGATTGCGCCGCACCGTTTCGCCTGCGCCACCCTCAAAAAGCACGTTATCCGGCACCACGATGGCCGCGCGCCCATGAATCTTCAGCAATGACCTGACGTGCTGAAGAAAGTTGAGCTGCTTGTTGCTGGTGGTGGCCCAAAAGTCGTCGCGATAATAGATGGCCTTTTCCTTGCTCTCCTCTCCCTCTTCGTTGATTACTGTGATGCTGGATTTTTTCCCAAAAGGAGGATTGGTCAGCACGATTTCGTAATTGGCGCCGGGAGGGGAAGCCAGGCTGTCGTATGTCGTGACGGGAGAGTTATCGCCGCCGATGCCGTGCAGGTAAAGGTTCATGGCGCAAAGGCGGGTGACGCCGTCCACGATGTCGAAGCCGCTCAGCGCCTCAAAGCGTAGGTGCTTCTTCTGGTCGCTATCTAGCTCAAAGTTCTTGCTGAGGAATTCATGCGCGGCCAGCAGGAAACCGCCCGTCCCGCAAGCCGGATCGTGGATGGCGTCACCCGGTTTGGGGCGCATCACCTCCACCATGGCGCGGATCAAGGCACGTGGGGTGAAATACTGTCCTGCGCCCGCCTTCACGTCTTCCGCGTTTTTCTCCAGCAAACCCTCGTAAGCATCACCCTTTACGTCCGCGTCCAGCGCGGTCCACTGCTCACGGTCAATCAGATCGGAAATCAGCTTCCGCAGCAGCGCGGGGTTCTGAATTTTGTTCTGCGCTTTGCGGAAGATGACCCCCAGCATTCCCGGTTTGCGTCCTAGGTTCTGCAAAATATCGCGGTAGTGGTGTTCGAGCGCGATGCCTTCATATTCAAACAGGCTTGGCCAATCATTTTCGGCGGGAATAATGGAGGGCTGGTTAAAGGGCGCCTCGGTCCGCTCATGCGCCATCTTCAAGAAAAGCAGATAGGTAAGCTGTTCCAGGTAGTCGCCGTAGGAAAGTCCGGCATCACGCAGGACGTTGCAGTAGTTCCAGAGCTTCTGGACAATTGCGGCAGAGCCATTTGACATTAACCAATCTCCTTACGCGTACCGACGTAGGGGCACCCCTCGTGGGTGCCCTGAATGCGGCAATGCCGCCCAGTGTGGCCGTAGGGGCACCCCTCGTGGGTGCCCTGAATGCGGCAATGCCGCCCAGTGTGGCTGTAGGGGCACCCCTCGTGGGTGCCCGGAATGCGGCAATGCCGCCTGGCTGGGTACCCACAAGGGGTACCCCTACGCCGCGATCTACGATTTGGATAATGCCGTGGAAATGATTGGGCATGGTGATGTGTTCGTCCAATTGAATGGTCGGAAATTGCGTGGGAATTCGAAGCCACGCGGCGTCCACCATTTCGCCGGCATCGTTCAGATTCATCACCCCCGATTGGACGTTCCCCAGTAAGCTCCGGTGGTCTTGAATGCAGATGGTCACATAGTAGAAGCCAGGGGACGAATAGTTATGTTTATCCCACCGCAGCGATTGCCGGTGATGGATTTCAGGGTCATACATGATGGACACATTGCCGTAGGGGCAGGCCTCGTGCCTGCCCCGGTTTTGGGCGCCCACGAGGAGCGCCCCTACGTTTTGGGCCGCTTCGGCCCTATCGCGATGTAGGGGCAGGCCTTGTGCCTGCCCTCCCCGGTCGGCGTGGCCGACGCTGGGCACCCACGAGGGGTGCCCCTACGGTTCGGATACGTTCCAGCAACATGCTGGCCGGTTCGTCGCTCGGATCCTGGGGCACCAACTTGCCCTCGAAGGCGCGCTTCAGGATGGCTTGGCGCAGCCGCTCGGCCCGCTTCAGGTTGGCCTCAACCTGCATTTCAAGCTCGTCAATGACCGAGAGGCGACGCTCGACTTCGGCGACGATGCGGGTTTGTTCGGCTAATGGTGGCACCAGAACAGCGGTAGTTTTTAATTGTTCAAAGCTCAGGTGAGGACGGCCTGCACCGTAAATGTACCTCTTGTACTGGCGTTGCCCCCCTCCCTGAGAATTGAAATAAATTTCAAGATATCGAGAGATCTCAGGGAAAACCGGCCTCATCAAAGCCACGCTCTGGCAAACATAGTGGCGGGGAAAGTCTTCAGGTACACGGCATACGTTGCCCGTGTTGGCGCCGACGATCGTTACAAGCAGGTCCCCCAGTTTGATCCGGCTGCGCTCGCAGCTTGAGTCTCCTGGAGGAGGATCGACAGCTTGGCGGAAAGCCAAGTCCAACTTGCCCGGTCGCACGTTTTGGGCCATAACGAATACACCATTGCCCCTGTTGTAGTATTGAGACCAGTCTCTGGAGCCACTGGTTATTCGCGTGGTGAGTTGGTCCATGCTTGCAAGCTCCCAGCCGCTCGGAATAAACGGAACATCTGCCAGATCAGGTTTGAGCGGATTGGTGTTCTTGTGCTCGGCATCGAGGCGCTGCTGTGGCACAGGCACTCCTGCCTGTGCTTTCTTTGACACAGCCAGGAGTGGCTGTGCCACCAGGAGTTCGCTGGCGGGCTCGTAGGAGCGGCCTTCGCGGCGGGCGAGTTGGGCTTCGGTGGGGACCAAGCGGCCTTCCACGGCCGCCTTGAGCACGGTGGCGCGGTAGCGCTTCAGGTTGGCTTGCACGCGCTTGAGGGCCCCAACGCCGGCTTCCAAGCCGCGTGAACTGCTTCTCGATCTCCTGTGCGATTCTCGCTTGCTCGGCTAAAGGAGGGATGGGCATGAAAAGAGTGGCAAGATTTCCCCGTGAGATTCTTTTACGTGTGGAGCCACTCTGCAAGGCGGCAATTTCATTCCGAAACTGCGGAGAATTGACTGCCCACACCAACCATCGATGGTTGGCTCCTGATGGACCTGTCCTAACGATACACACATCGACAACTGTTACTGAGTCCTTGTCGTCACCAGGAAAGATGCACGCTCGGCCAAGTGGGTCTGGCATCCGAGCTATCAGCACATCACCAGCCTTAAGAAAGGTACAATTTAATTCGCGAGCCTTCCCGCTCGTGAGAAATCGACAAGACCTGTCTCTGTATATGCCATCCCCAACGTCGGCCAATTGTATGAGGCGAACTTCGCCATTCGGGTCCTGATCTTTGCTTTCAACCCAGTCCCCGTCGATGAAGACGCCCCCAGGGCCAACAATCTCTGCGATTTTGACTTCGACCCATCCAGTTGGCAATTGATTCCCAGTGTTTGAATCCGCATTCACGCCCGATAACCTGTAGGGGCAGGTCTCGTGCCTGCCCTCCCCGTTCCGGGATTATGATCCCGGAATTTCCGGGTACCCACGAGGGGTACCCTACGATCGGGCCGATTCGGCCCAAATCGCGACGTAGGGGCAGGCCTCGTGCCTGCCCTCCCCGTTCCGGGATAATAATCCCGGCGTCTCCGGGTACCCCTACGATCCGGTCGGCAGGGCCGATGCCGGGCACCCACCAGGGGCGCCCCTACGCCGCCAAAACCTGGTTCATTTCATTTAACAGGGGTCCCAAATCCTTGCCGAATACCTGATTCGCCTTACCTAACCCTCCGCGCTGGGCAAAGGGCACGTAGTCAAAATCGTCCATCTGGATGGCGAAACTCGCGGCAATGTGATCGCGAATCGCTTCCAGCCATTGCCGCTGCTCGTTGCTAAATGTTCGGCCATTCTTTTCCTGCTGCATAAGCCATTGGGCAAAGCGTTCATTCACCTGATCGTGGAAGGGCCGAAGTTCATTTTCCTGATGGAGGGCGAAGCGCACCAAGGAAACAATGTCCGCCAGGACTTTGCCGCCTGTACCGCGCACCTTTGATTTTTCCAGAGTTTCATAGGCGCGCCAAAGCACTTGCGGGGTCCAGCCGCGCGGCGGCTTCTCGATGCTTGAGGCAAGTTCCTTGATCCCCTTTAGGGTGAGCCGCTGGCTGTAGGGGCGGCTGTAAAGAATCTGCAGCGCGGTGATTTCGTCCTTATGTTCCTGAATGAACTTCTCGAAGGATTGTACAACAGATTGGGCTTTGTCCCTGGCGGCGGCAGAAAATCCGGCTTCCAGCACCTCATCCTTGGTGATGGTATCGATGGTTTGCTCGTACGACTTCTTCAATTCAATCAGCTTATTCCTAAGCGCAGGATTGGTGGCCAGGGGCTTGGCGGCTTCGGCGAGCAAGGTGGCACAGGCAGGAGTGCCTGTGCCTTCACTTTCACAGCCAGGAGTGGCTGTGCTACCAGCGTCAGGGTCGAGGGCATCAACAAGGCCACGAGTGATGGCTGACAGGGATTGGCCGCCTGCCAGGTTCGCAATCACCTTTTGGTCTTCTTTGTTAAGCTGGCGGTCGAGACGCGCAAGCCGTGAGGCCAGCGACGACAGCACGTCCTTTTCACGATTGCCAAAGGCGACGGCGTCCAACAACTTCTCAAAGCTCACGCTGGGTTTCTTTTCCAGCGGATGCGTGTCCACCAGTTCGGTCTCGCACACGCCCACGGCATCTACAATGATGAAATGGGTCTTCGCGGCAGCGTCGGGAGTGACCGCTTGCAAGTCTGTCGCGGTCACCACGCGCGCGCCCCGGCCTTTCATCTGTTCGAAAAGGGAACGGCTCTTCACTTCGCGCATGAACATAACGCATTCCAGCGGGCGCACGTCGGTGCCCGTGGCAATCATATCCACGGTTACGGCAATGCGGGGAAAATAGCTGTTGCGGAATGAAGTTAAAAGCTCCTCTGCCGTCACCGCCCCGATGTTCTTGTAAACAAACTCTTCCACTTCCGTGCCGTCAGGGAGTTTCTTCTTGGCGAGAACCCGCACCGTGCCGGTCCGGTAGGTGATCTTCTGGCAGAAATCGTTTCCTTTCCCGAATTCCTCGCGCACAATGTTCACGATGTCTTCGGCGTGGCTGTCATCCTTGGCGAAAATGAGAGTTTTGGGGACTTCGGTGCGGCCGGGGAAAATGTCGGTAAAAAGCCTTTCCTTGAAGGTGCGGATGATGGTGCGGATCTGGTCCGGCGCCACCACGTCCTGGTCCAACTGCCGGGAGGCATAGTTGAGGTCCTGGTCAAGCTGTTCCCAGCGCACTTTCCGCGATTGACGGTCGCGCTTATCCACCCACTGGCCGGCGATGACGGTAGAGCCGTATTCACTCACCACGGTGCGGATGCGGTAGACGTCGAAGCCAACGTTAACCTGATCTGCCACGGCCTGCTCGTGGTTGTACTCTGAAACCAGGTTCTGGTTGAAGAAGCCCAGGGTCTGGAGCGACGGCGTGGCGGTGAGACCAATCAGGAAAGAATCGAAATACTCCAGTACCTGCCGCCAGAGATTGTAGATCGACCGGTGGCACTCATCCACGACAATGAAATCGAAGAACTCCATGGGGATGGCGGGATTGTAACTGACCGGCACCGGCTTCTTAATCAGTGACTCCAGGCTGCCCAGGGGCTTCTCTTCAATTTCTGGGTCCAATTCATCCTCGCCCTTGAGCATGGAAAAGAGCCGCTGGATGGTGGTTATGCAAACCTTACTCACGGGGTCGAGCTTGTTCGCCTTCAGGTGCTGGACGTTGTAGAGCTCGGTGAATTTGCGGTGCTCTTCCGGGGTCGAGAACTGCTCAAACTCGCCCTTGGCCTGCCGCCCCAAGTTGTTGCGGTCCACGAGGAAGAGAATGCGCTGGGCACCCGCATGTTTGATGAGCCGATAGCAAAAGTTGCAAGCGGTAAAAGTTTTCCCGCCGCCGCTGGCCATCTGAATCAGCGCGCGCGGACGGCCATGGGCCAGCGAATCCTCCAGGCTGCGAATCGCTTTGATCTGCGCAGGCCAGAGTTTTTCTTCAATGAGCGGCGGCATATGCTTGAGGCGCGCCCGCAAGGTGGACCCTGGCTTCTTCGCTTCGTCCATGAGCCAGTCGGCAAACGTTTCGGGGCGGTGAAACGCGAACACGAGGCGGCTGCGCGCGTCGGGCTCCATGAGGTTCGTAAAGTGTGCCTCGATGCCGGTGCTCTGGTAGCAAAAAGGGAGGGGCTTGCGGTAGGGTTTTAAAACGTCTGGAAGGCCGACGCTGTATTTTTCCGTCTGAATCTCGTAGCCGGTAAGGGTCTCTCCCTCTTTCTTGGCCTCGACCACTCCCGCCGGAGCGCCATCCACATAAAGCAGGTAGTCGGCGAAACCGTAGCCGGACTTCAAGGGAAACTCTCGAATAGCCACGCCCCGCGCCGCGCTGACATTCACCCCTTCGCGGTCCTGGATGGTCCAACCTGCGTTCGACAACAGGTCGTCGATGGTTTTGCGCGCTTTATCCTCAAGCGTATCGGGCATAACAAGTGAATGGGGGATTAATAATACTCCCGTTGGAGAGGACGATTTAACTAATTTTCAAACAAATCGCGCGCTCTTCCGCCGCTAAACCCGACCAGCCAGGGCCGCTTGTCTTCCAGATAAAGCTCTTGGAGAGATTCTTTGATCTCCTGAAACATCCTTACTCCTGTCGCGGAGAGTATACACCCTCCTCTAATATTCAAGTAATGTCTTCACGATAGATATTTAGGATAGCATCACGGATGCGTGGTGGAATAGGGCATACAGGTTGGGATGATCCGTTGTAGCGCTGAACTTCAGTTCAGCAGGTGCCGACCTAAAGGTCAGCGCTACGGAACCTGTACCGCTGCCATCCTGGCGGCATTTTCCGGTGCCGGCAAGATGCCAGCGCTACGGCTGCTTGTGCCACCGTGGCGGGGTAAACCCGCCGCGACGGCTGCGTGTGCCGACCTCAAGTCCCGCCTTGGGCGCGGTCAATCCGTAATTTCGAGAATTTGGTAAGCAAGTAATCAGGTCTGGTCACGGGGGGGAGACAGTAGGCGGTAGACGGGGGATAGGATTCAAGATTCAAGAGGCAGCATTCAGGAAGCAGAAGGCGGCGAGCGCGGGGGCGGCTACGAAACACAAAGCGATCATTGATTTAACGGGTGGATGGTACGAACGGTAATGGCGGTGAGCTTATTGATCGGCTTCTCTGCTTTTTCGGTGGTGATGAACTCTTCGGCTCCCACTGATAGCGCTGCCGCGATGTGAAGAGCATCGATGGCGTGAAGATCGAAGTTCCTGGCCTGCAAAAACGCATCTTCGGCAAGCGGTTCGCCGATGGGCGCCCAGGCACTCACGGATTGGAAGAAGGTTTCGTAGAACTGGGCCTCTCTCTCCCGGTGATGTCGGAGGGCTTTCGGCAACACTTCGAGCCGCACCAAGGCACTCGAGGCAAAGATCCTCTCAGGGTCATCGAGCACCGTCATGGCAAGCTGGGCAACCTCGTCGGCGCCGCGGGCGGCGGCGATCAGGACGCCCGAATCCACAAAGGTCAGCTTGCTCATTTCTCCAGCCCGGGGTCGTGGCGCTGTTCGCAGACTTCCTTCTCAATCTCATCCCAGCCCAACGGTCTTTCTCCCGAGGCCACAATCTGACCCCGAATTTCCCAAAGGCGCTTCCCCAGCGATGTGCGCGGCTGGTAGGGCGGCAATCCCTTCCCCTCGGGCGCGGTTGGCATTTCGGTAGCCCGGTTCCTCATAGATGTCTCCCCTGACCACTACTCTAACACAACGCGCAAAAGAACTCCTGTTGCCGAGCGCTTAAAAGCAAATCCCCGCCGGAGGCCTTGCGGCTGGTCCGACGGGGAGCAAATCTCAATGCGAGCATAAACACCGGCAGGTCGGTTTGCCAAGCGCAAAACCTGGGTGCTGTCCTTGCCGCCACTAAATCCGACCAGCCAGGGCCGTTTGTCTTCCAGATAAAGCTCTTGGAGAGATTCTTTGATCTCCTGAAACATCCTTACTCCTGTCGCGGGGAGTATACACCCCCCTCTAATATTCAAGTAATGTCGTCACAATAGATATTTAGGATAGCATCACGGATGCGTGGCGGAATAGGGCATACGGGTTGGGATGATCCGTGGTGGCGCTGAACTTCCGTTCAGCACTCTGAGGCCGAACGCTGTTCGGCCCTACAAAACAGGTGCCGACCTCCCGACGTTGTCGGGACAGGTCTCGGTCGGCGCTACGGAACCTGTACCGCTGCCATCCTGGCGGCATTTTCCGGTGCCGGCAAGATGCCAGCGCTACGACTGCATGTGCCAGAAACCACTCCCGGCGCTACGGAACCTGTACCGCTGCCATCCTGGCGGCTTTTCCGGTGCCGGCAAGATGCCAGCGCTACGTTCTCTCGAGCTTGCGCAGAGTCCTCTCCGCTTCCTGCACATCCGCCAGCGCCAGTTTGCCGGATTCAACCAGGCGCGCCATCACCGGCTGAGCGCGTCCGCCAAACAACGCCAGCAGATCGTCAATCAACCTGCGCTGCGCGGCATCGCGGGAAATTGCCGCTTCGAAGATGTGAAAATTGCCGACCTTCTTGACGCGGCGCAGAGCCTTCTTTCCTTCCAGACGGTAAACAGTGGTCTGGATGGTGGTGTAGGCGGGTCGATTCTCCTCGGGGAAAGCTTCCTGAATCTCGCGAATGGAGATCTGGCCCCGCGTCCAGAGCTCATCCATGATTTGCAGCTCGAATTTGGTAAGTTTCGGTTCGCCCATTAGTTTTACTACTCCCGTTTGTCAAGCTACTATTGATGTAGTTTTTCTGTCAAGAGTTGTTTTGACCTGGCATCGCTGCCGTCCGCAGCGTTGAATTGGCCAGCAAGCGGTATGGCCTCCCGCCTTGTGCGACCGGACGGGATGAGCAGGAAAAGCGCGAGGATTACTTCCGCTAAGTTATTGAAAACAAATGGGAATAAGGGGGTATTTTGTAAGTCATTTAAAATGATGGGGTTGAGTGGTCCAAAGGGTGACATTAATGACTTATCGTCCCTTGTCAAGCAAAGTTCTACCGCGAGGCTGCGCAGAGAGTCGTGGAAATTAACGGGCTAACTCACCGTATCCCAAATCTCGGCGCGCACGCGTTGACGCCGCGGAATTTTTCCTCAGCCTGCGGTCACGGCTTTACAAAAGTCACCGCGCCCTCGGATGCGGAGGAAACCAGTGCCGCATATTTAGCGAACACACCGCGCGTGTAATGCGGTGCGGGAGCTTTCCAGTTCGCCATGCGCGCTTTGATGTCGGCGTCGGAAACCTCCATGTCAAGTCGGCGCTTGGCAATGTCGAAAACCACGGTATCGCCATTGGCCACGGCGGCGATGGGCCCACCGCGCGCGGCTTCCGGCGCTACGTGACCCGCCATCAGTCCATGCGTTGCGCCGCTGAACCGGCCGTCGGTGAGCAGTGCCACGGAATCGCCCAGGCCCGCGCCCACAAGGGCTCCGGTGACGCCCAACATTTCGCGCATGCCCGGCCCACCGCAAGGACCTTCGTAGCGGATCACCACCACGTCCCCAGCCTTGACGGCATTGCTCGTCACGGCAGTCATGGCGTCTTCTTCGCAATCAAAGACGCGCGCTGGTCCACGATGAAGCGTGCGTTCGACGCCCGCCACTTTCAGCACGCATCCGTCGGGAGCGAGGTTCCCCTTCAGGATCACCAAGCCACCGGTCTTTTTAATGGGATCGGAAACGGTCCGCACCACAAGCTGGCCGGGCGTCTCCTTGACGTTCGCAACTTCTTCTGCGATGGTCTTGCCTGTGGGGGTCATCTGCGTACCATCAATCAAACCAGCCGCTAACAGATTCTTGGCGATCACCAGGATTCCGCCGGCGTAATGCACGTCCACCGCCACGTAATGGCCACCGGGTTTCAAATCCGCGATGATCGGCGTGCGCGAACTGACGACATCAAAGTCTTCAATCGCCAGGGGGACATTGGCTTCGCGCGCCATGGCGAGCAAGTGCAGCACGGCATTGGTGGAACCGCCGGTGGCCGCGACGCTGGCAATGGCGTTCTCAAAAGCTTTACGCGTCAGGATATCGAGCGGTTTAACTCCGCGCTTCAACAGATCCATTACGATCTGGCCGCACTGGAATGCCGCTTCATCTTTCTTGGGGTCGAGTGCGGGAATGCTATTCATTCCCATAGGAGAGAGACCGATGAATTCCATCACCGTTGACATGGTGTTGGCCGTGAACTGCCCGCCGCACGCGCCTGCTCCGGGGCATGCATGGTCTTCCAGATTTTTCAGTTCCTTGTCGGTCATCAATCCCGCGGCATTGGCGCCGACGCCTTCGAAAACGTCGCCCACGGTGACGTCGCGGTTCTGAAACCGTCCGGCGGCAATGGATCCGCCGTAAAGAAGCACGCTGGGGACATTCAGCCGGATCAGCGCCATCGCTCCCCCGGGAATAGTCTTATCGCAGCCGACCAATGCGACCATGGCGTCAAACATGTGTCCGCGCCCCACCAGTTCGATGGAGTCCGCCACGACCTCGCGGCTGACCAGAGAAGCCTTCATGCCCTCGGTGCCCATGGTTACGCCGTCGGAGATTGCGATGGTATTGAGCTCCATGGGAGTGCCGCCCGCCGCGCGCACGCTCGCCTTCACTTTTTCCGCCAGCCCCCGCAAATGGAAATTGCAGGGCATGGTCTCAATCCAGGTGTTGGCGATTCCCACAATTGGCTTGGCCAAGTCTTCGTCTGTGAACCCGATGGCTTTCAACATGGCACGAGCCGGAGCGCGATCCCGGCCGTCGGTGATGATGTGACTGCGATGCTTCAAATTACTCGGCATGATAGCCTCCCGTGGATGATAAATGCCCTTGCGGTCAGACTCGTAATATCCGGAGACCTGCAGGATTGGGGCACGTTGCCGGCGCGCCGCCCATCAGCCGGATTCTGATGATCGCTGTATTCCGCGCATTCTGGAATTTCGCCCTGTATGCTCATCATAACACTACCTTGCCTCTGTAGCGCCCTCAGGGGTAGACTATGGACTTCCTAAAACGAGGTTCCCTTCCTGGAATCCTTGGGGTCCGGCAAGGTGGATCCCTCCCGATACCCCGTGGGGGCGGGGGTTGACCCTCCAACCTTTTCGAGGCACACACTATGCAAGATGAACTCATCCCAGGCCATTCACCCGCCGCAGTGGAACCCGAACTGGCGGCAGACCCGGCAGGGTCCGAGGGCGCATTGCTGTTGCCCTACGATGAAAGCTGCAAGAAAGTGCGGGAGCTGGCCTTGCGTCAACTCAACCGCTTCATTTCCTACGAAGCCAAGGTTTTGAAGGGTGACGATGGCAGCGCCATCCATGACATGCGGGTAGCCAGCCGGAGACTGCAGCAGGTTCTCGACCTGCTCTATCCCAAGCCACGCCCGCAGGAGCTACGACGGCTGCGCCGCCAGATTCGCGGCTGCCGCCAGGCGTTGGGAGACGTGCGTAATTGCGACGTCTTGCTGGAGTTTGTGGGGGGTTCGCTGAAAAGAAAGCGGGCCGCGCGGCGCGAGGCCTGGACGGCGGTGCAACATTTTCTGATGATGCGAAGGTCCAAGAGCTTTCTGCGGGCCATGCGCAAATTAAGCAAGATCAACCTTACAGACTTTTACGTGAACCTGAAGGAATTCCTCCATCATGACAAGGCGCACGATCACCTGGCCGATCATCACGCTGATCGTGTTGAAGCGCCGCACTCCAGCTTTGCCCATGACCTGATTGCAGCGCTGGAATCCGATTGGGGCCGTTTTGAAGAACAGATCGAGCATTCTCACCGCGACGCCCGTCCTAACGTCATCCACGGGGCACGCATTGCCACCAAGCGGCTACGCTACCTTCTGGAAGTTTTCCACGAATTCGGCGTTCCCGGCAGCGCCGATGCCCTGGTGTGGCTCCGACAACTGCAAAACCATTTGGGGGATTGGCACGACCTGGAAGTTCTGGAGCAGATGATGATTGAGATGCTGGCGCGCCCGGAATACTTGCGCGAGCACCTGCCGCTGGCGATGGAAGTGCAGAAGCTTATTCTGCGCAACCGGGAAAGCAAGGGTGGGTTCGAAGAAAAGTACGCGAAGATGTCGCAGGATTCAGTGGAAATGAACCGGCTGAAAGAGTGGATATCCTATTTGGTGGCGTCGCCATCGACAGCTCTCGCCAAGGGTTGATCCAAGGGCGGTGCTTCCTCCGGGGTTGAAGCGGCGGGCCGGGTGGGCGCAGGCATTTCCAGAACCCTTTTTGCCGCTGCCTCCAGAGGCTCGCCGGGCGGGGGTGTAGCGACGGAAAACAGCGGTTCCCGCGGTTCCCCGCTCAACACTCGTGCCACTCCCGTTCGCAGGTGTTCAAACACGGTGCGCACGTCGGGCGTGGCGTCGATGATTTCGAAGTTATATTCCTTCGCCAGGCGCTCAAATTCCGCCAATAGCTCGGTCTGGTACTTCCGGAAGCTATCGTACATATCCTCGCTGGGATGAATATCCATGCCGGATTCCCAATAATCGA
>CAYTMD010000068.1:0-18402 GCA_964438685.1 uncultured Acidobacteriota bacterium
TACCCGCGCTGGTGGTTTCTGTGCCGCTCAAACGTCTGATCCCTGCCCCTGCACTTCTCGCTGCGTTGCTGGCGCTGCGTGCGTACGCCCTCGCCCCGGTGGCAGGGCGCAGTGGCATGGTGGCATCCAGCGAGCCGCTGGCCAGCCAAGCAGGCGCGCAAATCCTTAAGGCAGGTGGCAATGCCGTGGATGCCGCCGTGGCAGTGGGATTCGCGCTGGCGGTCACCTTTCCTCAAGCCGGAAACCTCGGCGGTGGCGGCTTCATGCTGATTCGCATGGCTAATGGCAATGCCATCGTGGTGGATTACCGCGAGCAAGCACCGGCGGCGGCCACGCGCACAATGTACCAGGACGCGCAGGGCAAATTGATACCGGAAGCAAGCACCACCGGGGCGCGTGCGGCGGCTATTCCCGGTACGGTGATGGGCTTGGCTTTGGCAGAACAGAAGTATGGCCGACTGGGACTGGCACGCGTCATGGCTCCGGCCATTCGTCTGGCTCGGAACGGTTTTCGCGTCAGCGACGCGCTTGCCGGGAGGATTCGTTCCGAGCGCGCCCTTCTGGAAAAGTTCGATGGCTCGCGCCACATCTACCTGCACAACGGCCATCCCTACCAGACGGGCGCAATATTCCGGCAACCGGACCTGGCCCGCACCCTCGCGGCTATTGCCAAGCATGGACCGCAGGCCTTTTATTCCGGCGCAACTGGCAAGGCACTGGTGGCGACCATGCAAAAGTATAATGGCCTCATCACGCGCGAGGATTTGGAGCATTACCAAGCCAAGTTGCGGCCGCCCTTGGTGGGCCATTTCCGTGGCTTTGAAATTTTGAGCCCCCCGCCGTCGAGCGCGGGCGGAACGATGCTGATCGAGATGCTCAACGTGCTGGAACCGCTGGACCTGGGCACGGTGAACTCCTTTGATTCGATCCACCTGATTGCTGAGACCATGCGCCGTGTCTATGCTGACCGCGCCTCCTACCTGGGCGATGTGGATTTCGCTTCCGTGCCGGTCGCTGGCCTCACGTCACCTCGCCATGCCGCGCAGTTACGCGAGGAGATTCTTCACAGGCCCGCCGAGGCCCCGGTCCGTCCCGGTGATCCTCAGATTTTCGAGTCCGGGGCCACCACGCACTTTTCGGTGGTCGATGCGGAAGGCAACGCGGTAGCAAACACCTATACGCTAAATGGATGGTTCGGCTGCGGTGTAACCGTGGAGGGAGCGGGTTTTCTGTTGAATAATGAAATGGATGATTTCACTGCGAAGCCGGGCTCACCCAATTTATTTGGTTTGGTGCAGGGTGAGGCCAACGCCATCGCGCCGCACAAGCGCCCCCTTTCTTCCATGACGCCCACGATTGTGACGCGCGATGGAAAAGTGCGCCTGGTGCTCGGCTCGCCCGGCGGCAGCACCATCACCAATACGGTTTTGCAGGTCTTGCTCAATGTCCTTGTTTATAAGATGGATGTTCTTCAAGCCGTTACGTCGCCGCGCTTTCACGATCAATGGATCCCTGACCTCTTGACCTTTGAGCGGGTGGGCTTTTCGTCTGACACCCTGGAAAAGTTACAACAGGCCGGCTACCCGGTGGGTTTTCGCGATACTATTGGTGATTGCGAAGCCATCGAGATTGCTCCTGACTCCGGATGGCGATTTGGCGCCTCTGATCCTCGTGAGAATGGAAAGGCGGTTGGATACTAATGGAATACGGTCTCTCCACGTACCTCTATGTCAAAGATCGGCTCAGTTCGCATATCCTGGACAAAATCCTGGGGGCGGGATTCCAAAACATTGAGCTGTTCGCAGCCCGCCAACACCTGGACTATACCGACCGCAACCATATGCGCGACGTGGCACAGTGGTTTCGCGATCATCAAGTGAACCTGCATTCCGTTCATGCGCCGCTTTATGGAGACGCGGATTGGGGGCGATTAGGCGGGCTCGCCGTTTCTCTCGCTTACCTTGAGCGCCGCCTGCGCATCGATTCCATGGACGAAATCAAGCGCGCCCTCGACTTCGCTGATTATCTTCCCTTCCACTACCTGATCGTCCACATGGGATTGCCGGAAGAGGAATACGATATCAGTAAATTTGACGCGGTCATGACTTCGCTCGAGCATCTGAAGGTGTTTGCCAAAAGCCGCGGCGTGGAGATACTGCTTGAGAATGTTCCTAATGAACTGGGAACGCCGGAACGCCTGGTGGAGTTCCTTCAGTACACCCGCTTGAAAGTGAAGATTTGCTTTGATACCGGCCACGCCCACATGGCCGGCGGGTTGCACCCGGCGTTTGAGACCTTAAAAACGTACATCGCTTCCACTCACGTTCATGACAATCGCGGTGAAAAAGACGATCATCTGATGCCCTTTGACGGCGAGATTAATTGGTCAGAGGCCACGCGCGACTTGCGCACCGGCGACGGCCAGTTCCCCGTGCTGTTTGAAATTCGCGACTATGGCCCGGAGATGACCAGCCTTTCCCGCCTGGCGGAAGTCATGGACCGCATGGAAAACCTTCCGGAGGAGGAATAACCCTTTGCCCCCAGTTGTCGAAATCCGCAAAGTTTCAGAATACGCCGGCCAGGAAGTGATTCTGCAAGGCTGGCTCTATAACCTTCGGGAAAGCGGCAAGCTGCTCTTTCCACTTTTCCGCGATGGGACGGGAATTATCCAGGGCGTGGTGGTAAAGAGCGCGGTGCCGCCCGAAGTTTTCGATGCGGTGCGCGGCCTCACGCAGGAGTCCTCGCTGCGGGTGACAGGAAAGGTGAGGGCCGATAAGCGCGCTCCGGGCGGCTATGAAATGGACGTCCTGAGTGTGGAGGTCCTGCAGTGCATCCCCGCGGAGACGCCTTATCCCATCACCCCCAAGGACCATGGGATTGAATTCCTGATGGACCATCGCCACTTGTGGCTGCGCTCCACGCGGCAGCGCGCCATCCTGGGCGTCCGCCACGAGATCATCAAGGCGGTGCGCGATTTCTTTGATGACCGCGGCTTCACCCTGGTGGACACTCCCATCTTCACCCCGGCCGCATGTGAGGGCACCACCACGCTTTTCGAAGTTAATTACTTTGATGAAAAAGCCTACCTCACGCAATCAGGGCAGCTCTACAACGAAGCCAACGCCATGGCCGTGGGCAAGACCTACTGCTTCGGACCCACATTCCGCGCGGAGAAATCCAAGACGCGGCGCCACTTGACGGAATTCTGGATGGTCGAGCCGGAAGTCGCTTTCGCCCACTTGGATGATGCGATGGCGCTCGGCGAACAGATGATTGCCTTCATCCTTGAACGCGTACTGGAGAAACGCCGGCCGGAGCTTCAGACATTGGAACGGAAAATTGAGAACCTGGAGAGGATCAAGCTTCCCTTCCCCCGAATGAGCTACGACGAGGCCGTGAAGATTCTCCAAGGCAAGGGAAGTAAAATTCAGTGGGGCGGGGACTTTGGCGGCACGGACGAAACGCTGCTGTCGGAAGGCGCCGAGAGGCCCCTCCTGGTGCATCGGTACCCCAGCGCGATCAAGGCATTTTATATGGCTCCCGATCCCCTGCGGCCGGAAGTGGCGTTGTGCGTGGACATGCTCGCACCCGAGGGTTACGGTGAAATCATTGGCGGCGGGGAGCGCCTGGCTGACCTGGCACTGCTCGAACAACGCATTGAGGAGCATAAGTTGCCGCGCAAGGCATTCGAGTGGTATCTCGATTTGCGGCGCTACGGCACGGTGCCGCATTCGGGCTTCGGCATGGGCATTGAGCGCGCGGTGGCATGGATCTGCGGACTCGAACACGTGCGCGAGACAATTCCCTTCCCGCGGATGCTGTATCGGCTGACACCGTGAGATCTTTGGGCAAGGTACTCGGAAATCATGTTGATTACCTCCAATTTGCCAATTTGATTCCCAATTGGCATGTTTTGATCTATGAGAATCACGATTCGAATCGACGATGAGCTTCATGCCGAAGCAAAGAAATGGGCTGCGGAACAGGGCACGACCTTGACGGCACTGGTTGAAGACAGTCTCCGCAAGGCGCGCACCCAGTGGAAATCAGGCCGGCGCAAGAGAATTCGTATATTGACCTTTAGGGGGGAAGGCGTACAACCCGGCGTTGACCTGGATAGTTCAGCCTCACTACTCGATCGCATGGAAGGCATTGAAAGTGCTAATTGAGCTACGGGAACAAATGTATTTCTGAGAGGCGGCATCATGTTAAAAATCAAAATTCTCGGTGTACCGTTGGACCTGGGCCAAGAGCGCAGAGGCGTGGATATGGGGCCGTTGGCCGTGCGCGCCGCGGGATTGAACCACACATTGGAGAGCCTGGGGCACCAGGTCGAAGACGGCGGCAACATTCCCGTCCGGCTGCCGGAACAGCAGCATTTCGGCGATCAGCATGCGAAGTACTTGAAGGAGATTGCCGCGACCTCGCAGGAAGTGGCGCAGCGGATTTACGAGGCGCTCGAGGCCGGCTACTTTCCGTTGGTGCTGGGCGGCGACCACTCGGTGGCGATTGGCACGCAGGCAGGAGTTTCCAAGTTCTATCGCGACCGCGGTCAGGAGGTGGGCTGTCTTTGGATTGACGCCCACGCCGACATGAACACGCCGGAGACCAGTCCCAGCGGCAATGTGCATGGCATGCCGTTCGCGGCCAATTTGGGCCATGGGCCGGATTCCCTGACTCGTATTTTCGACTTCGCACCCAAACTGCGCCCGGAGAACTGCGCAATCATTGGGATTCGAGACCTGGACGCGCAGGAGCGGCAGGTGGTCCGCGGCTCGGGCGTCACTCCTTTTACCATGAGGGAAATCGACGAACTGGGCATGCGCATCGTCATGGAACGAGCCCTCAAAATAGCTTCCAAAGGCACAGCAGGGTTCGTCGTGTCCTTCGACATGGATGTCGTCGATCCCGGCGAAGCCCCTGGCGTGGGCACGCCCGTCCGCGGCGGGATTACTTTCCGCGAGGCCCACTTAGCCCTGGAAATGGTCGCGGACACCGGCAAAATGCTGGCCTTCGAACTCGTCGAAATTAATCCCATTATTGACGTCATGAACAAGACGGCGGTTTTGGGCGTGGGATTCACCGCCTCAGCCCTGGGAAAGAGAATTTTGTGACCAAGAAACTCTGTGTTGGAATTCTGTTTGGTGGGCGGTCAGGCGAACATGACGTCTCGCTTCAATCTGCTGCCTCGGTAATCAATGCACTCGATGCCGTAAAGTATGAAATTCTGCCCATTGGGATCACGCGCGAGGGAAAGTGGCGGATGGGCTCCGGAGCCGCGCAACTTCTGCCGCAGGTGTTGGAAGGCGGCGATCCCGTAACGCCCACTGTGGATCCTGCCGGTCCCAAGCTCCTGCCGCTGGCGCGTTCGGTACCGGCCCGGGATTCGCGGCCGGATATTGATGTTGTCTTCCCCGTGCTCCACGGTACCTTTGGCGAAGATGGAACAGTCCAAGGGTTGCTGGAATTGGCGGACGTTCCCTACGTCGGCGCCGGTGTACTTGCCTCCGCAACGGGCATGGACAAGGACGTGATGAAGCGGCTGTTTCGCGACGCGGGACTCCCCGTTGTTCCCTGGGTGCTTGTTCTCCGTTCAATGTGGGAAAGCAATCCTGACGCCGTCCGCAAGCAGGTCGAAAAGGAACTGCGTTATCCCCTGTTTGTCAAACCTGTGAACATGGGATCATCCGTGGGAATCAGCAAGGTGCATCACCGGCGCGAACTGGTGGCGGCGTTGAATCTGGCCGCTCAATACGACCGGAAAATCTTGATCGAACAGGGAATCGACGCTCGCGAAATCGAATGCGCCGTGCTGGGAAACGACCAGCCCCAGGCGTCCGTGCCGGGAGAGGTTGTGCCTGTTAACGAGTTCTATGATTATGAGGCAAAGTACATCAAAGAAGGATCGGAGCTCGTTATTCCCGCCAAACTCACGGCCCGCCAAACGGCACAGGTTCGGGAAGTTGCCATCCGCGCTTTCCAGGCCGTGGATTGCGCCGGCATGGGGCGGGTGGACTTTCTCCTCGATCGCAAGACCGGAAAAGTCTTCTTGAACGAGATCAACACCATCCCCGGCTTTACGTCCATCAGCATGTATCCCAAACTCTGGGAAGCGAGCGGCGTCTCTTATCCCGAACTCCTTGACCGCTTGATTGAACTGGCACTGGAACGCCACAAGGAAAAGGCGCGGACTCGGTTTACTTTTTCGCCCACGACAACCCCATAACCATATCGTCCTTCTGCGCTTCCTGTCTCTTGACGGAAATGTCTGAATTGTGGTATTTAACTATCTGGTTAGTTAAATGAAAAAACGGACCGACAAAGCGGATATTTCTGTACATGCGAGGCACCGGGACAGCGCTGAGTCGCGGGCTACCATCCTGAAGGCTGCCGAGCGCGTCTATGCAGAACACGGCCTGGCCGGGGCGAGGACCGAAGCCATCGCGGCCGCCGCGGGCGTGAACAAGGCCCTGCTCTATTACTACTTCAAGAGCAAGGATGCCCTTTACCAGGCTGTCGTGGGCTCGCAAGTGCATGAATTCCAACAGCGAGCGCGTGAAATACTTTCGGCAAAGGGGCCGGCGGGGCCCATCCTCTTGCAGTACGTGGGCTATCACTTCGATTTCATCGGGACGCACCCGCATTACCCCCGCATATTCCAACGCATGATGATGGAAAGTGACCACAGGCTGGAGCGGTTGATTCGCGAGCATTCGATGCCCCTGAAGGAGTTATTGGTGGCGGTACTGGGACGAGGAATAAGATCGGGAGAATTTCGCCACGTGAACAAGGGGCACACGATTGTTTCGATCAGCGGCTTGACGACGCATTACTTCAATATCGCCCCTGCATTCAGGATGATCACCGGCCAGGACCCTTACAGCAAGGCCAACTTAGCCAGGAGGAAAGCGGAGGTTCTAAACTTCATCCGCTACGCTCTCTTTATGAATCCGGAGGCGGCAGCACAATGAGGCGCAAGATTATCTTATCGATTCTGATCGTGCTTATTCTCTGCGGCGGAGTGGTGTATTACAAAGCTGTCACGCGGCCGCAACCCATTATTCTGACGGGCATTGTCACCACCAACGACGTGGTGGCAAGCTCACAGATTCAAGGGCAGCTTGCGCAGGTCCTCGTGAAGGAAGGCGACGCGGTATCGGCCGGACAGCTCATCGCCGTCATCGAGCCCCAGGAATTGCGCGCTGACCAGTCATACTACCTCCACGCCGAACGGGGAACGGCCGCGCAGGTTGAGGAAGCCGAGGCGGCACTGAAGTTCCAGGAAGCACAGACGCGCGACCAGATCAGGCAGGCAGAGGCTTCAATGGCGGCAGCACAAGCGCAGGAGAACGAAGCCAAAGCGGACCTGGAACTCGACCGCGTGAATTATCAGCGTACCAAGGGTCTCTATGACCAGAAGATCGTATCGGATCAGGCTCTCGACCAGGCCCGCGCCACATTCGAGGCACAGCAGGCGCATGTCGAGTCTTTAAGGAAGCAGGTGGATGCACAGCAGGCCGCGGTCGCCCTTGCCCGTTCGAACGTGGAACAAATCACGGTGCGGCGGAGCCAACTGCAAGCCATGGAGCGTCAACAGGCAGCCGCCGGCGCCCAAACGTCGAAGGCGCAGGTTCGACTGGACTATACGGAGATTCACGCGCCAATCTCCGGCACCATCTCTGTGCTGGCCGCCCGCCAGGGTGAAGTGGTGAACATAGGTCAGCCGATCGCCTCGATTGTTAATCCTGATGATCTTTGGGTGCGCGCGGATGTGCCGGAAACCTACCTTGACCGCATTCGTCTGGGTGACCACATGCAAGTGCGTTTTCCCGATGGATTGGAACGCGGCGGAGCCGTTTTCTATCGCGGGGTTGACGCTGACTATGCCACCCAGCGTGATGTGAGCCAGAGCAAACGGGACATCAAAACCTTTGAGCTCCGCCTGCGTTTTGACAACAGCGACCGCCGGCTATGGCCAGGATTGACTGCATACGTAACTTTGCCTCCGCAAAACGTTCTCTAAACCCCTTTGGGATGGCTGGAATTGCAAAGATGAAACCAATAATGACGCCGCAAGAACCGACCCCGGCTCTGGAAGTCGAACACCTGCGCAAGTGTTTCGGGAATTTCTGCGCCGTCGATGACGTGAACTTTTCGGTGGCGCACGGTGAAGTGTTCGGCTTGCTCGGTCCGAACGGCGCCGGCAAGTCCACGCTGATCCGTGTGCTTACCACGCTTCTGCCCCCGACGTCTGGCGTGGCGCGCATTCTTGGCTTTGACGTCGTTCGCGATGCCGACGAGGTCCGCAAGAGCATCGGGGTGATCCCCCAGGCCATGACGTCCGATCTCGATTTGAGCGCCATGGAGAACATGCAGATATTTGCCAAGCTCTACAGTGTTCCGCGCGAACGCCGCATCAAGGTCGCCCATGAACTGCTGGAGGCGGTCGATCTGCTTGCTTGGGCGGATAAGCCCGTAAAGAATTTCTCTGGCGGCATGCGGCGGCGCCTGGAAATTGCCCGTGGACTGGTGCATGAGCCGCGCATCTTCTTCCTCGACGAACCCACTACCGGCCTCGACCCGGCTTCACGCGTGGGAGTGTGGGAAATGCTCATGCGGCTCAAGAAGGAACGTGAACTTACAATCCTCCTGACCACCCATTACATGGATGAGGCTGACAAGCTGTGCGATCGCATTGCCATTGTCGACCACGGGAAATTGGTGGCGCTTGATTCCCCGCTCAAACTGAAGGCATCCATTCCCGGGAACAACATCCTGGAGGTTGGCTTTTCGCGCATCCCGGAGGGATGGCTCCAAACCATGCAAAGCCTCCCGGACGTGCTCGATGTGAAGGCCGAAGATCACGTGTTCCGCATTGGCTCCGATAATGGCCCGAATACCACCGTGGCGCTGATGGAGGCGGTCCACCGGGCGCAGATTGCAGTAACCTCGCTTTCCGTTCAGAGCACGTCGCTCGATGACGTTTTCATGCATTATACCGGCCGGCAGTTGCGCGACTCCTTACAGGATGCCGCTCCCGTTCTTTTCCCCGGGATGGGACAAAGGTAGAAGATAATGAATCGAATCCTGGCCCTGATCGAACGTGACCTGCGAAAGCTGATGCGCAGCCCCACGCTCATCGTAGTGTCCATGATCATGCCCCTGATACAACTGGTGGTCCTTGGGTACGCCTTTGGCGGCAAAATCCATGACCTGCGGGTCGGGGTGGTCAATCAAGATCACGGGATGCCCACGGTAAAGCTGCGGGAAATGTGCGGAGCCATCGCCGCCAACGCCCGGACGTTTGAGACGACTGATTACACCGATCTTCAGCGGGCCTTGAAAGACCTGCGGGATGGGCGAATCAATGGGGTCCTGAATTTCCCGCCCGATTACTCCCGCCGGGTTCTGGCCAAGGATGCGCCGCAGGTGGCACTGATCGAAGACAACACCGACAACTTCGCGGTCGGGGCGCTGGAGGGCGGGTTCGGCGACATTGTGGGCGCCTACAATCAAGGTGGGGCCGCGCCACGCGTGTCCAGTGGGGTCACGCTCTCCGTGGTTGAACTCTATCCTTACGTTCCCTATATCCAATACCTTCTGGCGGGCTCCATCGTCATGGCAATATTCGTTTCCGCGATGATCGGCGGAGGTATTATCTATATCGATGATAAAGCGCGCGGACTCCATGAAGGTTATCTCGTAACACCGATTTCCAGACTTGAACTGATCCTGGGCTTCAATCTTTCCGGAGCGATCAAGGCAGTATTGGCCGGGATCATCCTGACCACCGTGGGATCCGTCATTGCCGGGATACCCAATCCGCTGGATCCGATTCGGTTGCTGAAGTTGATGGTGGTCATCGTATTAACCTCCCTGGCTCTGATCAGCATGATGTTTCTGCTCATGGTCCGCGTAAATGATCCTCTCGTGCCCCGCGCCACTTTCGGCGTACTCAACACATTGCTCTATTTCCCCAGTGGCGCCGTCTATCCGATCTACGGATTTCCCCCCTGGATGCGCGCCATTGCCAGGGTTGATCCCATGACCTATGCAGTACATGCATTCAAGGCGCTGCTGCTTAAAAACACGAGCATCACGGCAATTTCCGGGGATCTGGCTTTCCTGGCGATATTCACCCTGGTGACAACGGTTGCTGAGACCGCCCTTTTCAAGCGCTCGCTCTAATCAACTCTTGGCAATCCGGCCATACATCTAAGATAATAATGAGCCTCGGGGGAGTGCTTTAACTCCTGGCTCCCGGGAGGAACCGGCCCATGACTCTGCTTGACGCCACACCACCCAAACCACCTCGAAAAATAGGACGCTATATTCTGATGGCCCTGGCCGTTATCATCATCGTCGTGACGGCTTACTTCGTACTTCGTAACTTGCCGGAAGAACGTGCCGTGTCGCATTTTCTCACAACACTGGAGAATGGCAACTACAGCGAAGCTTACCGGTTATGGCAGCCCAGCGCGACGTACACCTATAATGACTTTCTGCACGACTGGGGCGAGCGCGGCGACTTCGGGAAGATTCGCACCTTCAAAATTCTGGGGTCGCAAGCCAAAGGCCACAACACTGTTGTCGTAACGCTCACTGTTAATGATCAGGAGCCCCCGCGCGAACTTGTGGTCGATCGCGCGACCAAAGGGCTCGCCTTTTCCCCATTTTGAAATGCGGGAGGGTGTGTCGCGCCACGTTATGTGTCAGGAAGATTGCAGCAGGACTTGGTCAACGGCATCCTTCACCTGGTCAAAGGTCACGGAAAGAATGCACTCAGGCCGCGCAAACTTGTAACAATGATCACCGGGGCAAGGGTTGCAGTCGAAGGGATTCTGCACGATGCGCGTGGCGGGGCCGGAGTTCGTTAGCGGCCAGGGTCCCCAAATCGGAGAACTGGATGATCCGAAGATGACTACCACGGGCCGGGCCAGTGCCGCGGCCATATGAGCTGGACCGCTATCATTCCCAACGAACAACCGTGCCCCCGCTACCGCTGCGGCAAATTGCGCCAGGCTCACGCCTTCAAGTCGCCGCACAGGCGCCCCAGAGGCTTTCTCCACCGCATCAAGCACCACGGTTTCTCCCGGTCCGCAGGAATAAACTGGAGTAATGCGGGCATTGCTCGTCAGATACTCACCAATTCGTGCGAATCCCTCCGCCGACCATTCCTTGGTCTTGTATGAGGCGGTTGGGTGGACAATCGCGTAAGGTTCTCCCGCGGCAATTCCCAGGCTGGCACGTTTCGCGTCCCACCATGCGGACTGCGCCTCCCCGGAGAAGATCTGGGCGCGCGGTATATCTGTGCGTGGCAATCCCAGGTAGAAGAAGGCCGCTGCCTGATGCTCCGCCGTATGCAAAGACGGCTGGTTCAAAATCGTGCGGGCGTCGGGAATCAGAATATTGTTGAGGCTTGCCCCTCGATAGTGGGCAAAGCCGACGCGCCAACGGGCGCCGCTCCAGCGTGTAAAGAGCCGGCTGGTTGGGCCGCCGTGCAAGTTCATGCAGAGAGAAAAGCCCCGACCGCGAAGTTCCCTGATGACGGCCAGGCGTGAGAGCAGGTTGCGCGCCCCGGTCCCTTCCCCCGGAATGAGGATTTCCTCCACCGCCGGATTTCCCTGCAAGAGTTCGCGGAAGCGGGACTCAACCATCACGGAAACACGCAGGTCAGGCCGCCACTCTTTGAGAAGACGCAAGGTGGGGGTCAGCAGAATAATGTCGCCGATGGATCTGAGGCGAAGGATGAGGATGCGCGCGCCAGCTGGCAAATCGGGAAGAAGGGAAACCGGGTTCATAGGATTTTCGATTTTGGATTAACGGGCCGTCGGACGTCGTGTTTAATCCCTTAACCCAAGATTCAACATTCAAGATTCAGAATTCAAGAGCAAAAGTCCAAACCGCATATCCAAAATCGAGAATGGAAATTGCAGAATTCAAAAGGCCAAATCCAAAATCGCAAATCCAAAATCGAAAATCCAATCACTCCGCTTCAACTTTGGCGTCTTCGATGATCATGTCGGGAATATCATCTTTGATGGGATAGACGCGCCGGCATTGGGCACACTTCAGGCCCAAGCCGTCCGGCGTAAGCTGAATGGGCAACTTACACGCCGGGCAAACCAGGATATCCAGCAATTCTTGCGGTACAGCCATACAAAACCTCCCAATACTGCGAATCTAGCAGACGGTCGTGGCGAATTCAAGCCGCGCGCTACTACCCGGCGGCGTCGGGGTTCTCCCAAGGCGAAATTTCCATCTGCAGAACGCAGGCCACGTTGCGCCAGGAAGGCGGGTCAATTTTCCAGACTGCCATGATCGCGGAGCCCTGGTACACGCGCTCAAATCCCAACTCAGATTGGGAAATGGTTTCAATGGGTACAATCCACCAGCAAGCCTGCGGCCGAGTCTCCAATGTGATCCTGACGCGTTGCCACTCGTCCACAAGCGTCAGCCTGGCAGAGTCGATTTCGCCTCGAAATTCCAGCGGGCGATGAACATCCTTCGCCAAGAAATAGCGATCGTGCGCGTCGGGAGCCAAAAGGTTCAGGACCAACTCCAAGCCCATCGCGGTTCCGGTGGGGCAGGCGCGATCGGAATTGAGTGAAGAGCGGCATTCAATTTGCCAGGACGAACCTGACACCTTGGAGGTCAAAGTCTTGAGGGCATCCACTCGCATGGTGCAGCCGTCCAATTGGATATCGGCGGCATTGCGAAACTCAATGGCTGCGCCGGGAGCCTTGACGCGTGTGGCCTTCCACGTGCCGCAGGCCAGGGTCTTATTCTCCTGCAAGCGAAGGAACTCAAAATCCTTCAAACCCTTGGCGCTGGGAAAAACATAGGAGCGAAAGGCATGTCGCGCATACTGGTCATAACGAAGCAGCGCGTCCAAGTGCGACTCTTTGCTGAGCACCTGATCGTGGATGGAAGCGGGACCTTCCCGCGGCCCTTGCTTGGACGAAACCTGTTTCCGAATGAGGTCGTGGTAGGGTTCGGGCCGCCGCATGAGCGAATTGACCAACTCAGCATTCGCCGGCTGGTAGCGCAGACTTGAAACTGTGGCGCCATCGGCGGGATGGAGAGTCATGCCCGAGATACTCTGGCGGACCAGGATTTCCTCCTGGCCATCCAGGTTGAAGTCCGTTGTGACAACTTCGGGCGGGGCGTCGGCGCTTCGGCCTTCCACCTTATCCAATTGAAATTCCGCTCGAATCAAGTTGCGAAGCAGCGCACTGCGCAGGTGTGGCGCATAGAGCCCGCCAAATACCCCGTGCCAATAAGGGTCATTGCACTGGGAAGCCAACAGGTGCCTCTGCGCGTCCGCGAGCAATGCCGCCTTTTCCGTTCCGGCTTCAACAGAACTGCTCAGCGTCTGCAAACGATGGCTCACCCCCAGCATCTGTTTCTGGATGTGATTGGATTCCGGGTACTTGGTCAGGAAATTGCGCCACATCCCTCCCCGCAGGAAGTGCAGGAAGCGCTCGCCGCTCGGGATGTGCTCACACTCTTCCAGACAAGCTTTGAACTCGGTTGATGCCGTGGTGGGCAGGGACCATTCCATCATCTCCGCGTAAGATGCTGTGGGCAGGTAGATGCGCCCAACCGCGGGGTGCGAACCGAGATAATCCGCGACGGTTGTGGTTTCCAACCACTCGTCATTCTCCTCCAGGGCCTTAAAAAATCGTTCCAGCCATCCATTCTTGAAGACATGTTCGTAGGTGCCGGGCCAGACGCCGAACTTTTCGCAGTCATCACCCATGGCGAAAAGGGAATCGTGCTGGTTGATTCCTTCACGCAAAATGCGCAATGTTTCTGCCGGCTCCTGAAAAGGAATCGTGTAGCGAAGGGCTTTCATGCTGGGAACCAGTCGCAGCGGAAAGCCGTCCTCTTCAGTAACGAAACTGCCGTGCAATTGCCAGGGCTGAAGGCCGGCGGCAAGGAAGTGTGTATCGTCCAGAACGACATACTCCACGCTTGCCTGGGCCAACGGGCGCGGCAGGGTGGGCTCCCAGACGCGCTCGGCAATCCATGCACCGCGCGGCACTGTGCCAAAGTGTTCCTGAATGTAATCCGCCAGCTTACGGAGCTGCGCAAGCTTGTCGGCATCAGGAATAATCGGCAAAATGGGCTCGTAATAACCCCCGCCAACCAGTTCAATCTGGCCGCGCTGCACGAGATCACGAAGCTGCAGAAAGTATTCCGGGTGGTGTTTTTCCACCCACTCCAACAGGATTCCGGAAAAATGCAGGCTCAGGTGAATGCGGGGATGCCTGTCGAGCGCACGCACAAAAGGCGAGTAGGATTTCTGGTAGGCATCTTCGATGACGTGGTCGAAGTTTCCCACGGGTTGGTGGGAATGAATGATTAATGCGAGGGAGACTTTAGTCAATTTTGCAGCCCTTTCCGGCGGTCGAGAGCACTTCGGAACAGTGTAGGATAGAATGGAACCTCGCATGTTGTCAGTAACAAATAATTTATCGATACTAGATACAGATCAAATAACCACATCGGGAAGTTACAGGATTACTTTAAAGCGAACCGGGCGTGGACTTCTCACCAAGCTGGGAGAGGGCGCCGCTTATTGGCACGCTCCGAACCTCCCGGGATGGGAAGCATTAATGTTCTTGCCTCCCCAAAGGGTACCAGGTCTTTGCACATCACAATTCCCTTGGCCGAACGATACGATGCGATAGAATGAGTCCAAGCTGGAGGCCCGGCACAAAAGCACCCGTAAGAATTCAGTACTTCGGAGCCACCATGATTGGCGATTCCCCAATGTCACAGCACGAGGAAGGTGGGCAGCAGCGCAGGTTTGATCGTCGCAATTTCCTGCGGCGGGGAGCAGTGGCTACGGGAGCCTCGGCTTTTCTTGCCGCCCAGTCCGCGAAGACAGATCCCGGTCCAATACCTTCGCATCGCGACAAACCTGGTGGCTATATCGATGCGCATTCGCACATCTGGGCGAATGACAAGCGCTATCCACTCCTATCACCCGGATCTCCTGCCAGCGTTGGGCCGCCGACGGCCCTACCCGACGATCTCCTGAAAGTGGCAAGGCCCAGCGGAGTCGATCGTATCGTTCTGATTCAGCCCGGCGGCTATGGATTTGACAACTCCTACATGCTCGACACGATTCGGGGCCAGCCCACGGTTTTCCGGGGAGTTGCAGTGGTGGATTGGCACAATGGCCATCCCGACGCGGAGATGCGCAAGCTGAAAAAGCATGGGGTGCGAGGATTCCGGATTTACCCGGACCGGGTGCCGGGCCCCCCCAGCTTTGATGGAGAGGGCTTTCAGAAGATGTTCCGGTGTGCTGCAAAGGAGCAGATGACGTTGACTCTCCTGATCAACCCGGACGCGCTGCCCATTATTCCCAAATACTGCGAACGCTTCCCCGAAACGCCCATGGCCATCGATCATTTGGGGCGAATCGGCGTGGAGGTTCCCATCCAGGAAAGCGACGTCAAGGCCTTGCTGGCACTGGCAAAGTATCCCCGGGTCAAGGTTAAGGTTTCTGCTTTTTATGCCTTGGGAGAAAAGCGCCCACCCCATGATGACCTTGCCCCATTTATCCGCCGCGTCTACGACGCCTTCGGGCCGCAGCGATTGATGTGGGCCACCGACTGTCCCTACCAGATCCAGCATGAGACCTACGAGGATAGCATCGCCCTGGTCCGCGACCGCCTGAGCTTTCTCTCCTCCGACGACAAGGATTGGATGCTGCGCAAGACCGCCGAAGAGTCATTCTTCAAAGCTTGACGTCGGCCCCGCACCACGGCACTCGTAACCCGGATTTCTCCCCATGGTTTCGTAAGGCCAGTGGTTCCGCCCCGCCGTAATGCCACTTTTCTGATTCTTTGCGCATGCCCGTGGTGAGAAATCCGTTCTAACTTACTTATTTTCAACAACTAATCCAGAAAACACTATAAGTCGTTTGTTTTCATAAACTCATTGGGAGCACTTTTTTTGCCCCTTTGTTTTCAACATACTATTGGGAGCAACCTTCATTTTTAACATCTTTTTTTTAATCGTTCCTTGTTTTCAACAACTTATTGGGAGCACTTTTTTTTGGCCCTTTGTTATCAACCGGTTGTGAGGAGCAATTTTCATTCTTGATCTCTGTCGGTGTGTGTGCCCTGCGGTCTGATTCGATTGACAAATTGGCATTTCCTCAGCCCCGACCGTGCTTGCCTTTACGCCGTCAGACCTTGCCGGCCTCCCGTCATGGATCCCCCGTCCCTGCTCTCATACGTGGGGCCGGACCCCTGTTGCCGCTGGTGCGCAATTCCACCCGGGCGCAGTCCTCCGTTCAATCCCCTTGCATGATGGCAGCCATAGCCTAGTAAGATTTTCTCGCTTTTCCTGCCGGTAGGAAGAATCGTGTCGATTTCTCCCTGCCGGGCCCACTTTGGATTGTCAGGTCCCGGGCTAAACCCCGGCACTACAGCGAAGCGCGCAAGACTCCCTCGGCTCAACATCCTCCCGCCCGGACGTGGTAAGATTTGCGCCTCGAATAAATCATGCGCCCAAGTGGCCTGCCCCATCAACCGGCGCTGGAGGAAACATGCTTGACCCCACGGCATTGCTGGCTTACTGCGAATCGGAATTGGACCCGCTCACGCGCTGCCTGCGGCAAGCGGTGGAAATCGAATCACCAAGCCAGGACAAGGCCGCAATTGACCGCATGGCAAAGTTTTTTGTGCGGGAATTCAGCAAGCGAGGCGCAAAGGTCGAACGCTTAAACCACGCCACAGCGGGCTCGGCGGTGGTGGCAGAATTCTTTTCGAAAGGGATGAGCGCGGCAAAGCCCATTCTGATGCTGGGCCACCTGGACACGGTTTGGGAAATCGGGACGTTGAAGCAGATGCCGTTTCAGGTTCGCGACGGGCGCGCTTATGGACCGGGAATCTACGACATGAAATCCGGCATCCTATGCGGCCTTTGGGCGGTGCAGGCTCTCTCTGCCCTGAAGATAACTCCCCCCGGCCCCGTGCGGTTTTTCCTGAATGCGGATGAGGAGGTATCAAGCATCGCGTTTCGCGAGGAGTTGCTGGCGGAGGCACGCGGCGCTCGCGCGGTGCTGGTGCTGGAGCCCGCCGCGGCCCAGGGGGCGCTGAAAACTGCGCGCAAAGGCGTGGGAGAGTTTCAAGTCACGGTTCGTGGCCGCTCGGCCCATGCGGGAATCAATCCCTCGGCAGGAGTTAATGCGATTTCCGAATTGGCCCGGCAGATCCTTCGCATCGAAAAGCTGGCGCGCTCCAAGTGGGGGCTGACCCTGAACATCGATGTCATCCAGGGCGGCACCCGCGTAAATGTTATCCCGGAATTTGCAATGGCGCGCGTGGACGTGCGTGTGCCCACGGCGCTCGACCGCGAGAAGATTGAAAGGCAGATGCACGCGCTTTCCCCGATTAATCCCGCAGCCAAATTGGAAATAACCGGCGGGGTCAACCGCCCACCACTGGAACGGAAGATGGGGATCGCCCTCTTTCGCCAGGCACGCGAGTTGGGCCGCAAAATGGGATTGGAACTTAAAGAGGCCTCAACCGGAGGCGGCTCCGACGGCAACTTTACCGCGGCCTTGGGAATCCCCACGCTCGACGGCCTGGGAGGAACCGGCGACGGGGCCCACGCCCGCAACGAACACGTCGTCATCCGCGAACTGCCGCAGCGCGCGGCACTACTGGCGGCGCTGATTGCAACAATTTAGCTCGGATTTCTCACCATGGTTTCGTAAGGGCGGTGGTTCCACCCCGCCGTTTGGAAGGGGGGAGAGTTACAAGCTATGGAAGAACGTGCAGGTGCTGTGCAGGTCAGCACCACTCCGGTTCAAACCAAACCCGTTTCAGCACTCCCCCCGTTTCAGCACCACCCCGTCGCTTGGCGCGCCACCCCTCCTCATCTGAGGAGGGGAGCCATTAGAAACTCCCCTCCTGATTCAGGAGGGGTGTCCGTCAGCCGACGGACGGGGTGGTTCCCCGCGGCATGGCGGTTAACCGCGATGCGGCATTTTTCCACAGCTTGTTCAGCCCCGCCGTTCCGCGCCATCGTAGTTATCCTCTAGACGGCCGAGTGATTACGGGAGATTTAATGATGAAGAACGTGCGAAACGTCGCGTGCGGTATTCTGCTCTTGGTCTGGACCATCGGCCTCGCCCGTGCACAAGGGCTTAGAGTCATCGTCCACCCACAGGACACCGGCGCGGCGCTGATCAATCCGGGAATGGGGTGGATGTTCCACCATTACGACAATGATCTTGGAAACTACACGGTGAACCTGGCGCCATCGGATACAGTCCCCGAATTCCCCGGCGTCAGTTCCGTTTATATGCGCCTGGATTGGTCCGACCTCGAGCCCGAAGAAGGAAGATTCAATTGGTCGATCGTTGATACACCCATG
>CAYTMD010000069.1:0-18308 GCA_964438685.1 uncultured Acidobacteriota bacterium
GTCTGCCACATGGTGCGGGAGAATTGCAGCGGAAGGTCTTCGAACTTGGAGACGTTGTAATACTCCATGATGGTGAGGGGCATGCGACTGGTATTGCGTCCCCAATCCTTCATGGTGCGAGCGTAGTGCTCATTGAACTCGCCGCACCGCGGGTCCGCAAGCGTGTGGGCGTAGCAGCGATTGATGGGTGCGTAGGACACGAAGTCTTCGCCGTTGGCGAACCCTTCGGGCAAAGGACGTGACGGCGCTTCGAGCGACGGCGTGCCCTCGTAAGCATTGAGGTCCAATACTGTGTCGTGCTTCAATTCTCCGGTGGCCACGCCGCGACGTACCGCGCGCCGGACCGCGACAAGGAAATGCAGGTAACGGTCGGCATCGTTTCCCAGTGCCTGGCAGCGGCTGCACTGGCACCACCCGGCCCAGGTATCAAACACATAGATGTTCTGGATGTCCGTCCATTGCCAATCGGTCTTCAGGTGTTCAACGATGGCGCGCACGGCGAACTCAACCACAGCATCGTTCGACACACAGAATTGGTAACGGTAGGCATTCTTCCGCTCGCGCTTGCCGTCCACTTCGGCGAACCATTCCGGGTGTTCCTCGTAAAGAGTTTTTCCGCTGGGTTGCGGTCTGTCGGGATCCAGTATCTCCTCAAGAATGTGGCCACCGGTCATCGTGCGGAAGCCAAGCTTCTTCATGAAGGCATGGGAATTTGGTTTGTACGCCCACAGATTGAGCCGGTTGCGCGCCATCCACACGAACATCTGCCGGGATTCCATGCTGGTGGGATAGGCGTGAAAGCCCCGAAAGAGCGGGAAATCGGGCGTCTCATGCTTGTCCCAGCCATCCAGGCGAAACTCCGGCGTACTTTCGGGCGCAATTTCCCCGTCGTCGCCAGGGGCATACCACCGCCAACCCAACTCTTGCAGGTACCCGTAGACGGCATACAGCGTCCCTTCGCGGCTTCCGCCGGAAAGCAGCAGCAATTTCCTCCCCCTCCACTCGTGGGTCTGGATCAGATAGGATTGGCGGTTGGTCGGTTGTGGCAGGCCGGCAGCAAGTGGTAAGGCTCGCTGGATAGTCTTCAACGGCCCGACAACGATAGTCGGGCCTTCGGCGGGAAGGGTTTCCTGAAACTCAAATGTTGAGTTGGGGTAGGTGAGGGAAAGGTACTTTTTCAACTCCGTGGCGGCAAAGGCAACGGTGCAGCGCTCGGCGTCGGCGCCGTCTTTCTGCCAATCAATCTGGTCTTCGCCAATCGCCCAATATCGCGTGAGGTTGTGTGACCCCGGGTAGGGCACCACGATGGCAATGTTTTTCGGCGGCGTCGCGATGGGTCCCGACTGCGCCCCCGTGGCCGCACCCTCGACTGAATCATGGCCGATGTATGCTGAAGTGACCGCGCCCAAAGTCATGATGCCGCTTTTTCGTAAGAAAGTTCTTCTCGACCCGGAATTTATCGTGTTTACGTCTTCGCCGGAAGGCATGAGTGATTTCCTCTACCTTGGATTTTCCATCGTCACGTTCCAACGCGGCCGATAACGTACACCGGACGACCACTGGGCGCAATGGTGGATTCCTGATGGTCAATCTGCGATCGGCCTTTAGAAGTGTATGCAACTGCCATCCGGGCCTGGTCCACCGGCGGGCCATCTGTGCCGCCGGTTGTTTCTCCCGACTACGCTGTAAATTAATATCTCTTTTGTTTTCATCAACATCTTGGAAGAATGAGCTTAACTCGTTTGTTTTCATGAATATCATGGAAAGGCTAAAAGTTGACATTTTTTCTATATGTGTTTTCAATAACTTAGCGAGAATGATGCCCATTTTTCGCCCCTTTTTTTCCTTCGCCTCTGGCCACTGCGAAATCCAACAACTGTCTTAATTTCAATAACATGCATTTTTGAGGGATTTTCCCAATGCATCGCTAACCCCTTTTGTTTCTGATACATCTTGGAAGGCCATGCCCCTTTTTCCCTTCGCGATCCCGTGTTTCGAGCTAAGTAGCTTTGCTTTTAATGGAATAAGGCCTTCTGACATATTGACCCTAAACGGCTAACCCCTTCTGTTTCTAGTACATCTTGGAAAGGTTCGGTTTTCCCTAATCCTCCCCCTGGCGGTCGTGGCGCTTAATTTTCAGCGGCAGCTTGGTGAACCGCCGGACTTCCCGAAGGATGGAATCCGGCAATTGCCACATGAGGCGCGAATGCGTAGGTGCCCCTCCTCCGTCACTGGACCATGGCAACGACTCTGGTTCTGCCGGTTCGTGGCTACCTGCTTCTCAGTCATCATCGGACTTTTTACCAGGGACAGGGAAACCTCCAAGGGAGAGTAGGGGATGGCCAGGGGGGTAGCGGTCAGCTCTCAGCGTTCAGCTTGCTGCCTTCCGTTCCCGCCAGCGGGCACTGGCCTCTATGGCTAGTGTATCATGGCTATGTATCTGGTCAAGTGGATCCTTGAGCCTGGAGGCTAGATTGCGTGGGTCCGGGCCCAACGCATGGGCGCCGAGGCCCGGCAGGGACGGCAGATAGCGGCCCGTGGTGCCGGAAGGCGCGAAAAATGCGAGGCCACGGATTAACATAGATTCACACGGATCAAAACGAAGAAATGTCTGTGCAGATCCGTGTTCATCCGCGGCGTAGCGCGCGACGCGCGCGGAGAGTTTTTCCCTCTCCGTGGGGCTGAACGTGTCCCACATCTTTTGCTGGACACGGAGGGAGAAACCCCGGGTGGCGCCGGTCCATTCGCCCCGGAGGGGCCAAAATTGAATAGCCGTGGGCAAGGGCACGTTCTTTGTGCCCGCCGCCCACGGTTGACGATCCCGTCCTTGCCTCGACCCTGGAGGGGTCGAATGTTCCGCGCCGACGTCCTACCCACCGGCGACCCTGCCCTCGGTGGGATATTCGACCCTTTCAGGGTCGGGGAGGCCGTAGGAAGCTTACCGTGGGCGGCGGGCACAAAGGACGTGCCCTTGCCCACGGCTACTGTATGCAAACCCCTTCGGGGTTGGGGACCAAAGTTAACCCCCGTGTCCAGCCATAAATGTGGGTAAAAATCAGTCTGTGGGGAGAGGGTGGCCGAGGTACGAGGTTGGGTGAGGGGTCTCTTCCCACGGTGGCGGTCAGACCCGGCGTTGCCTTACCTTGGACAGGCTTGAAAGATCGTAGCCCACGGCGCGACTTGTCCCGAGGTTTCGATCGGGAGCCGTGGGAAAATCGGACCCCCACCCCGGCCGAGCCCCGTTAGGGGGAATGAATTACGGCCAAAAGCCGCAGCGCAATAGCCTCTCCCCTGGGCTGCCGCGCAGTGGGTTCCGATGTGGAATCGCATTGCCACTCAGTCCTGTGATATTAATATTGCAGCGATTTTAGGTATGTTTACTAGGAGGCCACACCGGGTGAATGCTCAAATCGAAGAAGCGCTGGAAATTCTCCGGTCCGGGAATCGCCGGGACGCCGAGCGGGCTCTGGAAACCCTGCAAGGAGTGGTTTACGGCTTTGGCATGAAGGTGTGTGGAAGCCACGAGGATGCGCAGGATACCGCCCAGGAAACATTAATCCGCCTGGCACGGCAGCTCCGGGAGTTCCCCGACGCGCGCGCTCTCTCAGTTTGGCTCTACAAGGTGGCCAAGACCCAGTGCCTGATGAGCCGGCGCAAGAGCAAGTTCGCTCCTGCACAAATGCTGGCGCTGGATGACTTGATGCCGAAGGAATCCGACTTTTCGCCAGAGGCCAGGAAATCCTGGCATATTACGCCGGAAGAGATTGCCCTGAAGCAGGAATTGCGCGGCAAGCTGGAAGACGCCATCCTCTCTCTCCCGAAGCATTACCGGCTGGTGTTGATCCTTCGCGATATGGAGCAGCTCGATACCCGGGAAGTGGCGGAAGTCATGGGAATTTCGGAAGAGACAACCAAGATGCGGCTTCACCGGGCGAGGGTTTTTGTGCGCAATGCACTTGCCGGTTATGTTCAGGATTTAGGGGCAGGGAAGAGCAAAGGCCATGCCTGATCGACGATGCAAACATATCTTTGCCATGCTCTCGGACTTCCTGAATGCCGAGCTTCCGGTAAAGAACTGCCGCGAACTGGAGCGTCATCTGAAGGGATGCGAGCCCTGCATCGCCTACCTGGAAAGCCTGAAGAGGACCGTGGAGGCTTGCGGGTGTTATCAAGTGCGCAACGTTCCCGCGCCTTCCCGAAAGGTACGCGACGCTTTTCGCCGGATCGTCGAAAATCATGCAAGAGCTGTGAAAGGAATGTGAGCGCCAAGGGGTTTGCCAAGGCAATAGCGGCATCCATGCGCTGCCTGCGAATTCAGCGCACCAGAATCCGCGAGGCGGGAAATACCGCCGGCCCGACCACGGAGAAAGTGATCAGGCGCCTGACGCAGAAATGGAACAGCGGCTGTTATAAGAGGAAAAACCCGTGGTCAGAAAGGGGCAACGATACGCCTCCGGGGATCAGCTTTGCGGCTCGATCTCAGGAGGCGCGCCAAGTTCGATCCCCAGGAGGTCAGGGTCAACCGTACCAATTTCGCCGGCCGGAGTTTCGGTTTGCGTGCGTTCGGCGAGCTTCTTCTGGGCGCGGCGTTCGGCTTTCTCTCGCTGCTTTTCCAATCGCTTCATTTCTTTCTGACGTTTCAAGAATGTGGTAGCCATCGGGTCTCCTTCTCTTACGGATGCAGGCTGACAATACCCCAACCAGCGGGTGGGGTGTTACCAGCGAGGTTCGCGCGGCTGGCGCGGGGCTTCGCGATAGTCTTCGTTTGAGAACCTGTCGCGTCCGCCACGTCCACCACCACCGCCACCGCCGCTGCGCGGGCCAGGTCCGCCACTGCGCTCAGTCTTGGGGCGTGCTTCATTGACCTTAAGAGCGCGGCCACCGACCTCTTTTCCATTAAGACCGGCAATTGCTTTGGCGGCTTCTTCATCATTGGGCATTTCCACGAACGCAAAACCGCGCGCCCGTCCCGTTTCGCGATCCATGGCGACGTGGACCCTCGTGACTTGTCCGAACCCTTGGAACAGCGCTGTCAATTCGCTTTCGGTCGTCTGAAAGCTCATGTTGCCAACAAACAGATTTTTCATTTTGCTCCCTTCTCTAGATTACATCGCCGGTGATGCACCATTTTTTGAGCCCCGGCGCGGCCCAGATTGAACTACAAAGAGTTTTGGACAAAGAGCCGGAAATGGCCCGAGCGCGACGGATGGCGAAGTTTTCGCAGCACCGTCGCTTCGATCTGGCGAATGCGCTCGCGAGTAACGGCGAAGGTTTTGCCAACTTCTTCCAGAGTGCACTCACTGTCATTGTCCAGGCCGAAGCGCATCCGGATGATCGCTTCTTCGCGAGCCGTGAGTGACTTCAGCATGGACGCAACTTGTTCCTTCAAGTTAAGGTTGATGACCGCGTCGGAGGGCGATACATAAGCCTTATCTTCGATTAAGTCGCCCAGGGCGGACTCTCCGTCCTTGCCAATGGGCGTTCCCAACGACATGGGTTGTTGCGCGACCTTCTTGGTGGTGGCCACCGTTTCCACATCAACATCGAGGCGCTTGGCGATCTCCTCCGCCGTGGGTTCGCGGCCCAGTTCCTGCACGAGCTGCCGGCTGGTACGAATCTGCTTATTGATTGCGCCGAACATGTGAACCGGCACCCGGATGGTGCGCGCTTTATCCGCGATGGCGCGCGAAACCGCCTGGCGAATCCACCAGGTAGCGTAAGTGGAGAATTTGTAACCGCGCCGCCAGTCGAACTTGTCGGCTCCCCGCATCAGGCCGATGTTTCCTTCCTGGATCAAGTCCAGGAATTCCAAGCCGCGGTTGGCGTACTTTTTGGCAATGGAGACCACGAGGCGAAGGTTGGCTTCGGTCAGCTCCTTCTTGGCTTTTTCGGCTTCAGCTTCGCCGCGCCGAATCAGGGCGAGTGAACGTTTCAGGGCGCTGTGCCCGATTGCGCTCGCTTCCTCGATTTCCTTGAGCTGCGTGCGGCGCGAACGCAGATCCTTGCGTATCTCTGTTGCCTTTCCGCCATTGGCGCTGGCGCGATGCTCAAGCCGCGCGGACTCGCGACCGAGCGTATCCATCTGCTCCATCGTATGCCGCAATTTGTCAATCATCCGCTTTTTTTCGAGGGGGTGGAATCCAATCGAGCGAACCAAACGCGAGATCTCAACGCAGGTCCGTGAAAATCGAAAACGCGCTCGCACGTGAGCACGATGGCTCGATTTCGGGGTGCTAGTGAATTTGGCCCCCTGCTTAAGGCCCAAGGCGTAAAGCTTCTCAACCTTCTGGATGATGCGCAGCGTGTGGCGGGTCTTCTTCTCGATTCTCTCCACCGTCAATTCTTCTTCGTCGAACTGAACAACTTCGCGAATCGAAAGTTCGCCGGTACGAATTTCCTTGCCAATCTTGATGAGCTCCTTCACCACAAGGGGAGAGCGGGAAAGCGTCCTGAGCACCACCCCTCGGCCGCGCTCCATGCGCTTGGCGATAGCAACCTCGTCTTCCCGTTTTAGAAGCGGTACGCTGCCCATTTCGCGCAGATACAGCCGTACTGGATCGCTGGTCTTGTCCAGGAGGTGCGCAGTCTCATTGACTTCGGCATCTTCTCCATGAGCGTGATCTTCCCGTCCTTCGAATTCAATCCCATCCGTGTCCCCAAGCAAACCGTGTGGTGACTTCGCCACCGGCGCGTCTTCATACACAGGCACGTTATGGTGTTCGAAGGCGGAGAACAGGCTATCAATATCCGCTGATGTTCGTGTCTCAGTTGGGAGGATGTCATTCACCTCGTCAAAAGAGACAAAACCGCGTTCCTTGCCCAAGCTGATGAGGTCGCGGACCCGTTCATCCTCTTTTTGAAGCACAAGCGACAAAGGTTTCTCCCCTAACGGACAGCTCTAATCAGCCGCCCGTAATCTAATATTCAACCGATACGAGGACGTGGACGCCCCGATTGCCCGAATTATGCATCGGATCATAACGACGATTTGTGGCTCTCAACCACAGTTGACGATGGGTGACAGTCCTCTTTATGGTCTAGATGCTGAGGGTTGGAGTGCACACCAGTCGTACCACGTACATCGCGCAAAAACTCAACATACCTATTCTACACCAGTTACTGGTCTCTTGACCCTAGATTTTCAAAGGCACATCCAATTCGACCTTGTGAGGAAGTCGGATTTTTCCCGAGACCGTGATTGAGATGACCCTAACCTACTCAATATGAAGGGGCTGGGAGCTTCCGCTTGGCTGGGCTTCGGGGACATTGTTCCGGTATTTTCTCCCGTTGGCTGCCCCGGCGGGAGCAATTTCCCCCTGATTCCGTATTATCTCCGTCGCGCGCCGCGCGGTGTTCGCTTGCAGGTGCGAGCGGGGGCACATTCCGGGATGGCGCGAGATCCCGCGGCAGAGTCTGTGCCAAAGCCATAGAATATAAGACCTTTACACAGACTCGACGGTGACCGCGATTCCATCCTGAGGATGCCTTGCCTACTTCGCCGGCGGCAGCGTTTTCGGGAACAATGCACTGAGCAGTTCCACCGGAATGGGGAACACGATCGTGGTGTTCTTCTCCGTACCGATTTCCGCCAAGGTTTGAAGGTACCGCAGCGTGATAGTGACCGGCTCCCTGGCGAGGATGGCCGCGGCCTCAGCAAGTTTTTCCGAAGCCTGATACTCGCCGTCAGCATTGATAATCTTGGCCCGGCGTTCGCGTTCGGCCTCGGCCTGGCGGGCAATGGCGCGTTGCATGTCCTGGGGAAGGTCCACCTGCTTCACTTCCACTTTGGCGACCTTGATGCCCCACGGCTCGGTTTGTTCATCCAGGATGGCTTGCAGACGCGCGTTCAGCTTCTCGCGCTGGGAAAGCAGGTCGTCAAGCTCCACCTCGCCCAGCACGGATCGCAATGTCGTTTGCGCCAACTGCTCAATGGCGTAACGGTAATTCTCCAGTTCGATCAACGCTTTCTGCGCGCTGATGACGCGAAAATAAACGACGGCGTTTACTTTCACCGAAATGTTATCGCGTGTGATGGTGTCCTGAGGTGGAACGTCCCACGCCACGGTGCGCAGCGAGATCCGGACGAGCTTATCAATAGGCCAAAATATGAAGATGAGCCCCGGCCCTTTATCCGGAGTTTGCAGGCGCCCCAGCCGAAAGACCACGGCGCGTTCGTATTCCCTTAATACATGAAGACTTGCAGATATCCACATCAAAATAATGAAACATGGAACGATCCAAACCATATCCATGACGATCTCCTTGGCAGTTTAATCCCAACGTTATGAAGTCACACTTTGCGCTGGAAGCATCCCTCATCTTACGATTGCCGTCTGTTCACATTTGCTCACTTGGCAAAGGGTCTGGTGAAACTGCGTGCCGGGCTTCTTGCCGCAGTGGCCGGAACGGTTTTCGCCGTGTGCATTCAATGGCCGTCGTCTAAGTGAGCATTCCTTCGCGATGGCGGGTGAGCGGCCTTGGAATGGACGGCGGCCTCCGGAGAATGTGCAGGCCCCGCGGTTCCAGGTCCTTCTGCTGCCTGAATGTGGAAATGAAGCGGATCACGAAGGTTTTGCATTTCCCGGTAGTAAAAAAGGGGAGTGGGATGCCTCCCCTTGAAGATCAGCCTCTTCAAAAACTCGATTTCCTCTTGCGTCGCGCCAGCACTGAGGGAAGCGTCTTGAAAGAATTCCTTGAGCCCCGGCTCATCGGGGCAGGTTGCGTCCGGCGGCTTCTCGACAAAGGCAAACCTCTTCGTGTTGCCATGGGCCATTCTTCGGTTTAACACGACTTCCAGTCCAAAGGTGGCAAGGTCAATGTCCCAGGATTCAATCAGGGGATCCATGAAGGAAGAACAGTCCTCAATCGAGATATTGAAGATGTCAGTGTCCAGGAATTCGAGAATGAGGACGCGCATTTGTGCATAGGTCCGTTTGCTAAGCCTGCCCACCATGCGCAGCCAGCCCTCGCTTTCCAACTCCTGCCGTGCGACTTCCTTGACCACATCCAAGAGCTTCTGGGTGACCATGCGCTCCAGTTCACCGAAAGGCTGCTTCTCGAAAATCGTTTCAATCTGTGTTCGCTGGTGCGGATTACATTTGCAGAGGACCAGTTCGCGCACTTCTTTGAACAATGGCGCCGGCGGGTCAACCAGTTTGCGCAAGAGTTCCTCGCGGCGCTGAAGCTCGGCCAGCTTGGTAAGTTCGCCGCTGCGGAACTTCAAGAATTCCTCGATCTTTCCGTAGATATCCGTGCGCTCGGGGGCTGGCGGCGCTTTCCTTCGCGTAAGTAATTGGGAAATATAGGATTCCGTCACTTGGGTCGCTACCGCCAACTCTCTCTGGTCGTGTCCCAACTGTTCCAGGCGTTGCCGGATGATCAAAGGTAAATCCATGAACTCGTCCTCTTGGTTAACTCTGCGCAGTTAATTGAGTCTCCGAAGCTTTCAGTCTGTCATGACTGGCTTGACAAGTAAAGTAAATTAACTTTATTCGGTTAACGCAATCGGTTTGTCCCTCGGGAATTTAGGACAATGTGAACTTGATTTGGTTACCTGCGAGCCTGGCACACTTGCATCGTGATGAGTCCCGTCCGGGGGGAGCGGTTATCGGGCTCTCGGACGGAACCAGAAAACTCTTGTGCTCTTCCCCGCCGTGATTGTAACGTTCAAGAACGAGGATGAACGAGAAAATGAATGAGCTCTTCGAGGTTAAAGCGGTCGACCGTGAGTTCTACCAGAGGCAGTTGCAGCCGTTTCTTCCGGCCAACATCATTGATATCCACACGCACGTCTGGCTTGATAAATTCCAATCCAGGCAGGAGGAAACAGTCGTTCGGGCGGTGACCTGGCCCCACCGGGTTGCTCTGGACAATTCGATTGACGATTTGATGGAAACCTACCGCCTCATGTTTCCCGGCAAGAACGTACTTCCTCTGATTTTTGGGATGTCACTGTCACATCGAGACGATATTCACGGCGGCAACGAGTATGTTCACGAATGTTCGCAGAAAGCTCATGTGCCCGCCCTGATTTTTGCGAATCCCAAATGGAGTGAGGTTGAGTTCGAGGAGCGTATAACTGCCGGAAACTTTCTGGGTGCAAAGGTGTATTTGACCCTTTCTGACCCGCGAATTCCCGAGAAGGATATTCAGATCTACGATTTCCTTCCGCATCACCAGTTAAGGGTGTTGGACAGGCATGGTTGGATCGCGATGCTGCATATCCCGCGTCCCGGGCGCCTTCGCGATCCCTTAAATTTGGCCCAAATCGTCGAAATCGAAAGGAAATATCCCAACGTCCGGGTCATCATCGCTCATGTGGGGCGTGCCTATTGTCCGGAAGACGTCGGCAACGCGTTCGAAGTTCTGGGCGACACGCAGAAAGTTGTCTTTGATATTTCCGCCAACACCAGTAGCGAGGCTTTTCAGCAGGCCATTCGCGCCGTGGGCCCCAAGCGCATCCTCTTTGGCAGTGATTTGCCAATTTTGCGAATGCGTATGCGGCGCATTTGTGAGGGCGGAAACTACGTTAACCTGGTACCCAGAGGGCGCTACGGGGATGTTTCCGGGGATTCGCACATGCGCGAGGTGGACGGCGAAGAAGCCCGGGAGTTGACCTTTTTCATGTATGAAGAAATCGATGCCTTCCGCCGTGCCGCAATGAATACTGGCCTTACCAGGAATGACATCAACGCTGTTTTCTTTGGGAATGCGGCTGAGTTGTTATGCGGTGCTGGTATGCCGGAGTCTTTTCTGAACCGTGCCTAGCAGCACTTTGATATCGAGGTGGTTTTACGCGGCCATTGGGCGAGGGACAGCCGCTGGCGGGCGCAGACCATGACCGCGGATAACCACCCCGGCGCTTGGCCCTCATAGAGCGCCACTACAGCCCGTCAACCGAAGTTCTTACACCGACTCTGAACCGGCCGGTCCGTTCGGCCTTGCGAGATACTATGGCAACACGTTTTCCTCAGATTCAACTGGTTGCCTGCCTTCTTCCGTGGAAGGCAGATTACACGCTGGATGAAGCGGTTTTTCGGAAGCACATCCAGACTGCCGTTGCCCTGGGATACCAACACCTTTACCTGATGGGGACTGCCGGGGAGGGTTACGCCGTTACCGACCGCCAGTTCGAGCACGTTGTCAGTGTGTTCTGCGAGGAAATGCAGGGCGATGGTCTCGCGCCCATGGTCGGGGTGATTTCCTTATCAATGGGGCAGATTCTTGACCGCATCCGTTTCTCCCACCATCTGGGGATCCGTCATTTTCAAATCTCCCTTCCCAGTTGGGGCGCGCTGAGCGACGGCGAGATGCTGGAGTTTTTCCGGAGGGTGGGCGGCGAATTTCCTGACGCGAAGTTCCTCCATTACAATTTACCGCGGGCGAGGCGAATCATAACGGGCAGGGAATATCGCCGTATCGCAGACGCTGTCCCCAACCTAGTGGCAACGAAAAACTCCACCTCCGACTATGCCCGGGTCGCAGACTTGATGACTCACGTTCCCGACTTGCAGCACTGTTTCCTGGAGAACGCTTTTGCGTTTGGCTGCCTGTTCGGCGAGTGCTCGCTGCTTTGTAGTCTGGGATTGCTTTTCCCCAAGCTGACCCATCGGTTCTTTGAACTCGGGAGAACCCGCCAGATGCCCGAATTGATGGCGATGCACAAGGAAATCAACCAAATCCTGAATGCCCTGATCGAGCCTGTTCGCGAAACCCACATCGACGGCGCCTACGATAAGATGTTCGCCTGGCTTCGCGACCCAGCCTTTCCTATGCGCCTGCTCCCCCCGTATCATGGTTTGTCGGAAGAGGAAACCCGTCTTGCCCGCGGCATTTTCGAATCCCGTTTCGGGCACTTGGAATGAAGATGGGCGAGTGGTGCGCCAGTCTCAATACATTCCATGTTTCTCAACCATGTCCCGCATCATTTCAATGCGATATTTCGGCGCGCCCGGAGGCACTTGATCACCCGCAGCGGCAATCAGGCGCGGACTTGTCTTGCGAATCTCCAGCCAATCCAGCACGGATTTCCGGAAATCATCATCGCTATGGACTTCTGTCCATAGTGCGGGTGGAATTCCGCCCGACAGAATAAGGCCGGGCCCAGCTTCCTCTCGACACTCACTGGGCGTGATATCGCCTCCAGGGTATGGCGTTACAGCGTCGATGCAATCTGCACCGATTTGTGCAAACTCCTTTAATAGACCACGCAATCGACCATCGACATGGACGGCGCTGTACTTTCCGGCCGCCTTGATGCGCTTAAATGCTTCTCGATAGAAGGGTGCTGACCACTGACGGAAGAATCGCGGAGATTGGATATCGCTGCTGAAGTTATCACCCATGATGATGACTTCGCCCGGGCCTTGGCAGAGGAGATCGATGATCGTAAGGAGGTTCTCGTTGATGGCGCCTACGACTTTCGCCATAGTCTCGGGGATGTCGGCTGTGGCGTGAACCGTGCCTTCGATGCCCATCCAGAGGCTCAGCAGGAAACCCATGGCGCTGTAAGTGGATGGCATGTAGACCACTCCCAGATCGCCAACAGCCTGCTGCCATTGGTCGTGCCGGTCGAAGGCGGGGGTAAATCGGGCGCGCGTCATGGCGTATTCAAACACGCGCAAGTCCTGCTCAGTGTAAATGCCCCATTTTGAGATGCCCCAGGAGTAGCTCTGTTCTTCCCAACGTCGTCGGCGCTCGATACTTCCCAGCGGAGTTTCGATGCGCCAAGTAATTTCGATCCCGTTGGCAGAGGTCTCTTTGCTCACGGTGTTGGCGACATCATTGGGGAATACCGTGTCGTAACAGGAGGCGAGATTGGCAAGGTAGAAGCCGGAACCGGTTTTTCGATGGTACTCAATAAGTGGCAAATCGGGTTCAGTCGCCGAACGGGAAAGGTCGAAGGGAATCTTGTGGCTGTGGTTGAACCAGTGGGATAAATCCAGGAAAAATGGTACACGGTCGGGCGTCCCTTCCCGATAAACCGCCAACATTCGCTCGCGCTCCGTCATGCCCGACCCTCCACAAGGTATACCTCTGATTCGAGCAGCAGGATCCGGTATTCCCCTGGAGTCGAACGTTTTGCCCAAATATGGCGAATGCGGAAATGGGTGTCAACCCATATTCGGATCCGCTGCTGGGCGCAAGACATCAAAGTGCGAGCGGTAACCCCTCCGGCGTACGCCGCGGCGTCTCTCAAACCGTGGGCAACCTCCCCCGATGGATCTGGGCAGACTGCCTACGCTACGGCCAATAAGATGTTTGACTTACCATAGCGGATGATTATAATGTTCAGTCTAGTAGAATGTTTTATTCTGTGCTGCGAGGTGGTTATGGTTTCCCCGGCATTTTCTGAGGCTTTTTCTCGTGGCGATAATGACATGATAACCATAGCGAGGAGTTCAAGGGCATGAGCACAACATTCACGGGAAGTTCCATTGAATGGGCCAAGGTGGATCTGAAGCGCGTTCCCCACATTGTTAGTGCTGAGGTTCCAGGGCCGAAGTCGCAGGAAATGCACCGGCGGGCCGCCGCGATTATGAAGGGTTATTCCGGCCAGGTGCGGCTGTTTCCGGTGGTTTTTGAGCGGGGTTACGGATGTACGCTGACGGACGTGGACGGAAACGTTTATTTGGATTTTTCCTCGGGAATCTATGTGACCACGTTGGGCCACTGCCATCCCAAGGTTACCAAAGCGGTCCAGGAAGCTGCCGGTCAGTTGATGAATTGCCATGACTTTACGACACCGGTCAAGCTCAAGCTTCTGGAAAAACTCAAGCAGGTTCTGCCCGGCGATCTGGCCGGGGTGCAATTGTATGACAACGGCACAACCGCGGTGGAGGCGGGGTTGCGCGTGTGCCGGGCAGCTACGGGGAAGCACGAATTTCTCTCGTGTTACGGTGACTTTCACGGCAAGAGCGGCCACGCGGTCAGCCTGGCACGCATGAAACCCGTGAATGGGGATACGCGCGCGCCAGGATTCTACATGTTGCCCCGGCCCAATTCCTACCGGCCGATCTTCAAGAAGGCTGACGGAACCATCGACACGGATGCCTACTTATCGTTTTATAGCGAATTCATCGCCGAAGCGACGACCGGGCAAGTGGCAGGAATTGTCCTGGAGCCAATCCAGGGTTGGGCGGGATCAATATTCCCACCCGACGATTTTTTCCCCAAGCTGCGCCAATGGTGCGACTCGCAGGGAATACTCTTCATGGCAGATGAAGTCTTGACGGGTATGGGTCGAACGGGCAAGTTGCTGGCGATGGAACATTGGAACACTCTGCCGGATGTCGTGACCTTGGGCAAAGGTTTTGGCAACGGATTTCCGGTTACGGCGATGGTTGTGCGGGAACCCTATGCCAACACCGTGGAAACCATCAGTGCCTCCACGAGCTACGGAGGGAACCCCATGGCGTGCGCCGCCGCGCTGGCTTCCATTGAGGCCATTGAGGAAGAGGGCTTGCTGGAGAATGCGCAAAAGCTGGGTGTGTACTTTGAAAAACGCCTGGCGCAAATGATAGCCATCCACCCGATCATTGGCGATGTGCGATGTAAGGGGTGTCTGATGGGCATTGAATTGGTAAAAGACCGCATTAGCAAAGAACCTTTCGACGAGGCAGGCAAGTTCATTTATAAAGAAGCGTTTCGAAGGGGCTTGGCTTGGATTCCGGCCGGCCACATTTTGCGAATGAGTCCTCCCATCGTGATGGATTTGGACACGGCGGCGAAGTGCATGGACATCATTGACGAGGCGATTGGCGAGGCGGAGCGCCATTTCGGCTTCTCCCGGTAAGGCTGGAGCGCCTACGCGCACAACGAGCAACGCTATGAAAACTGTACGGTTTGGCCTGATTGGTTGTGGGTTGATGGGACGCGAATTTGCCAGCGCGGTTGCCCGCTGGTGCCATCTTACCAACATCGATGCGCGCCCGGAATTAGTGGCAATTTGTGATCGTTTTGACCGCCCTCCCTCCGATTTGGAACTATGGTTTACAAACAATTTCCCTTCCATCACCCAGGTTACTACCGATTACAAAACGCTTCTGGCAAACCATGACGTGGATGCGGTTTATATTGCCGTTCCCCACCATTTGCACCGGGAGTTCTACTGTGCGGCCATTGAGGCAGGGAAGCACTTGATGGGCGAAAAGCCATTTGGCATCGACAAAGCGGCCAATCAGGCGATTTTGGCAGCGGTGAAGCGGCACCCGGAATTGTTGGTTCGTTGCTCGTCGGAATTTCCCTTTTTCCCACCTGTACAAAGAATGTGCGACATGATTGAGCAGAAGGCTTTCGGCCGCATCATTGAAGTCAATTGCGGGTTTATTCACTCCAGCGACCTTGACCCCAACAAGCCGATCAACTGGAAACGCCAAATCGAATTCAATGGCGAGTACGGTTGCATGGGCGATCTCGGAATGCACCCCTGTCATGTTCCCTTCCGGGCGGAATGGTGGCCGCGAAATGTGCGCGCCATTCTCTCTAAAATCATCAGCGAGCGGCCCGACGGAAAAGGTGGAATGGCGGCTTGCGAAACTTGGGATAATGCGACGCTTTTCTGTGAGGTCGAATCCGCGGCCAACGGAGGGGCTTTCCCGCTGACCATCAAGACGCAGCGTATCGCGCCGGGAGAGAAGAACACCTGGTACGTGGAAATCCTCGGCACCTCAGCCTCCGCCAGGTTCACCACAAGGAACCCTCGCCGCCTGGAATTGCTGGAGTATCGGGGCGGTGAGCAGACATGGCAGCAAATCGATATGGGACAGGAGACTGCCTTCAAGACGATTACCGGCGGAATTTTTGAATTCGGTTTTTCCGACGCCATCCTGCAGATGTGGGCCGGATTTATATATGAATTAACATCGGGCAAGCGGCTGAAAAGGTTTGCCGGCTGCGTCACTCCTGAGGAAACAGCCTTAAGCCATGAACTCTTTACGGCAGCTTTGGAATCACATCGACGGTCTCAGGTGGTGAGGGTCACTGCCGGGACGTAAGAGTCAGGAGCATTAATACATGACCAATATACGATTCGAACGTCTTTTTAATCGCAATGAACGGGCCGTGATTGTGGCCATGGATCACTGTCTTTTTGATGGGCCCATCGAGGGCATGATCAATCTCACGGAGGCCGCCGCGAAAGTGGCGCCTTGCGTGGATGGAATTTTGCTGTCGCCGGGCATGCTCCCCTATTGCCAGGACGCATTTAATTACAAGGGCGCGCCCATGGCAGTCGTGCGTCTGAATTGGAGTACGACATACTGTTCCAAATTGCATTATAAGGAAGGTGCGACCGTCGCGGCATTTTCGGCGGCGGAAGCGCTGCGGTTGGGCGCGGACGTTGCCCTGGTTTCATTGACACTGGAAACAGGCAGTGAATCCAACGATGCCAATAACGTCGCAGTATTCCGGAAGATCTGCCGGGAAGCCAAAGAACTGGGGATGCCGGTGATTGGCGAGTACTTCCCACCGGAGGCGGAAACCTTGGGGGCCGACGAGTTACACGAGAAAGTATATCTTGGTACGAGGATTATCGCTGAACTTGGCGCGGATCTTATCAAGACCCTTTATACGCGTGACTTCCCGGCGGTCACTGCCAGTTCGCCCGTCCCCGTCCTGGGCTTGGGAGCAGCCAGGTTGCCGACCCAACTCGCTGCCCTTCAGCTGGCGGCGGACGAGGTCGCCGCCGGCGCGGGTGGTGTGGTGTTTGGCCGCAACGCGCTGCAGGTTCCCAATCCTCCTGCCTTTCAGCAGGCGCTTTGCGACGTGGTGAAACGGGGGATGGCTCCCGATGCGGCTGTGGCGAAATACGAATTGGAGTAATGACGAAGATCATCAGGTGAAGGGATTGCGACGAGTTCACGGGGATTTGAAAGCATGAGCAAGGGAAGATTTCGCCGTCTCGGCCGGACGGGCCTTCGGGTCTCGGAAATCGGGCTTGGCACTGTCGAGCTCGGCTTGGAGTATGGAATTGCGGCCGAGGCAACTCCGTTGAAGCCATCCCGGGCCGACGCGGTGAAAGTGTTAAACCAGGCGTTGGACCGTGGAATCAACTTTATCGATACAGCGCGCGTCTATGGTGATAGTGAAGAGATCATCGGGGAAGCACTGAAGTCGCGGCGCCAGGAATACGTTCTTTGCTCCAAGGTTACCTGCTCGGGATATCAAGGCAGTGGAACCGGTGCGCTGAAAGCCCACATGACGTCGTCCATTCATCAGAGTCTGCGCGCATTGCAGACGGACGTCATCGATTTGATGCAGCTTCACAGCCCCCCCGCTGAGAACATCCGGCGCGGCGAGTTGGGTGACATTCTCCAGGAATTTCAGCGGGCCGGTTACATCCGGTTTTTGGGAGCGACAACCTACGGTGAGGAGGCGGCACTGGCAACCCTGGAAGATGGGAGATACGACTGCCTTCAGATTGCCTACAATGTGCTCGATCGGGAACCTGAAGCCAGGGTGCTGCCGCTCGCGCAATCAAAGGACGTCGCCGTGGTGGTCCGATCCGTGCTTCTGAAAGGCGCTCTGACGCACCGATATCGCAGTCTGCCGGCAGGTCTGGAAGAACTGCAATCGGCAGTCGAAAAAACCGCCGCCATCGCATCCCGGGAATCGGTGAGCCTGCCGGAATTCGCCTATCGATTCGTATTGGCCCATCCTGCCGTTTCGACCGCTCTGGTGGGAACAGCGCAGGTTGATGAATTGAAGGCGGCGCTTGAGTATTGTGCGCGCGGGGCGCTTTCGTCACAGTGCCAGGCGGATGTGCGGCAGGTTGAAATCAAGGATTGCAGGCTGTTGAATCCGGGAAATTGGCCGCCGCTGCAGTAGGGATTGAGGAGGTGGCAGGGCTCAGGATTGATTTAGGCCGTTACAGTTTTGACCCCCTCACCCGACCCGCCCGGGCTGATGAAAGCGCCCGTTGCGGGCCACCCTCTCCCCCAAAGGGGCGAGGGCATTAGATTTATTTCAATCGTATTCTTTCTCCCAAAAGGAGCGAGGCGAGTAAATCCAGATCGATTTTGGTCAGTCAAATTAATACCGAGCATTGATCATTCATAGGAGGAAGTCATGCCAGTCGAAGGTTTTGATTTCAGGATGGCCAGGTGGATGCCGTTTCAGGATCAGGAGGCGTGCCGGAAGGTGGCGGCGATCAAGCGCAAGGATATTGCCAAGCACTCCAATCCCGATTTCAAGATCAAGGTTCTCGACGATGAGGAGTTTCCGTTCCGTCTGGTGACGGACGTTTATCTAAGGATCAAGAACGCTGCGGACGAGGGGCGGCGGCTGGTGCTGATTCTTCCGCAACCGGA
>CAYTMD010000070.1:0-18187 GCA_964438685.1 uncultured Acidobacteriota bacterium
TAGCGCCGGCATCTTGCCGGCACCGGAAAATGCCGCCAGGATGGCGGCGTTACGGCGATTGGGCGTCACTATATCCTGCAATCATCTGTATGCAGGCGTGAGAGAAAGTGGTCAAGTTGCTGTAGCGGCGGCATCACGCCGCCACGTGGCGAGGTAAACTCGCCGCCGCAGCAGCATCGAATTGACTCACTATCCGGATTGGGTGCGAACATGCGTTCTCCATTTCCAAGCCGCTGTTTGCTTGTCGCCGCGCTGTTGCTGAGCGCGCTGGCGGCGCCTCGTGTGGCGTGGGCAAACCTCAAGCTCTTCATGAAAGACGGCAGTTACCAAATCGTCTCCAGCTACGAGGTCCACGGCGATCGCGTCCGCTACTTCAGCGTCGAGCGCTCCGAGTGGGAAGAGGTGCCCGCTTCGCTGGTGGATTTTGATGCCACCAAACAAGCGGTGGAAGATACCAAGGCAGTGGAGAAGAAACGCCTTGAGGAAGCCAGGGAACTGGAGAAGGAGCGATTCTACAAGCCCCCGGACCAGGGTTTGGAGATCGCCCCGGGCGTTCGGCTTCCCGGCGACGATGGGATCTTCACCGTCGATGGGCGCCGCCTGGTGCGACTTGTGCAGTCCTCCGGTGAACTTGTCACCGACAAGAAGCGCGCGGCCATGGTGCTGGCGGTTCCCCTTCCCGTCGTGAAAACTCGCTCGCTGGTGATTCTCGAAGGCGCGAAAGCGGCGGTGCGGTTGAACGATCCTCTGCCGGTTTTCTATATCCAATCCGTCAGCGGCCTGGGCGTCAAGCTCGGATTGGTGCACCTGAAGCCCGGCAACGAATCGCGCATCGTGGAGGCCGTGGAAACCGGCCGCGGCAAGAACGGCAAAGCCACCGAAGTGCGCACCCTGGTGCCTTTGGACCGTAAGCAGGTGGCGCCCAACCTCTATACCCTCAAACCTCTCCAACCGCTGGAAGCGGGTGAATACGCTCTGGGAGAGTTGGTGGACGACAAACTCAGCCTGGATGTCTACGACTTCGGATACGAAAAATGGCAAGTGGTGAAGTGATCGGGTCATCGGGAGATCGGGTGATCGGTTCATCGGACCATTGAGTTATCGGTGCATCGGGTCATCGGGCCAGTGAGTCATTGGCACATCAGGTTGTCCGGCCATTGGGCCAGTGAGCCATTGGCACATCAGGTTGTCCGGCCATTGGGTCATCGGGCCTTTGGGTGATTGGGTGATTTTGAATCTTGAATTTTGAATTAGCTCTGTTCTGCCTTTCCGCAGCGAAAATCATAACTAACCCGGACTTCTCACCAACCTCAGCGATTCTTTGTGGTGTTGTTCTCAAGCCCCCACGGGGTTCACCCGGAATCAATGCCACGGCCGGGCAGCGGCGGGCTGAGCCTGCTCCCTTCCCGGCCCGAAGGGGGAAATACGGTCAGGCAGAGCCTAAGGCTTCTACTCGGGTTCTCGCCCACTGCGCCCCTTGCGTGTCGCCGATCAGCGGTGAGGAGGACTGTCTTCAGCCGGACAGTTTGTCATGTTATTTTCGCATTGTGAAAAAACCGTGCAACCGGCTTTTTATCAGTATGTTCTCAGCTTCACGACATGAGAAATGCCCTCTTGCGATCTTTATTTTCAGGATGTTACCAGCTTTGGCGGGTTCGTCACGGGGGGCACGCTCAGGACACAAAGTCGCCATGAAATTCGAGGGCCGGGGCGGACCACTTCCGCTCTCGGACTGGCAACCTTTGGCCCCGCATCGGGCGGGAAATTGAGCTGGGCAAATGGCATGATGAAATCTTTCCTGCCCGGTCCACGAATTCCTCCGGCTTCCGGGCAAGCCCTGCGTCACGCAACAACTGTAGCCTATAATAGAATTCTCGTCAAGCAAAAAATATGACGTGGCCGGAGGGGGCCGGCGCCGAACGCGTCGATCAAATCCTCGATGTCCCGCCGCGAGGGTGGCGGATCGGGCTTGTTTATCGGCCTATGCAGGGCGCACAGGAATTCACTGACCGAGGGCTACCCGCTAACTCGTTTTCTGGGCCCTTTGTCTAATTTTCATACATTTGCTCTGTAGTGACATGCTCTGTAGGAGGGTTCCCTTTGCGGCAATACTTCTGTTAGAATCCCCCCTCAAGAAAGTGTTACGAGCACTCATGAAGACTTGCCCCGCTTGCCAAAGTACTTACCCGGATGATTTTTCCCTCTGCCCCCATGACGGCGCTCATCTCACCGCCCAGGCCACCGAAACCGAAGCGCAGCTTGCCGCCGGGCTTTCCCGCCGGTTTCGGATTGTCCGCCGCCTGGGCAAAGGGGGCATGGGCACCGTCTTTCTCGCCGAGCAGGTTGGAGTGGGCAACCGCCCCGTGGCGCTCAAAGTCCTGAACCGCAAACTTCTGGATGACCCCGACTTCCTGAGGCGGTTTCAGAATGAGGCGGGTTCCACAGGTCGCATTCATCACCCCAACGTCGTCACCATTTACGAGTCTGCCCAGTCAGATGATGGCACGCCCTACATCGCCATGGAGTTTCTCGAAGGACAATCGCTCCGCGAACTCCTCAAGCAGAGGGGAGCGCTTCCCCTGCCGGAAGTCGTGGAAATTCTCCAGCAAACAGCGAAGGGTCTGAACGCCGCCCACAAACTTGGCATCATTCACCGCGACCTCAAGCCGGACAACATCTTCCTGACCTATCCCGACGACGAGTCTGTAGCGCCGGTGTCTCCAACCGCGAGCGCGCCGGTGTCCCCATCGGCGCCGGCCGTAGCGCTGGCGTCCTCGCCGGCACAGGTAAAAGGCGCGGTAGCGCCCACGTCTCCACCGGCGAACCTCGTCGTCAAAATCGTCGATTTCGGCATTGCCAAGCTGCGGGAGTCCGGAGCCCACACGCAGACGGGCACGGTATTGGGCACGCCCGCATACATGTCCTATGAGCAGGCATCGGGCATGAGGAGCGACGAACTCGACGCTCGATCCGACATCTACTCGCTGGGCGTGGTGGTATATGAGATGCTCACGGGCAGCACACCCTTCCATTCCGACACCCCGGTCGGATACCTGCGCATGCACCTGATGGAGGAACCGCCGCCATTCCGTGCCATCAAACCCGGTCTCCCCGTGTCGCCCCAAATCGAAATCGTGGTGATGAAGGCGCTGACCAAGGACCGCAACCAGCGCTACGGCTCGGTATTAGAATTTGCACAGGAGTTCGCACAGGCAGGCGAAGCCGGTTCTGAGACCGCTGTGGAACCCGACGCGTGTCAGGAGGCCGCCAAACCTCTGTCGCAGACTACCATCACGCCAGCCCCGAAAACAATTGTTCCCGCTTCCGTGGGAGACACAGTTGACGCCAAAACCTTCCCCGAAACAGTCCCCCCCTTAAGACGAAAATGGGTTGTATCCCATTGGAGAACAATGGCGATTGTGGCTTCAATAGTCTGGATTTTCGGTGCGGGTTTCTGGGGCCTCAAGTTCCAAAGCGAGCGTGAATTGGAGTTGATGAACACGTTTTGCCATGACACTGCCCCCGGATCGGGACCGGAATACGAGAAATGCCTAAACGATGAGAACGCCAACTATGCGAAATTGGTTCCAGAGGAGCGAGAACTGGCTGCATCTGTCGCAATCGTCCCTGTACTGCTGGTTTGGGGATTTATCTACCTGGTTCTCTTTCTTGTGCGCTGGATTAACCGAGCGGCGACAACTCACCCCTCACTACGAAAATGGCTTGCATCCAATTGGAAAAAAATAGGGATGGTCGCTTCAGTCGTTTGGATTCTTGGCATGGGTATTCAAGGTTACAACGTCGCAAGCGATTCCGATTCACAGCTTGCCGCAGTGTTGAAACAAGATTGCATTGCCGACAGAGAGGCGTTTGATTACAGCAAATGCTTAAGAGAAGCCGACGGCATTAGCGATATTCCTATTCTTTCGCGGCAGGCCGCCACGCTGAAACAAAATTGCATCGACACCAAGGGCAAGAAAGAGTCTGATTACACCGAATGCTTAAAGCAAGTAGACGTCATTGTTGGCAATAAGCTTCCTGAGCATTTCAAAGATACAGCAGGGTTCGCATTCGTCCCCGTATTGTTAGGTTGGGGATTTCTCTATTTGCTTCTCTTTCTTGTGCGCCGGAATGGCCGCTCGTCCCCAGAGGCCCGAACCCCGCAGGTCTCAGCGATTTCAAAGCCACCCGGCAAGATGAAGTTCGTCGTCATTACGTTGGTTACGCTGATTTTAGTCGGTGCCGGGACTTGGTATTTCTCGCAGCACGCCGAGAAGAAGCCGAATCCGGACGGGTCAATAAAGGATGAGAACATATCTTCACCCGCCGAAGCCGGGCCATCCAAGCCTGCAATAACCGTCGGCCCGTTTGCTCTTGAACTAACCCTTTCCAGCGGCCAAGCCGGAGGTGGTTCGGTCGCTTTCAGTCCGGATGGGAAACTGCTGGCCTCTGGAACTGGGAGCAAGGGCGAAACCGTTATGCTCTGGGACGTGGCCTCCGGGACGCTGAGGAGTACGCTGACTGGACACAAACTCGCTATCGAGACCGTCGCCTTCAGTCCGGACGGGAGACTGCTGGCCTCGGGGAGCGACGACACCAAGGTCAAGCTCTGGGACGTGGCCTCCGGAACACTGAGGAAGACGCTGAGCGGTCACTCCGACGGTGTGTTTTCAGTCGCCTTCAGTCCGGATGGCAAACTGCTGGCCTCGGGGAGCGGCGACACCAAGGTCATGCTCTGGGACGTGGCCTCCGGGACGCTAAGGCAAACGCTGACTCCCTCCACTGGGGTTGGAGAGGAGTACTGGGTTAATTCCGTCGCCTTCAGCCCGGATGGGAAACTGCTGGCCTCGGGCAGCGATACGATTAAGCTCTGGGACGTGGCCTCTGGGGCGCTGAGGCGAATGCTGATTGGACACACCGAGGGTGTTACGTCTGTCGCTTTCAGTCCTGATGGCACATTGCTGGCGTCCGGGAGCTACGACAAAACCGTTGCGCTCTTAGACGTGGCCACCGGGACGCTGAGGAAGACGCTGACCGCAGACGATAGCGCGGTCCTTTCCGTAGCCTTCAGCCCCGATGGAATATTTTTGGCTGGAGGAGGCTATAACGCCAAACTTTGGGACGTGGCCTCTGGTAACCTTATGCAAACCTTGGTAGGACATGATAGGAGCGTGAAATCCGTCGCTTTCAGCCCGGATGGAAAACTCTTGGCCTCAGGAAGCGAGGACAAGACCATCAAGATCTGGCGGCGCAGGGAAAATGTCACTGGCCCAAGCGGACAATAGACTGGTGGGTGGATAAGCGGCACTCGACAAGTGGTCCGAACCCCAGGAGCAAGCGTAGCGCAGACCGCCGCCTTTGCGGTCTGCGGTTCTTGCTTCGCTTCACGCTCCCGACTCCGAGGACAGATCTCGCCATGAAGATCTAAGGTTTTTCCTACGCAAGAGCCGCGGACCCCAAAGACGGGGGTCCGCGCTACACGAACAGCTTCGCGCTTGGCGCCCCGAGGCATCGGAGCGACCACGGACCCGGGCAACATCTCTGTCACCGCGTCCCATCCGTGGCCGATCCTGGCCTCTTAACGGTCACCGACACAAGATGGGATTTCGGCGCCACCGGAGGAACCCTGATGGACGGCGCCATTGAGTTTGGCTCGAAAACGTGGGACACTGAAATGGTCTTATGGCGGCACTTGATTGGTCACAATGCGCGGCTGTGGAAAGCGTTCCCGGCAAGGTGAGCGGTGCCTGGGTACTCCGTGGTACGCGCATGCCGGTGGCCACGATTTTTGAAAACCTCGAAGCAGGCGCCAGTCTCGACGACATTCTGAGCTGGTTCGACGGACTTGAACGCGATCAAGTGAAGGCGGTGATTGATTTCGCCGCCCGCAGCTTGCAGGCCCCGGTCCCTACCCGCTGATGCTCATTCTTTTCGACCAAGGCACCCCCGTTCCCCTTCGCTCATTCCTGGCAGGACACACCGTTAGGACGGCGGCGCAACAAGGGTGGAGCACGCTCGCCAACGGCGACTTGCTGCGCGCGGCGGAGGCTGAGGGATTTGACGTGCTGCTGACAACAGACAAGAACCTTGCCTATCAGCAGAGCCTGAAGGACCGCAAAATCGCCATTGTGGTGCTTGGAAATCCACAGTGGCCGGTGGCGCGACTCCACGTTCAATCGATTGTTGCCGCTGTCAACGCAGTAACTCCCGGGAGCTACGTGGAGGTGAAGATTCCAGACGCGTAGCCACAGTCAGGGCATTTCTGGCCGTGGTCTTTTCCTATGCCTGACGCCCTCCGCACCTCACGCCATAATCATGAGGGCTTTTTCTACCGCTTCCGGGCTTCTATCCATCACCGTCAATCAGGCGCGCACCGCGCTTTCCAGACGCCTGTGCCCTTGCTCCCATTTCTGGAGCGAGCGCTGACAGGATCGGGATAGGCGTAGCGCAGACCGCCGCCTTCGCGGTCTGCGGTTCTTACTTCGATTCACGCTCCCGACTCCGAGGACAGAACTTGTCATGAAGATTTAAGGATTTTCCTACGCAAGAACCGCGGACCCAAAGACGGGGGTCCGCGCTACACGAAAAGCTTCGCGCGTGGCACCCCGAGCATCGGAGCGACCACGATCCCGTGCAACATCTCTGTCACCGCGTCCTATCCGTGGCCGGTTCTGGCTTCAGTAGCACAGGCACTCCTGCCGGTGTTCGATATAGTGGAAGTATCACCCTTGGCTAACCCGATGCACCGGGGTGCCACCTCTTCCCCGGATCACTCTTCAGCTTGCGCGCCTCGGCTTGTAGCACCGGCATCCCTGGCGGCATCTTCCGGTGCCGACAAGACGCCGGCGCTACGCCAGAACGGTCACAATTTCTGCAAGGTTCTATAGCTTTACTGCGGCAGGGATGAGGTGTTGGATATATTGGATAGGGCGGCGCGTTTACCGGCTAGCTTTTCCGCGTACATGCGGGCATCGACTTCCGCCACGTCCTTTTCCGCCGTTTGGCCGGTAACGTGGAGGTACAAGCCCAGGCTTACGGAAATCGGCAAGTCGCCCACGCGGTTGCTCAGGTCCCATTCGGCAACCTTTTGGTGCACGCGCTGCCGGACAACCTCCCCTCCGGCCTGATCGGTTTCAGGAAGCAGAACCAGGAACTCATCGCCCCCGTACCGGACCACACAATCGGAGCCGCGCACGCAGGACTTTAGAATGGTGGCAATCTGGGACAACACGTAGTCGCCCATCAGGTGGCCGTAGCGATCATTGACCTGCTTAAAGTTGTTCAGGTCGCACATGATGAGCGCCAATGGCCGGTTCGTCCGCTCCGCGCGCGAAATTTCGCCATCCAGAAGATCGCGCAGGAAGCCGCGGGTGAAAACGTTGGTCACCGCGTCAATCATGCTGTTGGCCTGCTCCTCCTGCGAGGTCATGTGCTGGTAGAGATTTGCCAGCCGCAGCCCTCGAACCTCGAGATCGCGGCGCACGTAGACCAACGAAGCCAAAACCGTGGCCACCATGATGACGAAAAGGACTTGTGGGGAGAGGCTGACATGAAGGCCGTCGTTGTACCAAAACTGGTGAGGGAAAAAGAACGTCAAGAATCCAAGGATTAGAACCACCCCCCCAAAGGTGATGAGGAACCAGAAATCTCGTTTCTGTGTCTCCAGCCGCAGGAGTTCCGCCTGAATACGCGCCTGCGGGCCGACTTGTTCGACATTCGGCGGCTTATTCATGCCCTGCACTCCGAAGCGAAAGCGCCTTGAATATTGCTAATTAAGATTGGGTCCACCCCTGCTTCATCAATATACGAAAACCAACAAGAATGCAAGCAGGAGGGTGGCGAGGTGATTATATGTTTTCGCGAAAACAACTAGCAAGCAACAACCCACACGACTTTATAAACATCTCAAAACGACATTTTCTCGGCAATGGCTTTGGCCTGGGTAAAGAGCAGCAGATAGTCGTGCCCTCCCGCCTTGGAATCCGTCCCTGACATATTAAAGCCTCCGAACGGATGCGCGCCCACCATCGCTCCCGTGCATTTCCGGTTCAGGTAAAGGTTTCCCACAAAGAATTCTTCCGCGGCTTTTTCCATTTTGCGACGGTCCTGGGTATAGACGGAGCCCGTCAATCCATACTCCGTATTGTTGGCAATGGCCAGGGCGTTATCAAAATTCCCGGCCCGGATCACCGCCAGGACCGGGCCAAAAATCTCTTCCTGGGCGATGCGCGCAGTTGGGGGAACATCCGCAATCACCGTCGGTTGGATAAAGTGGCCCGCACCGGCAGCTTCACCGCCACCGGTAATCAGACGGCCCTCGGCCTTTCCCACTTCGATGTACTGCAAAATTGATTTTTTGGCCTTGGCATTGATCACGGGGCCCATATAGTTTTCCACACGCTCGGCCGGACCGACAGTAATCTGCTCCACACGCTTCTGGAGTTTTTGCACAAAATCGTCGTAGACGGCATCCACCACAATCGCCCGCGAGCAGGCGGAACACTTTTGGCCCTGATATCCGAAGGCCGAGGCAACCACGCCCTCGACGGCGTCATCCAGGTCGCTATCGGCATCCACCACAATGGAATCCTTGCCGCCCATCTCCGCAATCACGCGTTTTACCCAGACTTGACCGGGCGCCGTCCTGGCCGCCAATTCGTTAATGTGCAATCCAACGTCCCTGGACCCTGTGAACGCCACGAAGCGGGTGCGCGGATGCCCAACCAACGTGTCTCCCACCACGCCGCCCGGACCGGGCAGAAAATTCACCACACCCGGAGGCATGCCCGCTTCCTCCAGTGCCTCAAAGAACTTGTAGGCGATGGCCGGAGCGTCACTCGAAGGCTTCAGCACGACGGTGTTGCCGGTTACGATGGAAGCCGCCGTCATTCCCACCAGAATCGCCAAGGGGAAGTTCCACGGTGGGATGACAATGCCAACACCCAGCGGAAGGTAGCGCAGGTGACCCTTCTCCCCCGGCAGCGGAGGCAGCGGCTGCTGGCCCGCAACGCGCTGTACGGCCCGGGCATAAAACTCCAGGAAATCAATGGCCTCCGCTACGTCCGCGTCCGCTTCCGGCCAGGTCTTGCCCACCTCATACACCAGCCGGGCTTCGTAGTAATACTTGCGCTCCAACAATATCTTGGAGGTCTTCGTCAGCAGATCCACCCGTTTCTGCACGGGAGCGCGGCTCCACGACTTGAAAGCTTCATCGGCGCTCAGCACGGCACGATCCGCCAGAACCGCATCGGCCTGGGAAAACGCTCCCACCACCTGGTCTGGATGGCTGGGATTGTGAGAGGCAAACTTGTTCGGGGTCTTGATGCGCTCGCCGCCGATTACAATGTCGTAGGAACGGCCTAATTCCTCGCGAATTTCATCCAGCGCGTACTCCATCCGGCGGCGATGGGCAGGATTGTTTTTGAAATCACTCAGAGGCTCATTCTTAAATTCGGGGACCAACATACGTGTGCCTCCAGGCAAACATTGGACGTCGCCCATTATAGCGCCGGGCGGAGGCGTGTTGGAATATGCCGGCGCACACTCTTGCCGGCCGCACTACGATTCGACAACGGGATTGGTAAGGGTCCCGATTCCCTCCACACTCACGCTTACCGTGTCACCGGCTTTCAGGAAGACTTGCGGCTTTCGGGCAAACCCCACTCCGGGCGGTGTGCCGGTGGAAATCAAATCACCAACTTCCCAGGTGACGGACTGGGAAAGATAGCTGATCAAGAACGGAACTTTGAAAATCAGATTGCTCGTGCTTGAATCCTGCATCGTCTCGCCATTAAGGGTCAGGGAGATTCGCAGATTATTGGGATCGGGGACCTCGTCGGGAGTCACAATCCACGGGCCTGTGGGCGCGAAGGTGTCACAACTCTTTCCCCGGTACCACTGCTTGTCGCTGAACTGCATGTCCCGCGCGCTGACGTCGTGCAGCACGGTGTAGCCGGCAATGTACTTGTGCGCTTCGCTTTCGGGAATGTTCTTCCCGCGCTTGCCGATGACCACAGCGAATTCCGCTTCGTAATCAACCTGCGTGGAATTTGGAGGCAGCTTGATGGCATCACCGGGACCGCAAATCGTATTGTGCGATTTGAGAAAGAAGATTGGCGCCGGGGGCGGCTCCTGCCCTCCTTCGCGAGCGTGGTCAGCATAGTTCAGGCCGATGCAGGTAATCTTGTTGGGATGCGCGATCGGCGCGCGCAGCTTGGCCGTGCGCAAAGGAACAAGCAAGCCCTTGGAACCCTTCTTGCCCATGGCATTCGCACACGCCGCAACGACTCCCAGCGCTTTGCGGTACCCTGCTCCCAAACTCAGAAGTTCAATCATGTCCTGCGGAGCTCTATCCAGTTTGCGCAGAACCTTTGCCGCCGCAGCCACCTTGGCATCGCTGATTCGTCCTTTGGCAATCAAGCCATAGGCCGTGGCCACGTCCACTACGAAGTCGCCTTGCACTACTCCCAGGCGGGATTGCTTCGCGGATTCGTATGTCACCAATCTCATATTTGGATTCTCTCCTTCGATAGCGAATTAAATTTCCCATCACTGGCGCCGAAGCATCGCGCCCTCAATTCTAATTCTTGACAAGGGCTTAATAGCCATTCAGAACCATTATTATCGGCAGTCTTTGGCATCTCCTGAATCTTTTACAATAGCCTTAACCGAGCGCCAATATGTCGTACATTATATTCCACCAGCTTCAGTCACCGGTTACCTGGAAGACATAATGTCCTGAACCCACCTCGAATACCACGCGCTTGCCGTCGAGTTTTCCTGCCATTATGCCCGCCGGGCCTTCCGGATGGAACTGCCCCTTCTCCCAAACGATTTCGCCGCCTTCGCGAATCGTAACGTCGGTCATCTGGTCTTCCTTGGGAACCGACACGCTTGCCGTTGCGTTGACCGGAATATCCACCTGCAACGTAATGACTCCCGGCTCGTGGGTCCATGACGATGTCACGTTGCCGCGCACGCTGCCCACTGTGGCGCTGACGGACGTCAAATCGCGCGTCACCTGGGGTTCAATGAGGATGTGGTAATAGCCCGGACTTTTGGGGTCCACGTTGATGCCACCCAATCCCTCATACAGCCATGCATCGATGCTTCCCATCATGTGGTGATTTTGGGAATTCATCGAGGGCCCAACCTTCTTCTGCCAGAGTTCCCAAACCGTAGTGGCGCCATTCGCCAGCATATAGCCCCAACTGGGGTAAGTGGTTTGCGTCATCAGGTCGTAAGCCAGGTCGGCGTGGCCGGTCATGGTCAGAGCGGGCATCAGGTAGCGCAGTCCCGCCAGCCCCGTGGTCAGATGCGTGTCATGCAGGTAAAGAATATCGTTGGCCAGGTTATTTCCCACCTGACGGCGGCTATCGGCGGGAACCATATCCAGGAAAAGTGGCAGCACGTTGGCCGTCTGCGCCCCGGTGCTGTAAGTCTTAGTGTCTGGGTGGAAGAAAGCCTTGTTGAAGGCGTCTTTAATCTGCCCGGCGCGTTCGTTGTAGGCCGCGGCATCAGCGGACTTGCCTAGTGCGGCCGCCATTTCGCCCAGCACCAAGGTGTCGTAATAGTAGTAGAAGTCGGAAACTTCCGCCCCCGGAGTGATCTCCGTCGCCACCCAATCGCCGTAATAGCTGAAGGTCAAAACATTGTCGGTGGCGCGCCGGCTGAGGTCATCCACGTATTTCTTCAGGCCTTCATAATTGTCCTGGATCACGCGCAAATCGCCCGTCTGCTGGTAGAGGTACCAGGTGATCAGCGGGAATGCCGTGCCCCACGCGGGATCGGCGGGCCGCCGGCCGTGGGTCAGGTGTGGAACCGTGTCGGTAATGGTGCCGTCGGCGTCCTGCACGTCGCGCATATCGCGCAGGAAGTTGCTATAAAAGGCCGTCATGTCAAAGTTCAACATCAGGCCTTCCGAGCTCACTTGCGCGTCGCCCATCCAGCCCTGGCGTTCGTCGCGCTGGTCGCAATCGGTGGGAACGCTGTGAAGGTTGGTCAAGTCCGACCAGCGGATGATCTTGTGAATTTGGTTCAGCAACTGTTTTGAGGCCACAAAGCTGCCCGTGGTTTCCACCGCTGTATGCACCACGTGCCCGCGCACCGAATCGGGACTCGGCGTGCCGGGGAATCCGGTGACTTCCACGTAGCGGAAGCCGTGATAGGTGAAGCGCGGATGGTAGTGTTCCTCGCCATCGCCGCGCAGAATGTAAATGTCGCGCTCTTTGGCCCCGCGCATGTTCTCGCGGTTGATCATCCCGTTGTCATAGAGCAGTTCGGCAAAGCGCAGTTGGACCTTTGTTCCGCGCGGACCGTTCACCTTGATGTCAACCCATCCGCTGAAATTCTGCCCCATGTCGTAAACGTAAACGCCAGGCTGCGGATTGGTCATGGTGAGGGGGACCATGGAATCCACTTCCTGGATGGGCGGCATCATCTGCGCGGAAAGCACGCCTCCGGGAGCCTTAACCGCTTTCGCCGGCTCCCAACCGTCATCCTTGAATCCTGGCATGTCCCAGCCCGGAGTCTCCAGGCGCGCATCGTAAACTTCGCCGTCCCAAATGCTGTCGATCACAATGGGACCGTTCTTGGCTTTCCACGCCGGGCCGCTGCTGACGCTCACATGCTTGCCGCTGGCGAGTTCAACGTCGAGTTGGAACATCAGCACACGGTTGCGGAACCAACCTTCACCCAGCATCACGCCCACAGCGTTGGCGCCTTTGTGGAGCTTTGAAGTGACGTCGTACGCGGAGTACAGATCGCGTTTATCAAACGAGGTAAAGGCGGGATCCAGGTAGTTGTGGCCAATCCTTGAGCCGTTGAGGTGGAGTTCGTAATAACCCAGCCCGCAGATGTAAGCGCGAGCACGGCGTGGAGCTTCCGCCAGGGTGAATTCCTGACGCAATTGATTGGCGCCGCCAATCCATTGCCCCTTCCAATCCTCGGCGGAAAACAGCCCGGTATCAAAGCTGGCCGCCTGGCTGTACTCGCTGGCAACACCATTCCGGTCCCAGTACCGGACTTTCCACCAGTACGAGTGGTCGCTCTCCAGAGCTTTGCCGCCGTATACTACCTGCGTGGAGTTGTCCGTTTCAGCCTTGCCGCTGTCCCACTGGTCGCCCTTGTCCTGGCTGAGCAGTTCCGGACTGGAAGCCACCAGCACCTGGTAGGCGGATTGCCGTTGCGCGCGCTCCGTATGATGAAGCACCCAGCCGAATCGCGGCTGGCGGACGTCAACACCCACCGGATTTTTCAGATATTCACAGCGTAAAGTGACCGGAGCCGAAGGGCCCTCCGCGGCGCGCGCCGATGAAACAGCCCAGCCGGCAGCGAAGGTGATAAGGACGGCAAGGATGCCGATTCTCAGGATTGAATAGGATCGAAACATGGCGATTCTCCACGAAGAGGTAGGATTTCTAAAGGGTTGCCCGGGCCTGTATCCCGGATATTTCACCAGCTATCAACGAAAGCACAATCGCGAAAATTGTTCCACCCTCGCCCCTTTGGGGGGGAGGGGGGACCGCAAGCCGGAGGGTGAGGGGGTCTTTACCAAAATGGAAAACATTTGCCGGAGCCGTAAAGGCAAGCCAAAAGGCAAAAGTGAACGGTCCTCAACTCCGGCAGTGTCTCAGTAGCCCCCAGAGTTTTTGACCCCCTCACCCGTCCCGCCCCGGCTGGTGAAAACGCCGGCTGCGGGCCACCCTCTCCCCCAAAGGGGCGAGGGCTGGAGAATCATGGGAGCGCATGATTTTCGAATTTCGGTTTTCGAGTTTCTATTTTCGAGTTCCGAGTTTCGCTTTTCCCTGATACCTGGCACCTAGCTCTTCGTCCCCATCTTCTTCCAACGCTTGTGAAATGCTTTGGGGGCCAGCGCGGGAAAGTCTCGTTCCTTGGTCCATTGTGAAATGGGGTATGCCGGGATATTCCGAATCCAGCCCTTACGCGCCAGCAGGCCTTGCCCCATGCGCGCAAACCGGCTGCCCACTCGGTACAGGGCCGGATGGCGCATTGCCCAGGCCCACATGCGGAACATGAACCGCTCGGAGAGCAGCGATTCCGACTTCTTGGGTGCATGTTCCTGAGCCTCGGCGCGCAGGTGCAGCAGCAGGTCGGGAATATTGATCCTTACCGGGCAAACTTCCCGGCAGGCTCCACAAAGTGACGAGGCAAAAGGCAATTCCCGAGCCTGGCCGATGCTGGTGAATTCCGGCGTCACCAGAGCGCCAATGGGGCCGCTATAGACCCACCCGTAGGCATGTCCGCCAATCTTGCGATAAACCGGACACGTATTCAGGCACGCTCCGCAGCGGATGCAGTAAAGCATTTCGCGCATTTTGGGATCGGCAAGCGTCTTCACGCGGCCGTTGTCCACCATCACCACGTGCATTTCTTCCGGCCCATCTTCGCCCTGGCGGCGCGGCCCGGTGAGCAGTGAAGTGTAGGTGGTCAGCTTTTGACCCGTCCCGGAACGGCCCAGCAAGCGCAGAAAAACCCCCAGGTGGGCAAGCCGGGGAATAATCTTCTCGATTCCAATCAACGCGATGTGTATCCGCGGAACGGTGGTACACATGCGGATGTTTCCTTCGTTCTCAATCGTGACTACGGTTCCCGTTTCGGCCACGGCGAAGTTGGCGCCGCTCACTCCCACGCCGGCCTTCTGGAACATCTCGCGTAATGCCCGGCGCGCGATGGCGGTAAGCTCCTCGGGAACCACTGTGCGCTCCGACTTGATGTGTTTCACAAACAACTCGGAAACGTCTTCGCGAGTCTTGTGGATGGCGGGGGCCACAGTGTGGGCGGGCCGCTCACCCGCCAACTGAATAATGAACTCGCCCAGGTCGGTCTCAATGGGACGAATTCCCGCCGCCTCCAGCGCGTGGTTCAGCTCAACTTCCTCGCCCACCATGCTCTTGGCCTTCACCACTTCCCGCGCCGCCGAGTGCTTCACGATATCCACCACGATGCGGCAAACGTCGGCGGCCGTGGCGGCCCAGTGCATTTTGGCGCCGTTGCGTTCCACGCTGTCGGCAAACTGGTTCAGATAGAAGTCGAGGTTTTCAATCGTGTGGCGCTTGATCTCGCGGCCCGTGTCGCGCAGGCAGTCAAAGCCCGGGACCTCGGCAATGGCCGTCTGCCGGTGGCTAAGCAGGCGGACCGTGGAAGAACGGTAGGCCTCGGCCAGTCGGGCATTTGCGATGGTCTCGCTACCATGCTGGTGAATCTCGTTACTGTGGACGCCGGTGTCGCTCATAATTAGGTTACAGGGAACAGGTTACGGGTTACAGTGCTAAAAGCCAGGGGTCAGGTGCCAGGTATCAAGCGTCAGGGACCAAGTTTGAAGCTTAAAGGGTAAAGGTTAAAGGATAAACATCTGAGCCTTTACCCTTTAAACTTTAGCCTTTCACCTTTCACCTAGCTCTTCTGCGCTAAAAGCTCCGCCAGGTGCATTGTCTTCAGCGGCAGTCCCTGCCGATGGATCAATCCGGCCAAGTGCATCAGGCAGCCGCCATCAGCGGCCACAAGGTATTCGGCGCCGGTGGCGGTGGCGGCCCGGATCTTATCCTGGCCCATGGGCACGGAGACTTCCGGGAACTTTACGGCGAACGTGCCGCCAAACCCGCAGCAGAGTTTATTATCGTTCAAATCCACCATTTCAATATCCCGCACCTTGCTCAGCAGTTTGCGCGGGGGTTCGGAAACACCCAGTTCGCGCAGCAGGTGGCAGGAATCGTGGTAGGTCACCCGGTGGGGGAAGCGCGCGCCAAGATCATCGACTTTTAAGACGTTGACCAGGAATTCAGAAAACTCAAAAAAACGCTTTTTCAGGTCCTGACATTTGCGCATCATTTCAGGCTCTTCCGCAAAGAGTTCAGGATAGAAAACCCGCACCATGGAGGAGCAGGAACCCGACGGCGCCACCACATAATCCGAGTTGTCAAAGATGTCCAGAACTCGCCGGGCCACACTGCGGGCTTCGTCGCGATAGCCGGTATTAAACGCCGGCTGCCCGCAACACGTCTGCGCGGGATTGAACGTCACGTCCACGTCCAACCTTCGGAGGATATTCACCACGCATTCGCCGACTTGGGGGAAGAACTGGTCAGCAATACAGGTAATAAAGAGTGCTACACGCGGTTTTGCCATGATCTCACAAACTTAAAACGCTATAGGAAATTGGCCTCTAGGTCAAGTGGACATACCGCCCGGCAGTCAATTGGGCATAACAGCGGCTTTATGCTGCCACAGATCGAGGATGTGAATAGGACTGTCATCCATGGCGGCGAGGACCCGTTTCCCAATCGCTGCGCGACGCGCCTTGGAGTGCGGCGGCTCGACGCCGCCTTCGAATGCGACGGAGATCTACCGTGTCGAAACGTACGTCGCACGCGGAAGGTGGTAGGTTGCCGTCGAGTGAAACGTAACGAATATGCAATTTGTGGTACCGTACGTTTAAAGGCGGCGTCGAGCCGCCGCACTCCAAGGCGCGTCGCGCACTCAGCTTGGATCAGGCATCTGGACCAATTCCAAGGCTCAGCCTTACCCTAGAATCTCTGGCGAAGGAATTCGACAAGGACATAACCGATGAGTGCGGCCATGAGAGCGACAAAGAAATTGGACGCTGTAAAGATATCCCCAATGGCCCAAACCAAACCCTTGCTGCGTCCCATTCCTGAGCGTTCAAACTCCCCCATCAAAAGATTGGAGTAGAACAGGAATATTATGAAACCTGCCTCGATTACCGCTCGCCAGACCTTTTTCATCCTCGCACGTTGTTTCCCTTTTCTCTACTCGATTTGCCGCCGGACAATGAGGGTGGGGCAAGCCCAACCCCTACGTCTTAATCCGTCAATTCCAGTGGCTCCACATAGTGTTCAATAACCGGAGGCGGATCGTAAAAGTGGTGAAGGAGCTTGCGCCATTCGGGGAACCGGTCCGATTGCCGGAACCCAACGACGTGGTCCTCAATGGTCTTCCACGTAACCAGCAGAAGATAGCGATTGGGGGTCTCGATGCATCTCTGAACGTTGATCGAAACAAACCCCGGCGTAGCGGCAATCAGCGGCCGCGCAGCCTTGAGCGTTTCCTCAAAGGCCGTTTCCTGGCCGGGCACAACATTTAGAATCCCTACTTCGAATACCATGTCGAATCCTTATTGGTGAATCGTAGGGGGGCGGCTTGCCGTCCCCTTGGTCAAATGTCCCTCTATCGATTTCGGCGATGAACGTCGAGGGTAGGGCAAGCCCTACCCCTACAACGCTCTTTACTGCGGCGACCCAAACTTCAGCCGTGCGCTGATCGCCTGGACATGATCGAGCGAAACGGATTTCTCCAGCGCGGCGATTTGCACCGCAAGGTTCCCTGCCGCCGTGGATTCACTCGGTCCACGCACCACGGGGATTCCCGTCACCAACTCCGTCAATCGATTCAGCGCTTCATTCTTCACCCCACCACCCACAATGCAGATGCGCTTGATCGACTTGCCGGTGAGCCTGCCCATTTCGCCCACCACCTCGGCATAGCGGCGTGCAAGGCTGCGGAAGATGATGGCAGCTAATTCCGGCGGCCGTTTTTCTTCGGCAAAACCCGCATCGCGCAGTCCGGCATTGATGCGTTCCACCATGTTGCCAGGGGCGAGGTACCGCGTCTCATCCGCGTAAAAGTACGGCCCATCCGGAGGAGCCTCCAAGCACTGCGCCGCCAAATCCGCCGGGGTCAGGTGCAGACCCTGTCCGTTCCATTCGCGCAGGCATTCCTGAAGAAGCCACAAGCCAATGACGTTTTGCAGGAAGCGGATGCTGCCCGCCACGCCACCTTCATTGGTAAACGTCTTGCCCTGCCCATCGCCACTCACCACCGGATGGAGCAGCACGGTGCCCACCAGCGACCACGTTCCCGAGCTTATGAATGCCGATTCTTCGTGCGAAAAAGGAATGCCCGCCACGGCCGAACCCGTGTCATGGCATGCCGGAGTGATCACCTGCGTATTCGTCAAACCCGTTGCCTGACTGATTTCCGGGCGAATTTTTCCGAGCACCGTGCCGGCTTGCACAATGGACGGGAACTTGGCCAAGTCAAGCCCCAGCGCCGAGGCGAGTTCCTGCGACCACGTTCGCTTTTGCACGTCCAGCAACTGCGTGGTGCTGGCTTCCGTGTATTCCGCTGCGGCCACGCCCGTCAGCCGGTA